>NZ_JBVOON010000012.1:0-152298 GCF_055664235.1 Rhodococcus sp. NPDC019050 | reverse complement strand
CCCAGTCCCTGTCGGTCCGGGTCGGTGTCCGTGTCGCTCTGACCTGGATTAAGTTACGCGAGCACCCCCACAAACACCAAATCGCCAGGTCAACGTCGTTTTCGAGCGGATCAAGGCACCCAGTACTTCGCAGCGAGGCTCTGGACGACGGCGTCGTCGTCCCCGGCCAGCTCGAGCCGAGCGAGATCGCTGTCGATATCCGTCACCCGCGAATCGTCGGCCTCGGCGTCGTCGATCGGCCGGCCGCCGTCCTCCGCGCGCTGACGCATGATCTTCTCGCGCACCCGGTCCTTCAGAGAGTCAGCCATATACCGAGCATGAGTGCGCCGGTTGTGGTTGTCGAGCGCTGCGAAGGGTGTGTCACCGGTCGTCGCGATCCCGGAATACGCGGATCGCCATGGGGATCACCACGACGAGGGCACCGATGATCAGGACCAGGGAGAAGATTTCCATCAACATGGCTCCATCGTCCACGTTCGCACGACCCGGCGCGAGGGCCGTTGAGCCTCGGAACCAGAAAAGCCCCTCACCGCTGGGGTGAGGGGCTCTTCGTGGAGCTGCCTGTCGGAATCGAACCGACGACCTTTTCATTACGAGTGAAATGCTCTACCGACTGAGCTAAGGCAGCATGCCGTTCGGCGTCCGAAGTCTAGCGGACTACCCCCACCGGGATGCAAACCGGCACCTCAGTCACCGGAATGCAGCACTCAAGCGCGCGGCCATCGCGGCCAACGCGAACTTGGGCTTGACGTTCTGCGCAAGCGCTTCGCGGCACTCGAGAATCGCTTCTATGCAGTCGAGCAGAGACTCCGGCCGGGTTCGGGACGCCAGATCCGCAGCTCGTTCGGTCATGTCGGGGTGGTTGGGCGTCGCAGACGAACCGAACGCGTGCGCCAGGGCGTCGCGATACAAGCCCGCGAGGTCGATGAGTGCGCGGTCCATGATGTCGCGCTCGGTCCGGGTCTTCCGGGACTTCTGCGTACGCTCGAGTTCTTTGAGGACACCGGCCGAACCCCGGAGCGCACCCGCCGCACCCTTACCCGTGCCTCCTGCGCCGAGCGCCGTCCGGAGTTCCTCGGTCTCGCGCTCGTCGCGTTCGACACTGATCTCCTTGGCCTCGGCCTCGGCGTTGCGTCCGAGGTCTTCGACTGCGGAGTACGTCGTCGCGGCGCGGAGCACGGCACCGGCGAGGTCGAGCGCACGCTTGCGGTTGTCGCGGGCGATGGTGTCGGTGGCCAGACGCCGGGCTCGGCCGACGTGCCCCGCACTCACCGAGGCGGCCCATGTCGCGGTCTTCTCGTCGATGCCGTCACGCAGTTGCAGGACCTCGGCGATCGACGCCGCGCTCGGAGTGACGAGGCCGACGTGCCGGCAGCGCGACCGAAGCGTCACCGAGATGTCTTCGGGATCGGTCGACGGAGCGCACAGCAGGAAGACGGTTCGCTGCGGCGGTTCCTCGACCACCTTCAACAGCGCATTCGCAGCGCCCTCCGTCAGACGGTCCGCGTCCTCGATCACCACCACCTGCCACCGGCCGGTGCTGGGACGGCGCGACGCGACCTGCACGATGGCACGCATCGCCTTGACACTGATGGTCAGGCCTTCGGGGATCACCCGTCGCACATCGCCGTGGGTGCCCGCCATCGTGGTGGTGCACGCGTGGCAGCGCCCGCATCCGGGAGTCTGTTCGTCGGTGCACTGGAGTGCGGCCGCGAAGCACAGCGCCGCGATGGACCTACCGGATCCCGGCGGCCCGGTGAACAGCCACGAATGCGTCATCGCCGAGCTGGCATCTCCGTTGCGCGCGGCCACAGCGGCGGCGACGAGATCCGTCTCGACATCGCGCTGACCGACGAGACGATCGAAGACACCGGGCATACCGACCAGCGTAACGACCGGGACCGACCTGTTCTGTCCGGCTGTCCGAAATGTTCAAGACCTGCCTGTCCGGCGCGCCCTACCGTCGGCTCATGACCATTCACTTCTCTGCCGTCGGACTGGTTGTCGAGGACTTGGGACGCTCGTTCGAGTGTTACCGCCGACTCGGCCTCGATCTGCCCACCGAAGCTCCGGACGTGCCGCACTTCGAGGTGACCACTGCCGGCGGCGTGCGTCTCATGTGGGACACGATCGAATCCGTCAGCTCCTTCGATCCGGATTTCGAGCCCGGGCAGGGAGGTCCGAGCCTCGCCTTCGACTGTGGTTCCCCGAGCGAGGTCGACGAGACGTACGCGTCACTCGTAGCCGTCGGGTGCGCCCCGGCGATGAAGCCGTGGGACGCGGTGTGGGGACAGCGCTACGCGTGCGTGCTCGACCCGGACGGCCACAGCATCGACCTGTTCGCCGCGCTCCCCGACTGATCACGGCCCGGACGACCGGCGGACGAGGTCGCCGAGCGTCGAGCGTCGAGCCGGACAGTGTGCGAACCTCTCGCGCGAGGTGTGGCTGGTCGCTGTAACCGCACTCGGCCGCGATGGCGGCAGGGTCTTCGCCCGCGCGAGCGCGTGCGACCGCGCGCTGGAACCGCAGGACTCGCGACAGCGTCTTCGGCCCGTAGCCGAACGCCTGGTGCGCGCGCCGACGGAGAGTTCGTTCGCTCCATCCGATCACCGACGCGGCCTCGGGGACCGTCATGCCCGATCCGAGTGCGCGCGCGAGCCCGGACAGAGGGCTTCGACGAGCGTCTTCCAGATCGCGCCGCACAGCATCGACGAGACCGGACCTCGGACCACTTTCGACGGCCGCGACGATGTCGCGGACCCGGCGAGGCGCCCAGATCTGGTCGAGGGAGACGCGCTGGTCACGCAGTTCGGATGCGTCGACGCGCAAGAAGGCGGGCCCGAGGCCCGGCGCGAACCGCACGGCGGTCAGATTCCGCCGCGTCGCGAGATCCGAGAACTGGGCACGCGTGTCGGGACCGGCGACGAGGAAACCGTCTTCGTGCCAGATCAGATCCATGCACCCGTCGGGCAGAACCGTGTTACCGCCCGATTCGGAGGGAACTCGAGTCGCCTCCAACGCGACGACCCCGGAGATCCCGGACACCCACTCGCGATACACACCGCAAGGGTAGGTGCCCGGGCCGGATCAGTCCGCTGTCTTCTTCGCCGCGGCTTTCTTGGCCGGCGCCTTCTTCGCTGCTGTCTTCTTCGCAGCGGTCTTCTTGGCGGGCGACTTCTTCGCAGCGGCCTTCTTGGTGGCCTTCTTCACGGGACCGCGCGCACGCCGGTCGGCGAGCAACTCGGAAGCCCGCTCGTCGGTGATCGTCGGGACCTCGTCGCCCTTGCGCAGGCTCGCGTTGGTCTCGCCGTCGGTGACATAGGGACCGAACCGCCCGTCCTTGATCACCATGGGCTTTTCGCTCACCGGGTCGACACCCAGCTCACGCAGAGGCGGAGTGGCGGACGCCTGCCGTCCCCGCCGCTTCGGCTCGGCATAGATCTTCAGCGCTTCGTCGAGCGTGACGGTGAACATCTGTTCCTCGTCGGCGAGCGAACGCGAGTCGGTGCCCTTCTTGAGGTACGGCCCGTAGCGACCGTTCTGCGCCGTGATCTCCTCACCGGACTCGGGATCGACACCCACGACGCGGGGAAGAGACAGCAACCGCAGCGCGTCCTCCAACGTCACCGTCGACAGATCCATCGTCTTGAGCAGCGACGCGGTACGCGGCTTCGGGCCGGTGGCCTTCTTGGCGGCCTTCTTCGCCGGAGCTTTCTTCGCGGCTTTCTTGGCGACAGCCTTCTTCGTCGCCGTCTTCGTGCCGCCCCCGGCGCCCTCGACCTCGTCGACGGGGATCGGGGTCACGTCCGGCTCGGGTTCCGGTTCCGGTGTCGGTTCGGGCAGCAACTCGGTGACGTAGGGACCGAAGCGGCCTTCGCGCGCGACGATCTCGTGGCCGGTCGCCGGATCGACGCCGAGCACGCGCCCCTCCTGAGGCGTGGAGAACAGCTTCTCCGCGTATTCGAGGGTCAGCTCATCGGGCGGCAGGTCGTCTGGCAGGTTCGCGCGCTGGGAGATCGGGTCGCCGTCCGGGTCGTCCGGGTTGACCACCATCCGCTCGAGATACGGGCCGAAGCGTCCGACGCGGACGTGGATCTCGCGACCCTCCGCATCGTCGAACAGGCGGATCGAGTTGATCTCGCGGGCGTCGATGTCCTCGAGGTTCTCGCTGACGAGCTTCTTCAGTCCGCCCTGTCGTGCGACGGATTCCTCACCGCCGTACTCACCGCCGAAGTAGAACCGCGTCAGCCAGTCGGTGCGGTGTTCGTGTCCGGAGGCGATCTCGTCGAGGTCGTCCTCCATGCCGGCAGTGAAGTCGTAGTTCACGAGCTGGGAGAAGTGCGATTCGAGCAAGCCGATGACGGCGAACGCCACCCAGGACGGGACGAGCGCGCTACCGCGCTTGTAGACGTATCCGCGATCGAGGATCGTTTTGATGATCGAGGCGTAGGTCGACGGCCGGCCGATACCGAGTTCTTCGAGCGTCTTGATCAGGCTCGCCTCGGTGTACCGGGCCGGCGGGTTCGTGGAGTGACCGTCGGGATCGAGCTTCGTCGCGGTGACCGCGGCACCTTCGCTGAGGTTCGGGAGGCGCGACTCGGCGTCGTCGGAATGTCCACCGGCCTCTTCGTCGACACTTTCGACGTAGGCCTTCAGGAAGCCGGCGAACGTGATCGTGCGGCCCGAGGACGAGAACGTGCACTCCTCGCCGGTACCGGCGGTGCCGGTGATCCGGAGGGTGAGGGTGGTTCCGCGCACGTCGGCCATCTGCGACGCGACGGTGCGCTGCCAGATCAGCTCGTAGAGGCGGAACTCGTCCGTGTCGAGACGCGAATGCAGTTCGCCCGGGGTGGCGAACACGTCGCCCGCGGGGCGGATCGCCTCGTGCGCCTCCTGCGCGTTCTTGACCTTACGGGTGTACTGACGCGGGGTCGGATGCACGTACTCTGCGCCGTACAGCTGAGTCGCCTGGGCACGGGCCGCCGCGATCGCCGATTCGGACAGCGTCGTGGAGTCCGTACGCATGTACGTGATGTAGCCGTTCTCGTACAGCCGCTGCGCGATGCGCATGGTGCGCTCCGACGAGAACCGCAGCTTGCGCCCGGCTTCCTGCTGCAGCGTCGACGTCATGAACGGCGCGTACGGCTTGCGGGTGTACGGCTTGCTCTCGGCCGACGAGACGGTCAGCGCGGTGCCGGCGAGCGCCTCGGCGAGACGACGCGCATGGCTCTCGTCCAGAACCACGACACTGTCGGACTTGAGTTTGCCGTCCGCGCCGAAGTCACGCCCCGAGGCGACCCGGGAGCCGTCGATTCCCACCAGGCGCGCACCGAACGAACGAGGGCTTGCAGATTCGCCCGCATCCATGGTCGCCGCGATGTCCCAGTACTCGGCCGAGCGGAAAGCCATCCGTTCGCGTTCGCGCCGAACGATGATGCGAGTGGCCACGGACTGCACGCGCCCTGCCGACAAGCGCGGCATGACCTTCTTCCACAACACCGGGCTGACTTCGTAGCCGTACAGCCGGTCGAGGATGCGGCGGGTTTCCTGCGCGTCGACGAGATCGGTGTCCAGCTCGCGAGTGTTCTCGGCGGCAGCACGGATCGCGGACTCGGTGATCTCGTGGAAGACCATGCGACGGACCGGCACCTTGGGCTTGAGCGTCTCCAGCAGGTGCCAGGCGATCGCTTCGCCCTCACGGTCGGGGTCGGTCGCGAGATAGAGCTCGTCGGCGTCCTTGAGAAGGCTCTTCAGTTCGGAGACCTTGGACTTCTTCTCCGGGCTGACGACGTAGAGCGGCTCGAAATCGTGATCGACGTCGACGCCGAGGCGGGCCCACGACTCACCCTTGTATTTGGCAGGGACATCCGCAGCACCGCGCGGCAGATCCCTGATATGACCGACGGACGCCTCGACCACGTAATCGCGCCCCAGGTAGGGGGCGATTTTTTTCGCCTTGGTCGGGGATTCGACGATGACCAGCCGACGCGTACCCGAGGAGCCGTCCGAAGTGCTCTTGTCTGCTGCCACCGTGCCGCCTGTGCCTTCCCTCTACCGACATGTCGCGCTTCTCGAAGACATGTATACCGACCACATTCCCCCGACGTAGCCACACACAGGGTCGCACATCCTCGGGGAACGGCTCATCGCGTGTGGTGTTCCACCTGCCCTGGATACGGCCAGACCTCCCGTGCGCGGGGGTCGTCCGGTGGTGCCCCGATGTTCTCGACGAGCCTGGTCAGCCGCCTGCGGCCGGACACGCGCAGGCCCGGCGAGGGCCCCCGGGTGCCGATCAGAGTCGGTGCGATTCCCGCCCGCAGGAAGGCTTCCGCGAGGGGCGCGTGAGTGTCGGGTGTGTGCGGATCGAGCCCGAGGACGTACCGCTCGCCGTCCGCTTCCTTGCGGCCGGCAGCGAGGAACCATGCCCGCTGGGCTCGCGAACTCGGCACCCACTCGAAGGGCACCGTCTTCACGGAGCCGCGCATCCACTCCGCGGCCAACGGCATCGTCTCGGCGACGAATTGCGTGTACACCTCAGTACGGCCGTCCTCGGTGTCGGCGAACTCCGGTTCCAGACCGGCCTCGGTCATGAGACGCGCGATGGCGTCGGCCCGCCATGGGGCGTCGACGACCACGGAGACGCGAGCACGATCGTCTCGGACCACGACCGTGCCGTGCGCGGCGAGCAGTCCGCTCAGGTCCGCGACCGCGGGCGGGCCGAGCTCGGCGCCGAAGAACGACAGTTGGCTCATTCACCCTCCTTCCGGCCGATCGATACCCGGAAATGCATCGTCCCCCATCACCGGAGGTGACGGGGGACGATTCAGGTGAGGAATCGAGCCTCACCTTGTGCTCAAAGGAGCAATCTCTCAGACGGCGCGGACGCCGGTGGCCTGCGGGCCCTTGGTGCCCTGACCGACCTCGAACTCCACGCGCTGGTTCTCCTCGAGGGTGCGGAAGCCCGCGCCCTGGATCTCGGAGTAGTGAACGAATACGTCGGCGGAGCCGTCCTCCGGAGCGATGAAGCCGAAGCCCTTCTCCGCGTTGAACCACTTCACAGTGCCCTGTGCCATGCTTTTCCTTCTCTTTCTAACACCGGATTCGACAGACCGCCGGAAACGCGGCCCGCCCGGCCCCGGTTCCGACCGCTGTACTTCCGAGTCCCCCGTTGGAAGAGCAAAGCACCGCGCTCGCAACCATCGATCCTGCGAGCGTTCACTTTCTCAAGTCCACGAACACAGAAGCTGCGACCGAGTGTCAGTCAACCATGTCCAAGTCGGTCGCAACAGTACTAATGGGCACAAACGTCCCAGAAAATTTGCAGCCGCCCGAGCGTCGGTAGCATTACCGACCGGTAGTGGTTTCTGCCCTCTTGTTCGACCCCTCTTGTTCGACCCCGCAACCCCCGGAGCGTTTCGTGCCCAGCTCACCCCCGTTCGATCCGGGTGACGGCACTGCTGCCACCTACGGACGCGAACTTCTCGACCGGCTTCTGGCGGGAACCCCGGCCGGCGAATCCCCGCTCACCCATGTCGCGGCGTTGCCGGCGCGGCATGCGCGGCACACCGATTGGCCGCTGTGGGCTGCCGAACCCGTGGTCCGGGCGCTGCGCGAGCACGGAGTACCGCAACTCTGGAGCCATCAGGCGGAAGCGGCCGATCTCGCCGCGAACGGGGAGAACGTCGTCGTCGCCACCGGAACGGCATCCGGCAAGTCGACTGCTTACCAGCTTCCGGTACTCACCGCGCTGGCGAACGATCCACAGGCCACCGCCCTGTACCTGGCACCGACCAAGGCCCTCGGGGCAGACCAGCTTCGGTCGGTCACCGAACTGACCATGATGGATCCGGCACTGTCGACCGTGGCCGCGTGCGCGTACGACGGCGACACCAGCACGGAGATGCGGCAGTGGGCGCGCCGGCACTCACGGTGGGTTTTCACCAATCCCGACATGTTGCACGTGTCACTGCTACCCGGGCACGCACGGTGGGCGCGGATGCTGCGTCGGCTGAAATACGTGGTTATCGACGAATGCCACTCGTACCGAGGAGTTTTCGGGTCGCACGTCGCACTGATCCTGCGCCGGCTCCGGCGGCTGGCCCGACACTACGGCGCCGATCCCGTCTTCGTCCTGGCCTCCGCCACGACTGCGGAACCTGCCGCGGCGGCATCCCGGCTGATCGGCGCGCCCTGCCGTGCGGTGACCGAGGACGGGTCGCCACACGGACCCAGGACCGTCGCGATGTGGGAACCTCCGTTGCTGCGTGAGGTCACCGGAGAACACGGGGCTCCCGTGCGACGCGCGGCCGGGACCGAAGCGGCCCGGTTGCTCGCCGACCTCGTCGTCGAAGGTGCACGGACGCTGACGTTCGTGCGATCCCGGCACGGTGCGGAACTCACGGCCATGGGCGCGCGACGGTTGCTCGCCGCGGCAGCGCCCGACCTGGTCGATCGCGTTGCCGCCTACCGCGCCGGTTACCTCGCGGAAGATCGCCGCGACCTCGAGGCGGCAATCTCGGACGGACGTCTGCTCGGGGTGGCAAGTACGAACGCACTCGAACTCGGAGTGGACATCGCCGGTCTCGACGCGGTCGTCGTCGCGGGATTCCCCGGCACCGTGGCCTCGTTCTGGCAGCAGGGCGGCCGCGCCGGGCGGCGCGGGCAGGGGTCGCTGGTGGTGCTGGTCGCCCGCGACGACCCCCTCGACACGTATCTGGTGCACCATCCTCAGGCGTTGCTGGGCAGGCCGGTCGAGTCGACCGTGACCGACCCGGCGAACCCGTACGTCCTGGGGCCGCAGTTGCTCTGCGCGGCATCCGAAAAGCCGCTGAGCGACACCGAAGTCGAGGAATACGACGCGTGGGAAGTCCTCACTCGCCTCGCAGAGGACGGCCTCGTCCGCAGACGTCCCCACGGCTGGTTCGTCACTCCCGGTACGCATCCGCACGCGGAGATCGACATCCGCGGCGGCATCGGCGGGCAGGTCGCGATCGTGGAAGCGGAAACCGGGCGGATGCTCGGCACCGTCGAAGGCAGTCGCGCGCCCGCGACGATGCATCCGGGTGCCGTGCACCTGCATCGCGGGGAATCCTTCGTCGTCGACGAACTGCACCTCGACGACGGAATCGCACTCGTCCACGCCGAGGACCCCGAATGGTCCACCACCGCACGCGAAGTCACGGAGATCTGCTGCACGTCGATCGACGAGCATCGGGACCACGGCCCCGTCACCGTCGCGGCGGTGCGTGTCGAGGTGACGCATCAGGTGGTCGGATACCTCCGACGTCTGCCCTCCGGCGAGATCCTCGATCAGATCCCGCTGGAGATGCCCGAGCAGACCCTTGCGACCCGCGCGGTGATGTACACCGTCGATCCCGGACTGCTCTCGCAGATCGGCCTCACGGCCGAGCGGATCCCGGGTGCGCTCCACGCCGCCGAACACGCGGCGATCGGTTTGCTCCCCCTCGTCGCGACGTGCGATCGAGGGGATATCGGCGGCGTCTCCACCGACCTGCACCCGGACACCGGTCTTCCCACGGTCTTCGTCTACGACGGGCAGCCCGGCGGTGCCGGATTCGCCGAGCGAGGGTACCGCCGGATCTCGCAATGGCTCGAGGCAACCCGAGACGCCGTCGCAGCGTGCGAGTGCGTCTCGGGTTGCCCGTCCTGCGTGTATTCACCCAAGTGCGGCAACGGCAACGATCCGCTCGACAAATCGGGCGCCGTGCTCGTCCTGACCGCCGTGCTCGACGCGATCGGCAGCCAGGACTGACACCGCACTACAGCCGTCAGACCACCGGCGCGTGCTCGTCCTCGGCACGTTCGGCGGCCAGCAGTGCCGCACGCTCTTTCCGCCGGAGCGCCTGCTGGGCCGGGTCCGGAACCGGGACAGCCGCCAGCAACCGCTTGGTGTACGGATCGGACGGCGACCGCAGAATACGATCGGTCCGGTCGAACTCCACGAGCTTGCCGGCCCGCATCACCGCGATACGACGTGCAAGCACCTCCACGACGGCAAGGTCGTGGCTGATGAACAAGCATGCGAAGCCGTATTCGCGCTGCAATTCCTGGAACAGCTCGAGCACCTTGGCCTGCACCGAGACGTCGAGCGCCGACGTCGGTTCGTCCGCCACCAGCAGTGTCGGTTCGAGAGCCAGCGCCCGGGCGATACCCACGCGCTGACGCTGCCCGCCGGAAAGCTGATGCGGGTAGCGGTTGCGCATGTCTCGCGGCAGCTGAACCTGGTCGAGCAGTTCCTCGACCTTCTTGTCGCGCTGGGTGCGGTCCATTTCGGTGTGCAGCAGCATCGGCTCGCCGATGGACTGTCCGATGGGCCAGCGCGGGTTCAGCGACGAACCCGGATCCTGGAACACGATGCCGACCTTGCGACGCACCGGGCGCAGATCGCGTGTCGACATCTTCGTGATGTCGGTGCCTGCCACGGACAGCGAGCCGGAGTGCAGCTTGAGCAATCCCACTACGGCCTTGCCGATCGTCGACTTGCCCGAACCCGACTCTCCGACGAGTCCCACGACCTCACCGGGCTCGATGTTGAGGCTGACGCCGTCGACCGCCCGGAAGCCGCTGTTGCGACGCGCCCCGGGGTACTCGATCACGCCGTCGACGATTTCGAGTGCGTACCGCACGTCCGGGGTGTCGTCGGTTCCGGCCTCGCCGACTCGCGAGCCGAGGTGGGGCACCGACGCCAGCAGTTCACGGGTGTAGGCGTGCTCCGGCTTGTTGAAGACCTTGTCCGACGTCCCCTGCTCGACGATGGCACCGTTGCGCATGACGAGGATGCGGTCGGCCATGTCGGCGACAACACCCATGTCGTGCGTGATGAGCACGATCGCGGCGTCCACGCGTTCGCGCAGATCCCGCATTAGCTGCAGGATCTCGGCCTGCACTGTGACGTCGAGCGCGGTGGTGGGCTCGTCGGCGATGAGCACCGCCGGTTCGGAGGCCAGGGCCTGCGCGATCATCGCCCGTTGGCGCTGACCGCCGGAAAGCTGATGCGGGTAGTACTTGACCCGCTTCTCCGGTTCGGGCATATCCACGAGACGGAGCAGCTCGATCACACGCTCCTTGGCCTGCGCCTTGGTCATGTCCGAGTGCGAGCGAATGGCCTCGGTGATCTGCCACCCGATCGTGTAGACGGGGTTCAGAGCCGTCATGGGCTCCTGGAAGATCACGGCAATATCCTTGCCGCGCACCGAGTTCAGTTCACGTTCCGACAGACCGACGAGTTCACGACCGTCGAGAGTGATGCTGCCGCGGACTCGGCTGTTGTCGGCGAGCAGACCCGGTACGGCCATGGCCGTCGTCGATTTACCCGATCCGGATTCGCCGACGATCGCCAGGATCTCGCCCCGCGCCACCTCGAACGAGACGTCGCGTACGGCTGTTCTCCAGGTCTTGTCCACCTCGAAGTCGATGGTCAGACCGGAGACTCCGAGGATTGCGCGGTCGGTCGTGGTCTCGTCGATCGTGTCGACACTCATTGCGTCAGCTCCGTTTCGGGTCGAGCGCATCTCGCAGCGCATCACCCATGAGAATGAAGGCCAGCACGGTCACCGACAGGAACGCGGCCGGGAACAGCACCAGGTGCGGCGACGTCGAGATGTAGTTCTGGCCCAGGTTGATCTGCAGGCCCCACGACATGGCGGGCATTTGCAGGCCGATACCGAGGTACGACAGTGCCGATTCCGCGGCAATGAACGTACCGACGGCGATGGTGGCGTAGACCAGAACAGGGGTCAGCGCGTTCGGCAGAATGTGCCGGACCAGGATGCGGAAGGTCGAGGCTCCCAGCACCTGGGCGGCCTGAACGTACTCGCTCTCCTTGATGGCGATAACCGACGAGCGCACCAGGCGCATCGCGGTCATCCAGCCGAAGGTGATCAGTGCCAGCGCCACGGTCCAGATGGTTCGCTCGGACGTCACCGTCAGCAGCACCAGCGCGCCGAGCAAGAGCGGGATGCCGAAGAAGATGTCGGTGAAACGGGCGAGCACGCTGTCGAGGGTGCCACCGAAATAGCCGGCGAGCGCACCGATCAGCACACCGACGATCAGGACACCGATGACTGCGAGGAGGCCGATGCTCAGGGAGACGCGGGCACCGTAGATCACGTTGGCGTAGTAGTCGCAGCCCTGAAGATCCGTTCCGAACCAGTGCTGTGCACTCGGTGGTCGGCGGCTGTCGGACAGGTTGCACGCCCGAGGGTCGATGCCGCGGGCGAACAACTGCGGCACCAACGCCATCATCACCAGGACGGCGGTGATGATGGCGCCGAACCAGAAGAACACACTGCGGCGCAACTTCTTCCACGCGTTGCCCCACAAGCTCGCCTGGCCGACCAGTTGTACGGCTTCGCCCGTCATGACATTGCCCGGCTCGCCCTCCTCCACGGCATGCGTACGGGCGGCCTCGGCATTTTTGGAATCCATACCACTACTCGTATCTGATCCGGGGGTCGAGGAATGCGTACAGCACGTCCACGACGAGGTTGAAGAAGATGTAGAAGAAGACCATCAGCGTGACGATGCCGACGACGACCGCACCTTCCTGGTTCTGTACAGCGTCGAAGATTGCGCGGCCCAGTCCGGGAATGTTGAACACCGATTCGGTGATGATCGCGCCGCCCAGCAGCGCGCCGATATCGGCGCCGATGAAGGTCACCACGGGTATCAAGCTGTTACGCAGCGCATGCCGGACCACGATGCGGCGATACCCGACGCCCTTGGCCCGCGCGGTGCGAATGTAATCGGCGGCCATCGACTCCGACACCGCGGTGCGAGTCAGCCGGGCAACGTATGCCATCGACAGCGACGCGAGCACCAGGCCCGGGAGCAGGAAGCTGTACCAGCCGTTGTTGATACCGGCTATCGGGAACAGACCCAGCTTGTATCCGAGAACGTACTGGGAGACGAAGCCGAGGACGAACACCGGCACCGACACCAGCAGTGTCGACGAGACGAGCACCAGGTTGTCGAAGAAGGAATTGCGGCGCAGAGCGGCGAGCACACCGGCCGTGATGCCGATGACGACCTCGAAGGCGACGGCCACCGCCGTCAGCTGCATGGTGACCGGCAGTCGCTGCGCGATGGTGTCCAGCACCGGCCTTCCGGAGAAGTCGGAACCGAAGTCGCCCTGCAGAAGTCCGCCGACGTACTTGATGTACTGGACGAAGAACGGATCGTCGAGGTTGTACTGGGCGCGAAGCTGCGCCATGACCGCGGGCGCGAGCGGGCGATCACCCGCGAGCGCGCGAATCGGGTCGCCCGGAAGGGCGTACACCATCGCAAAGATCAGAAAAGAGGCGCCGATCAGGACCGGAATGGTCAGCAGCAATCGGCGCGTGATGAAGCGACCCACTGGGTTCTCCTATACGGAACAGAACGTCCTACACAGTGGTGGGGTGCCTCGCTTGTGCGAAACACCCCACCACTTGTCACTCAGTTGACCGTGACGTCTGCGACCACGATGTCGCCGAACGCGTCGATCTTCACGTTGTCGACCCGGTCGCTGTACACGGCCTGGTTGAGACCGTAGAACAGCGGCGCGGCAGGCATGTCGCGGAACAGGATGTCCTCGGCCTTCTGGTACTCCGTCGTGGCAGCCTCGAGCGAGTCGGCGTTGTTACCGGCCGACAGGGCCGCGTCGAACTCCGGGTTGCTGTAGAAGCTCATATTCGAACCACCGGGCGGCAGTGCCGCCGTGCTGTAAACCGGCGCGAGGAAGTTGTACAGCGACGGGTAGTCCATGATCCAGCCCATGCGGAACGGACCGGTCATGCCCTTCTCGTCCTGCAACGGCAGGTACTGAGCGAACTGCAGATCTCCGCGCAGCACGTACTCGATACCGAGGTTGGTACGGATCTGGTTGCCGATCGCGGTCATCCAGGTGTCGTGCCCGCCACCGGCGTTGAACCACAGATCAACCGGCTGGCTGCGATCGAAACCGGCCTCGTCGAGAAGCTTGTTGGCCTGCTCGACGTTCACCTCGCACTTGGCGCCGCAGGCGTCCTCGCGGTACCCATCGACAACGGGAGATGCGAACGACCCGGCCGGGGTACGAGTGTTGGTGAAGATGGCCTCGGTGATGGCGCCGCGATCGATAGCCATGGAGAAGGCTTCACGGACACGCGGATCCGAGAAGCGCGGGTCATAGGTGGGGAACCCCAACGCGGTGATGTCGGGGCGAGAACGCTCGACGTAACGATCACCGAACTGATCGCGAGCGGTGGCCCACGCGTCCGGCGGCAGGTCCAGCATCACGTCGAGGCCACCGGCCTGGACGTCCGTGTAACCGGTGGCCAGTTCGGTGTAGACCTTGAACTGCACGCCGTCCGACTGAGCGGCATTCTCACCGGCGTAGTCGTCGTACTTGGTCACGGTGAAGCCCTGGCCGTCGATGAAGTCCTCGTCGGCCTTGAACGGCCCGTTGCCGATCGGACGCCGGCCGAAGCCCTCGGGATCGGAGAAGAAGGCTTCGGGCAGCGGCATGAACGCCGAGTAACCGAGCGTGATCGGGTAGATCGCGAAGGGCTCCTTCAGCTCGACCGAGATGGTCGAGTCGTCCACTGCCTTCAGACCGGACATGGCGGTCGCGGCCGGCTCGCCGCCCTCTGCGGCCTGCAGATCGTCGTAGCCCTTCACGTTCTCGAAGAAGTACGACGCGCCGTATGCGTTGGTGCTCAGCGCGGTGTAGTTCCAGGCGTCGACGTAGGACTTGGCATTGACGGGAGTCCCGTCGTGGAACGTCCAGTCCGGCTTCAGCTTGATGGTCCAGTTGACCTGGTCCTCGGACTCGACCGACTCTGCGACGCCGGTGTACTCGACCTCGCTGGTCTGGTCGTTGTAGTTCACCAAGGGCGCGAACAGCGCCTTGAGGACCTGGTTGCCCTCACTCTCGGTGGTGTTGCCGGGAACCAGGGGGTTCTCGGGTTGATTGATGTACAGGCTGTACGTGCCCTCACTACCGCCGGCAGCACTACTGCCGCCACATGCCGCAAGCATGCCGACGGCTACGAAGCCCACCGACACGACCGCGATCGTGCGCTTGATCCTCAAAATCAATCCTTCCTCAGCCCCAACGGGACAGCACCGCTGTCCACGAAGTCCGCGATGATCCACGGTGTCGGTGTGAGCCACACGATGAAAATGCAGCCCGGAACGTCGGTTGACTCTAGACACACGCCTAGCGAGGACCGTGCACGCCCCGCCGGAAAGAAAGCCCGACGAAGCCGACGAAATGCGCCCTTAACGTGACGAGCGGGGGTCTCGCGGGCACGGTCGGCCGGGCGAAATCGCGCTTGCATCCACCGGATGTGTTATCGCAGCACTACACCGCGGGTCGAGGCAGCGGGACGCTGTCCGGCACGGGGAGCGCCGCAGCCTCCAAATAATGTGTGACGCCCGTCCCATGTGATGGGCGTCACACCAGTCCCGGTGCGCCGATGCTCGGCTCATTCGTTGCCTGCCCCCGCTGCCGGACCCGCCCGCGCGACCGCTCTCGCTTCCTCCCTTCCGAAAAGCGCCGACAACGGAGCGGTCACCTCGACCACCGCGTACCAGTCGTCGATATCGCATCGAGCTACTCGCACGCGCATCCGTGACGCGATCGGCTCCGCCACCGCGCACGCCTCCACGACGCCACGATCGAGCGCCGAGGCCACCGCAAGCGCCGACAGATCGGCCGCCGCTTGCGCGCGGTGACGTGCGACGACAACCGACCCGACGTGCAGCAATGTCGCGGTAACCGCGATGAGGGCGGCCATCACCGCACAGCCGATCACGCTCGCGCTCCCGCGATCGTCGGTGCTGCGAAGATGCGGTGTCATCGGAGCCCGTCCGGTTCACGTACCGACACCGCCTCCGCCGTCAACGTAAGCAACGGAAGCAGCGGGCTCTCGGCGGTCACGACCGCAACGAGCAGATCCCCTTCCTCCCGGACCTCGACGCGCGCGTCGGGGGGTGCGACGCGGACGGCCACTTCGACCGCCCGCGCGTGATCACCTCGTGCGGCGAGCCGCGCAGCCTCACGCGCTGCATCGTGACACCGAACCTGGTATGCGATGCTCAGCACCGCTCCGAGGCACAGCACCAGCACGGTGACGAGACTGACGATTGCAAGGGCCGCCTCTACGGTGACGCCCCCGGCGTCCCCGGGCGGGTGGCCTGTAAACGCCTCACAGTCATCACCATTCGCTTTCCGGTACCTCACACGGCTGTGTTGAGGGCGCGTTCGACGATGCCGGTCAACGCCGACACGACGGAGTCGCCGGTCACGACGGTGTACAGGACAGCACCGAAAGCAGCCGCCGCAATGGTTCCTATCGCATATTCCGCAGTGGACATGCCGTCGTCTTCCACGACGAGAACCGACAAGCGGCTTCGAAGACCTCGAAGATCCATGGTGCGCATTGCTCCCCCTCCCAGCGACGCGGACCATCCGCGCCGACGTTTCACAGCAGTCCGCCTCCGAGTACGTCCCTGGCCAGGCCGATCACCACCGGCACGATGCCCAGGCACACGAACGCCGGCAGAAAGCACAACCCCAGCGGACCGCTCACGAGCACACCTGCCCGCTCGATCTCGGCGGCCACCCGGTCCTCCGCCTCGGATCGGTACCGGACGGCCAGTTCGGCCACCGTGTCGGAGAGCGGAGCACCCGATTTCGCCGATCGCCGAGCAGCCCGCGCGAAATCGGCGAGCAACTCGTCGTCACCGGCGGCGTCCCATGCGTCGGCGGGGTCGGCTCCGAGAGCGAGCCGGTCGGCACCGCGGCGTAGTGCTGCCGCGAATCCCGCGGGCGCCGACTCCGCCACGACCCCGGCCGCCGCTGCAGCCGGCATTCCGGCACGCAGACATGCGGCAAACAGGTCGAATGCGGCAGGTACCGCAGCGGGATCGGCGCTACCGGTCGTTATCCGCAGGGGTGCAACGGTTTTCGTGTCTTTCAAACGGACGTTGCCATCCGCTATCGGCAGCACCAGCAGAGCCGCGGCCGCGAGTGCGGCGGCCACCGACCCCGTCACGCGCCCACCCGTTCGGCGATACGGTCGGTCCACAACAACCCCGCGCAGGCCAGCACCGCGCCGGCCACCAGGAGCACGCCGCCCAACCCACCGGAAAGCAGGATCGCCACGGGTGCTGCGCCCATCAACTGCCCCAGTCCGACTCCGAGCAGCGGCAGGCCCGCGAGGACGGTGGCGGTGGCACGAGCGCCCGCCAGGCCCGCGTCCGTGCGCGCGCGGATACGCATCCGGGCGGCAAGATCCGTGCGGGCAGCAGCCAGAAGTTCGGCGAGCGCGAGACCGTGACGGTCCGAGACCGTCCAGGCGTCGGCGATCCAGGCAAGATTCCCGGCGAGTCCGTCGGAGCCGTCGACCGGAGCCGACGACCGCAAGCCATCCGCGGCCGAACCTCCCAGTCGCGAGCGGGCCGCCGCGACCCGGAACGCATCCGACGCCGGGCCGGTGGTCTCGCGTGCTGCGGTTTCGCAGGCGTCGGCCGGATGCGCGCCGACACGCAGGTCCGCGATCACCGTCTCGAGGCCGGACAACAGCATCCGCCGATGGGTGTCGAGTTGCGCGGCACGGCGCCTGCGTCGCATCCGCACCAGGGTCGTCGCGGCCACGACGGCTGCGGCCAGCGCGGGTGCGACGCCCGTGAACAAGCTCAGTGCGACGCCGGCCGCAGCGACGAGCACCCCGCGATGTCGAAGCGCGCGGAGCCGGTGCCGAGGCCGTATCCGGATACGCTGCGCCGCAGAAGAACCCGGAACGAGAAGCAACGCAGCCGCCAGACACACCATCGCCGCGGTCACGGGACATCCCTCTTGCGGAGGGCACGGTCGAGCACAACCATTCCCGCCACCGCGCCGTCGTCGTGAGTCCACGCCGGCGACACGACAACTCCGCACACGGGATCGCGTTCGACGACGCCGATCTCGACGAGTCGCCGCGCTCCTCCAGGGGTGCGATGCACGTGGAGAACTACCTGGACCGCAGCCACGAGCTGACTGTGCAGCGCCGCCCGATCGAGGCCGCCGAGTGCGGCAAGCGCCTCGAGACGCGCCGGCACCTCGTCCGGAGAATTGGCGTGCACTGTGCCGGCGCCCCCGTCGTGCCCGGTGTTCAACGCTGTCAGGAGGTCGACGACCTCGGCTCCTCGCACCTCACCGACGACGATTCGGTCGGGGCGCATCCGCAACGCTTGCCGGACCAGGTCACGCACGGTGACCTCCCCGACGCCTTCCACATTGGGTGCGCGCGCGACCAGTCGGACGACGTGTGGATGGGCGGGAACCAGTTCGGCAGCGTCCTCGACGCAGACGATCCGCTCGCGGGAATCCACCGCCCCCAGCAGCGCAGCCAACAACGTGGTTTTTCCCGCGCCGGTGCCGCCGACCACAAGGAACGCGAGTCGAGCCCGAATGATGCGCAGCAACAACCGATATGCGTCGTCGTGGACGGCGCCGCGTTCCCGCAACGCGTCGAGTCCTTGGGTGGCAGGACGTAACACCCGCAGTGACAGGCACGTTCCGCCTTGCGCGACGGGAGCGAGCACCGCGTGCAGGCGGACTCCGAACTCGCCGTGTCCGGGCAGCCTGCCGTCCACCCACATCTGCGCGTCGTCGAGGCGCCGGCCTGCGAAGAGGGCGAGACGCTGCGCGAGTCGACGCACCGCCGCTTCGTCGGCGAAGGTCACATCCGTCAGGTGCAGGCCGGACCCACGATCCACCCACACCCGATCGGGCGCGGTGACCAGTACGTCGGTGACCGCGGGGTCACCGAGCAACACTTCGAGCGGACCTGCCCCCGTGAGTTCGGTCTGCAGATGCCGGAGCGCCCCGAGGAGATCGGAGTCACCGAGCACACCTCCGGCTTCGGCGCGCAGTGCGGCGGCGACTCGCGCGGGGGTGAGGTCGCCCGGTTCGCCCGCGAGACGCTCACGGACCCGGTCGAGCAGGTCGGGGGCCAGACCCGCGGTCATGCGATCCACCGCGGCGACGAACGAGCAGTGCCGACGGTGGCGAGTACGTCTTCCGCGGCCCCGACGAGCGGTGACCGCGTCCGCAAGCGGAGGCCGCCGCGCTCGAGCATCTCTGGCAGTCCGGGTTCGGGCCGCATCGACGCCAGCACCGGCAGCCCGGTCACCTCCGCGACGTCCGGCGGTGTGAGTCCACCGGGCGCCGGCCCCCGGACGACGAGGCCCGCGGAGACCCCAAGTTCGACGAGCCGATCAGCGATGCGCGCGGACGACAACGCGGCCCCGACCCGCGCGGGCACGACCACCACGGTGAGTTCGGCGAGCGACACCAGTGCCTCCGCCACCGGTCCGACGGCCCGCCCCACGTCGGCGATCACCGTCGTCCCCGAACGGTGTACCGCGTCGACGACGGCGGTCGCCGCTACGGCGGTGAGTTGTGCACCGGATTCGCGGTCGGCGGACAGAACTCCGAGACCCTGCGTCCAGGTGGGTACCGCATCGCGCAGTGCCCGCGCAGAGATTCGTCCTCCGTCGACGGTGAGCCCGGACCATCGCACGCCGGGGCGCTCCTCGAGCCCGGTCAGCACGTCCAGACCGCAACCGTAGGGGTCTCCGTCGACGAGCAGGACCTCCCGACCGGCATCCTGCCGCACGGCGCACCACGCCAGGGCGGCCGCGAACGTCGTCGCTCCTGCCCCACCGCAGCCTCCGGCGACGGCGAGCACGGTTCCACCGACCTGCTCGGGTTCGGCCGCCGCGCCGATGACGGCGAGCAACTCCACCTCGCCGTCAGGCAACCCCAGGACGTGTTCGGCTCCCACCCCGGCCGCCGCCTGCCATTCCCGTAGGCCGGGGTCACCGGGACAGACGAGCACCACACCGGATCGCCGCGGGAGTTCGGCAGCACACGCCAGCGCCGCTGCACGATCGACCACGACGACGGCAGCCTCGGTCCAGGCGCGACGCGAGGGTGGCGTGACCGCTTCGCAGAGTTCACGGTCGGCGGCCGCGGCGACCCTGCGCAGTGCCGTGATCAGGGTGGGATCGTCGATCAGGCCGAGGACGTTGGTCATGCACTCAGCGTGCGGGGCGAGAGGCCGCCTGCGGCCGGCACTCGCCCGCGCGGAGCGAAGTTGGGGATCGTCGGCGTCGCTGTGGACAACCGCGGTTTTCGGAGCGGCTCGGTGCAGGGATGTGCACGACGGCGCGCGGGCAAAAGGGGCCGAAACAGACGACGACCCTCGCCAGGGGGGAGGAGGCGAGGGTCGTCTGTGTTCAGCCCCGGGGGTCGGGCTGAACACAACCCGGACGAATCCGGGCATTCGCGATAGTACACCGAACGTGCACGCTGTTTGCAAGTTCAAGTACCGGCGTGGCGGGGGCAACTCGCGACCCCCACGACCGGCCCACGGGCACCTATTGTGGTGCTCGTGACTGACGCGTCCGGGAACTCGAGCACCGGCATATCGACAGTGGAATCTTCGACCGGAAGCGGTCGCATTGCCGCTTTCTTCGACCTGGACAAGACCGTCATCGCGAAATCGAGTGTTCTCGCGTTCACACGGCCGTTCTTCAACGAAGGGCTCCTCAGCCGACGGGCGGTGCTCGAGAGCAGCTATGCCCAGTTGTTGTACGTGCTGTCCGCGGCGGATCAGGACCGCATCGAGCGCATGCGCGAGCACATCGCGCACATGTGTGAGGGGTGGGATGTCGAGCAGATCAAATCGATCGTCGACGAGACGCTGCAGGACGTTGTCACGCCCCTCGTCTACGCGGAGGCGAAAGACCTCATCGCCGATCACCGGGCGCGCGGCCACGACGTGATCATCGTGTCGGCCTCGGGCGAGGAGGTGGTCACGCCCATCGCACAGGCGCTCGGCGCCTCCCACAGCGTGGGCAGCCGCATGCGGATCGTCGATGGACGGTACGCCGGCGAACTCGAGTTCTACTGCTTCGGTGAAGCCAAGGCGACGGCAGTCCGGGAACTGGCGGATCGCTACGGGTACGACCTGGCCGGGAGCTACGCGTACTCCGATTCCGCGACCGATCTGCCGATGCTCCTGGTCGTGGGGAACCCGCGGGTCGTAAACCCCGGCCGGGCACTGCGCCGCGTGGCGACCGAAAACAATTGGCCCGTACTGCGATTCACTCTTCCCGTGCCGTTGAGGCGCCGTATCCCCACCTCGCCGCGCGCGCTCTGGGCGGCGGGAGCCATCGTCGGCGCTATTGCCCTGATCCTCAGCGTTTCGACCAGACTCGCGCGCCGGTCGCACGCCGCACTGAGGCACTGACTCCTTCCTGGTGCCGCGGCGGTCTCGAACCCGGTCGGCGGCCCACGGTTCGATCCGAATATCGCACTGCAACAACAAGATTTCCGAGACCACCACCGAGCTCCGCTCGACCGGGCGAATAGACGCCAGGGTCTTGCCTCCCCCACCGCATGGGGGTACAAAGGAACTACGGAACGCCGGAAGGCCAAGAGCGGATCAGAAGAGAAGATTCGGTCTCCCTGTCGGAGTTCCCAGCACGGACACCGAGTACCCACGCGGAGCCGATGCCACTATAAGGGCAGAAGCGTTGTGGGCCTGCGAGTTGCGGCTATTCGAAGGTTTCGACCTCGCACCCGTTGCGAGGACCGCCTGAGTCAACCGCACCGTCGCCGAGGCCGTTGACACACAACCCATTTGAGCACGCATGGTAACGCGGTAACCCCGTGTCAGCGGGTGGTACGCCGATTCCATATCGACGCGTCACCCGCTTTTTCTGTGCTCATCACGCGAGACGGCGGGCGCGTTCCGCCGAGGCGCCCGTCCGCCACTCAGCCCGCGAACGCCTCCGCGATGGAGCCGGCTTCGCGCGCCCCCGCTTCGAGGGAACCGCAGCAGAAGATCACCCATCCGCCCACACCGGCCTCGGTGCCGGCGGCGAAGCCTTCGATGCCACTTCGGTACGCATCCATCCGGCGCATCCAGTGAACCTCCGGCACGCCCAGGTTGCGGGTGTCGAGACCGGTCGCCACGCACACCAACCGCGACGCCGCCCGTGCGACCACGCCGTCCGCGACGCCGAACGGCTTCAATGCCTGCAGTTCGCCGTGCACGATCGCCGCGAGCACCGGCGCGGGTGCGTCCGACCCCCCTGTCACGAGTTGCGCCAAGGCGTCCAGACGTTCTCCGACCCCGCTCCCGGTACGTGGCCGCCCGAGCTGACCTGCATCCTCGACGAGGTCCGCCGCAGCGAGCAGATGCAACCGGGCGAGGGCCTGCAGAGGCGCGCGTCGCCACGTCGACACCATGTTGTCGAGCGCGTCACCGTCGAGCGTCTGCGCGACACGCAGCGCACCGGCGAGGATCGGGTCACCGCTCTCACCCGGCGGGGGAAGTTCCATCGAGCCGCCGTCGATCGCGGCCGACGCTCGCGCCGCGCGCACCGAGGCCTCGGCGGCGGTGTTCGCCCAGCCACGCCGATTGGTGCGATGGCGATGAACCTCCGCAAGTGCGTCGCGCGCTTTGTCGGCAGCGTCGCGCACGCCGGGAAGGTCGAGGATGGGTGCAAGCGGGTCGGTCACAGTCTCCGACGGTACCGCCGGGGCCCCCGGCGAGCGCCGGTGGGACGCCCGCGCCCGTTGCACGACACCACTCGTCCGGCCCGGATACCACCCGTCGCTCGGAACCGACCGATGGGCGAATGTGGCTCACCCGGATGTCGATGCAACGGTGCGATGCGCGTCACAGATGATTACGCTCTCTAGAACCCCGACGACAGACGACCCGAAAGGTGCCCCGCATCATGACGAGCGCAGCTCCGGACCACGAACAGCAGGCCTTCCCACCGAGCGCCGAGTTCACCGCCACCGCCAACGCCGGTCCGGAGTTGCAGGCCGCTGCAGACGCTGATCGGCTCGGCTTCTGGGCAACCCAGGCGGAACGACTCGACTGGGCGACGCCGTGGACCGAGGTGCTCGACTGGTCGGAGGCTCCCTTCGCGAAGTGGTACGTCGGGGGCGAGCTCAACGTCGCCTACAACTGCGTCGACCGACATGTGCTCGCCGGCAACGGGGATCGGGTCGCCATCCACTTCGAGGGTGAGCCCGGCGACACCCGATCGCTCACCTACAACGACCTGCTCGCCGAGGTCTCCCGCGCGGCGAACACCTTCACCGATCTCGGACTGGTCGCCGGTGACCGCGTGGCGATCTACATGCCGATGATCCCCGAGGCGATCGTCACGATGCTCGCCTGCGCCCGCCTCGGCCTGACGCACTCCGTGGTCTTCGCGGGCTTCTCCGCGACGGCACTCCGCTCGCGAATCGACGACGCCGAGGCGAAACTGCTCGTCACCGTCGACGGTCAGTGGCGGCGCGGGTCAGCGGCGCCGTTGAAGGCATCCGCAGACGAGGCGACCGCCGGTGCCGCGTCGATCGAGCACGTAATCGTCGTGCAGCGCACCGGAATCGACGTGGAATGGACCGAGGACCGGGACCTGTGGTGGCACGACACCGTCGAGCAGGCGTCGCCCGAGCACGAAGCGCAGCCGTTCGACGCCGAGCACCCGCTGTTCATCCTGTACACCTCGGGCACCACCGGTAAGCCGAAGGGCATCATCCATACCTCCGGCGGCTACCTCACACAGGCGTCGTACACGCACCACAACGTGTTCGACCACAAGGCGGGCGAGGACGTGTACTGGTGCACCGCCGACATCGGCTGGGTCACCGGGCACACCTACATCGTGTACGGGCCGCTGTCGAACGGCGTGACGCAGGTCGTCTACGAAGGCACCCCGAACTCCCCGACCCAGCACCGGCACTTCGAGATCATCGAGAAGTACGGGGTGAGCATCTACTACACCGCCCCCACGCTGATCCGCACCTTCATGAAATGGGGACGGGAGATCCCCGACGCGCACGACCTCTCGTCGATCCGCCTGCTCGGCAGTGTCGGCGAGCCGATCAACCCCGAGGCGTGGCGCTGGTACCGCGAGGTCATCGGTGCGGGCAAGGCTCCGATCGTGGACACGTGGTGGCAGACCGAGACGGGCGCGATCATGATTTCCCCGCTGCCCGGGATCACCGCCACCAAGCCGGGCTCGGCGATGGCGCCCCTGCCGGGTATCTCCGCGAAGATCGTCGACGACGAAGCCCGTCCGCTCGGTCCCGGCGGGAACGGTTACCTGGTGCTCGACCAGCCGTGGCCGGCAATGCTGCGCGGCATCTGGGGCGATCCGCAGCGGTACCGCGAAACGTACTGGTCGCGCTACGAGGACCAGGGCTGGTACTTCGCCGGCGACGGCGCGCGCTACGACGAGGACGGGGACCTGTGGGTGCTCGGCCGTGTCGACGACGTCATGAACGTCTCCGGCCACCGCATCTCGACCTCCGAAGTGGAGTCGGCGCTGGTCAGTCACCACACCGTTGCCGAAGCCGCTGTCGTCGGTGCCGCCGACGAGACCACCGGCCAGGGCATCGTCGCCTTCGTCATCCTGCGTGAGAACGTGGACAACACCGGTGACGCGTTGATCAAGGAACTCCGTGAGCACGTGGCCGTGGAGATCTCACCGATCGCGAAGCCGGCCCGGATCACGGTCGTTCCGGAACTGCCGAAGACCCGCTCCGGAAAGATCATGCGGCGGTTGCTCCGCGACGTCGCCGAGGGGCGCGAACTCGGTGATACATCGACGCTCGTCGATCCCGCGGTGTTCGACGCGATCCGGGGCAAGTAGAACTCCCCAGACGCTGCGGCCCCTCTCCGGATATCGAGTTCCGGAGGGGGGCCGGCGTCGTCTCCGGGCGGTGAGGGTTTCCCGTGGTGGCGGATCGGTCACCCGGAGGTCGGCAACCCGGCGGGTCTACAATTTTCGTCGGTGTGCCGGGAAGTCTGGTCGGCGATCGATCGACCGCGCCGAGATCCGCCGACCCGAAAGCTGCCCGTGCCCGCCACGTCTGCCCCCGCCTGGAGCACTTCGCTCGCCCGCTTCCTCCGCACCGAAACCGTGGGTGGATCTCTTCTCCTTTTCGCCGCCGCGCTGGCCCTGATCTGGATCAATTCGCCTCTCGGCGACTCCTACATCGCACTCCGCGACTTCGAGATCGGTCCCGAGTCGCTGCACCTTCATCTGTCGCTGGGCACGTGGGCCAAGGACGGACTGCTGGCGGTGTTCTTCTTCGTCGCCGGACTCGAACTCAAACGTGAACTGGTCGTCGGCGAACTCGCGGACCGCAAGAAGGCGCTGCTGCCGGTCATCGCCGCATGCGGCGGGGTGATTCTGCCCGCGATCATCGCCGCGACGGTCGGATGGGGCACGCCCGGGATGGACCGGGGCTGGGCCGTTCCGGTTGCCACCGACATCGCGTTCGCCCTGGGCGTGCTCGCCATCACCGGTTCCCGCATTCCGATCGGTGCGCGAGTGTTCCTCCTCAGCCTCGCCGTGGTCGACGACCTGATCGGCATCGCCCTGATCGCGGTGCTCTTCACGTCGGGGCTGGCGCTTGCCTGGCTGGTCGCAACAGTGGTGCTCGCCGCGGCGTACTGGGTTGCACAACAGCGCCGGATCACCACGGCATGGCTGTACGTGCCGATCGCGCTGCTCACCTGGTACGCCATGTACCGAGCCGGCATCCACGCCACGGTCGCCGGTGTCGCTCTCGGTCTGCTCACGCGAGTGCGCACCGACCCGGGTGAGGAGCATGCGCCGTCCGAGCGGCTCGAACACTGGATCCAGCCGTGGTCGGCGGGCTTGTGCGTTCCGATCTTCGCGCTGTTCGCCTCCGGGGTTCCTCTCGGCGCGGAGATGATCGGCAAGGTCTTCACCGACCCGGTCGGGCTCGCGATCGTCCTCGGTCTGCTCGTCGGCAAGCCGGTGGGCATCTTCGGCAGTTCCTGGCTCGCGATCCGGGTCGGGATCGCGACTCGCCCGACCGGCTTGATGTGGGCGGACATGTTCGCGCTGGCGGTTCTCGGCGCGATCGGATTCACCGTGAGCCTGCTCATCGCAGAACTTTCGCTCGGGGGAATCGACGGCGGCGGTGCCGTCGAGACCGCCAAGGCCGCCGTGCTCGTTACCTCGTTGATCGCATCGATACTTGGTTCGGCGCTACTGTTACGGCGTGGGCGAGCCCACCGCAAGCGGATGGAACCAACCAAAGGGGTCGACTAGTGAGCGTGACGAACGGGAACCGTCCCGGGGACGGTGTGCCGACGAGTATCTCGGGCATTCCGCTGACGAAGGTGGACGCTCCGACGCCGCGGGATGCCAGCGTCGGTGATCTCGTCCGTGATGCGGCCACTCAGGTGTCGACGCTTTTCCGCGCCGAGGTGCAGCTCGCGAAGGCCGAAGTAACCGGTGAGGTCAAGAAGGGCCTGCAGGGCAGTCTCTTCTTCATCCTGGCGCTCGCCGTTCTCACCTTCAGCTCGTTCTTCTTTTTCTTCTTCCTCGCCGAACTCCTCGACGTGTGGGTTCCGCGCTGGCTCGCCTTCCTCATCGTGTTCCTGATCATGGTGGTGGTGACCGCGCTCCTCGCGTTGATCGGTTACATGCGCGTGCGCAAGGTCCGCGCACCGAGCAAGACGATCGACTCTCTCAAGCAGACGAAGTCGATCCTGCCGACGCACCAGGACGACCCCGCCCCGGCTCGTCATCACGCGGCGCGCTGACGCGCCCAGCGATATAGAGGTGTCTCTACCGGACCCGTCCACGGCCCGTTATCCCGGGCCGTGGACGCATCGCGACATCCATGCGAA
Organism: Rhodococcus sp. NPDC019050; assembly: GCF_055664235.1. Taxonomy (NCBI): domain Bacteria; kingdom Bacillati; phylum Actinomycetota; class Actinomycetes; order Mycobacteriales; family Nocardiaceae; genus Rhodococcus; species Rhodococcus sp. NPDC019050. The sequence goes on along the minus strand of NZ_JBVOON010000012.1, from coordinate 125,563 downwards.
CGGAATCCGATTCCACGCGGTCGAAACCGGCCCGCACGATCCGGACACACCGCTCGTCCTGTTCGTGCACGGTTTCGCGGACCTGTGGTGGTCGTGGCGTCACCAGCTGACCGCTTTCGCAGAGGCCGGGTACCGAGCCGTCGCAGTCGATCTGCGCGGCTACGGCGACTCCGACAAACCCCCGCGCGGGTACGACGGCTGGACCCTGTCCAACGACATCGCAGGGCTCGTCCGTGCGCTCGGGCACAACGACGCGATCCTCGTCGGGCACGCGGACGGCGGTCTCGTCTGCTGGGCGACGGCCGTTCTCCACCCCCGACTGGTGCGTGCGATCGCCGTCGTCGATTCGCCCCACCCGATCTCTCTGCGCGACGGGGCACTGCGCGACCGCGCGCAGCGGAAGGCCCTGTTGCCGACGTTCCTCGCCTATCAGGTGCCGTGGCGGCCCGAACGCCGCCTGGTGCGCGACGACAGCAGCGAGATCGAGCGGCTCGCCCGCCTCCGCTCGGGACCGGAGTGGCGCAACACGCCCGAGTTCGTCGACGTGATGGGCCGCCTGCGATCGGCGATCCGCATCCCCGGCGTCGCGCATTGCACCCTGGAATACCAGCGGTGGGCCTTCCGCAGCCAGTGGCGGCCGGACGGGCGGCGGTTCATGAAGGCGATGGACGTCACGCTCTCCCTACCGATCCTCCAGGTACACGGCGTGCTGGACCCGTACGTCCTGGCAGCGACCTTGCGCCGGTGCGAGCGTCATGCACCCGGGCGTGTCCTGAAGTTCATCGACGGCGCAGGTCACTATGCGCATCAGGAAAAGCCTCAGGCCGTGACGTCAGAACTCCTCGACTTCGTGAAGGCGCTCTGACCCGAAGTTCGCCGGGACTCGCACTCTGAGTCCCGGCGGTCCGGACGACACCACCGACCACGGGAGACCGGCGTCAGACGATGCAGACGCCGGTTTCCACCGGTTCGAACACCGACCCGGCCAGCTGAAGCTGTCGGCTGATCTCTTCGGCCGTGAGCACGAACCCCGTGTCGGAGTCGTCGATCGCCGCGCCGAACACCATGCCCAGGACCAGGCCCTGCGCGTCGACGAGCGGGCCACCGGAGTTGCCCTGACGGATCAGGCCGCGCACCGTGTACACCTCGCGTTCGACAGTTCCGCTGCGGTAGATGTCCGGTCCCTGCAGATCCAGGGTTTCGCGGATTCGCGCGGCACTTGCCGTGTACGGGCCACCGCCCGGATACCCGAGAACGATCGCATTCTCGCCCGAATCGGCGGGCACGGGAGCGAACGCCAGCGGTGCGGCCGTGAGGCCGGGCACCGAGAGGATCGCGACGTCCACAGCGGGGTCGAACAGTACGACCGACGCGTCGAGTACACCCTGCTCCGTGTCGACGGTGACCGCAGCGGTTCCTGCGACGACGTGCGCGTTGGTCATGACCCGTTCCGGAGCCACGACGAAGCCGGACCCTTCGAGTGCCTTCTGGCAACTCGGCGCGAGCCCGTTGATGCGGAGCACGCTGGGATGGAGTTGCGCGGGGACGGGGCTCTCGAGCAGCGAAGCATCCGGGATCGCGACTTCGGTGATCGGCGTCCGTCCGAACGGCCCGATGACTTCGGGCAGTCCCGACGTGTCGAGCAGAGCCGAGAATTCGTTGGGGATCGCGCGCATCCAGTCGGGAGCGAACTCGTCGACCGTGCCGAGGACTTGAGAACCCCGTACCGCGGCGGACACCGTGGGCTGGGTCGTCGCCGTCAGCGGAATGGCGAGGAGCCACGCGGCGACGAGCACGGCGACAGCCTGCAGACCTGCGCCGACGACGCTGTCGGCCGCCCGGACACCGGGGCTGTGGATGCTGCTGCGGGCAGCGCGTCCGAGGACCATCCCGGCCACTTCGCCGATCACGACGAGCACCACGATCAACGCGATGCCGGCCAGTATTCGCATACGGCCCTCTTCGACGTGGACCAGGACGTGCGGCGCGATGAGGATGCCGGCGACGGCACCGAGGAGCACCCCCAGGAAGGCGAGGGCCGACGCGACCGCGCCCTGCCTCAGTCCCGAGGACGCAGCGATGACCACGATCAACAAGATGATCAGGTCGAGCCAACCGGATCCGGTCACGGTTCGACCACCTCGGTCTCCATTTCGGCGAGCACGACATCGAGGTCACGAATGTCGTGGTGATCCCATTCGATTTCCCATCCGGAGACGGCGAACAGCCCTGCGAGCACTCCCGCGGTGAAACCCCACACGAGCATCCCCTCGACCCGGAACGCCGGGCCGCGATACCCGAGTGTGTGTTGTACCTGGAAGCGGTTGCGCGGATCGAGCAGGTCGTGCAGCGACACGCGCACGACACGGGTGGTCTCGGCGGGATCGACGACACCGACGGGGCTCGGGCGTTCCCAGTAGGCGATCACCGGCGTCACGTCGAAGCCGGACGGTGGGATGAACAACTCGGGCAGTACCGCGAGCGGACGCACGCCGGCGGGGTCCAGCCCGGTTTCCTCCTGAGCTTCGCGCAGCGCGGTGTGTTCGGGTCCTTCGTCGCCGGGATCGGCGGCACCACCGGGGAAGGCAACCTGCCCGCTGTGCTGACGCAGTGTCGCCGCGCGCTGGGTGAGCAGCACATCGGCGTCCGCAGGCAGGCCGCCGCGTGCGAGCGGATCGGGGGTCGCCGAACCGCCGAAGAGCACCAGGACGGAGGCCTGCCGGACCGGGATGCCGGCCGGTGCGCGCCGTTCGAGGATCGGGTTGTCGTCGTGCGGATCTTCCGGTTCGAGCGTCGCGACCTTCCGCAACCAGTACGGCGTCATGCGGCCACCCCCAGGTATTCGTCGACCACGGCGGCGACCTCGTCGGCCGAGCGGAACGGCTGCGGGAGCACCTTGGCCACCGAGCCGTCGGCGCGCAGCAGGATCGTCACCGGCAGGACCGCGGGGGCCGCGGTCGCCGCCGGGACACGCCCGGAACCGTCCTGCACTCCGGGCAGGTGCACGTCGTATTCGATCAGCTTGTCGAGGGCATTCGCCTCGTTGGGGTCGGCGTGCACGGTCACCACGTTCACGGCATCCCCGGCACGTTCCGCGAACTCCTCGAGGACGGGCAGTTCCTCGGCGCACGGGCCGCACCACCACGCCCACAGGTTCACCACGGCCGGCTTGCCCGCGAGAGCGGCCGCCAGGTCCACCGTCGAGCCGTCGCCCACGCACTCGAACGTCAACCCGGCGAGCGGCCCGGCCGCGGGTGCTCCGGTTGCGGCAGGACAGGAATCCAGAGCGGCGGCTTCCCGCAGCGGTGCGAGGGCCTGCGGAGTGTCCTGAGCGCGGCGGTCGACGGGTGCGGCCGAGGTGGCGGAACCGGTCGCCGACGGAGCCGGCGCCGAGTCGTTGTCGCGTGGCCAGATCGCGACGATCAGCGCGAGGACCACGACCAGTGCTGCCAGGCTCCATCGGCCTGCTGACGAGGGATGCACCGCGTCACCGACCGGCCAGCGCGAGCAGGTGCTCGGTCTCCGGTCCCTTCACCAGCGCAGCGGCGGTCTGCGGATCGGTGGGCCCGATCCCGTAGGACGGGCAGTCCTTGGCGAGCACGCACACTCCGCACGCGGGTTTGCGTGCATGACAGACGCGTCGGCCGTGGAAGATCACCCGGTGCGACAGCAGGGTCCATTCCTTGCGCTCGATGAGCGAACCCACCGCGTGTTCGATCTTCACGGGGTCGGTTTCCGTGGTCCACTTCCACCGGCCGACGAGCCGCGCGAAGTGGGTATCGACGGTGATTCCCGGCACATCGAAGGCGTTGCCGAGGATGACGTTCGCGGTCTTGCGGCCGATACCGGGCAGCTTGACGAGATCTTCCAGCCGATTCGGGACTTCACCGTCGTACCGCTCGAGCAGCGCCTGGCCCAGACCGATGAGCGAGTTCGCCTTGTTGCGGAAGAAGCCGGTCGTGCGGATGTACTCCTCGAGTTCCGTCCGGTCGGCTTCGGCGTAGGCGCGCGCATCGGGATAGCGGGCGAACAAGGCGGGAGTTACCTGGTTGACGCGCACATCCGTGCACTGCGCGGACAGGATCGTCGCGACCGCGAGTTCGAGGGGCGTCGTGAAATCGAGCTCGCAGTAGACGTGCGGAAATGCTTCGGCGAGCCGCCGGTTCATCCGTCGCGCACGGCGGACCAGAGCGAGCCGGGATTCGGGGCGGGGAGCCGCACCCGACACTCGACGGGGAGCCTGATCGGAGCTCTCGGACGGGGTCGCATGCACCTGGACCACTGTACGGAAAGCTCCCTGCATCGATCCGACCCCGTGTCTCATCTGAGACCTAACCCGTGTTTACTTCCCCCTATGCAAGCTCTCGCTGTGGTGCTTTTCCCAGTGCTGCTGACGCTGTTCGCACTCGCCATGGAGCGTGTCGAGTCCCGCCTGAGTCGGCTTTCCGTCCGCGAGGACGAGGTCGAGGAGTTCCTCGACCAGGCCGATCACGGCGACGTCGCCGCGCTCGCGCGCGAAGGTTTTCCGGGGGCACTCGCCCGGTTCCACCGTCGCCGCCGTCGCGGGTCGAGCGAGGCGGACGGCAGCGCCTCCCATCACGGTCTGGGGACGCGCAGGGCCGGCTGATCCATACACGCGCAGTTACCCTGCGACAAGCTTTTCCGCACCCGAAACACCCGATCCGTGGTGTCGGTCACTCACGCCTTCCGTCGGCACAGTAGAATAGGTAGTCGTACGCCTGACAGGTGACTCCGTCGGATGCCCGTGGACGTGCAGACTATCTAGCAAGACGACGTTTTTTCATTTCCCAAAAGGAGCGCACGTGGACGAGGTCCTGGCCAGAGCAGGCATCTTCCAAGGAGTCGAGCCCTCTGCGGTTGCGGCGCTGGTCAAAGAGCTTCAGCCGGTCGATTTCCCCCGTGGCCATGTCATCTTCAACGAAGGTGAACCCGGCGACCGTCTGTACATCATCGTCTCCGGCAAGGTCAAGCTCGGCCGCCGCTCGCCCGACGGTCGCGAGAACCTGCTGACCATCATGGGCCCGTCCGACATGTTCGGCGAGTTGTCCATCTTCGACCCGGGTCCCCGTACGTCCACCGCGACGACCGTGACCGAGGTGCGTGCGGTGAGCATGGACCGCGAGGCCCTCAAGGCGTGGATCGATCAGCGTCCCGAGATCGCCGAGCAGCTGCTGCGCGTGCTCGCGAGTCGCCTGCGTCGCACCAACAACAGCCTCGCCGATCTCATCTTCACCGACGTGCCCGGGCGCGTCGCCAAGGCTCTGCTGCAGCTCGCGCAGCGTTTCGGCACGCAAGAAGCCGGCGCCCTGCGCGTCACGCACGACCTCACGCAGGAAGAGATCGCGCAGCTCGTCGGCGCGTCGCGCGAGACCGTCAACAAGGCACTCGCCGACTTCGCACATCGCGGTTGGCTGCGCCTCGAAGGCAAGAGCGTCCTGATCTCCGACTCGGAGCGTCTGGCGCGTCGCGCACGCTGACACCACAGCAATACCGACGGGCGGGCCCGGGATGCGATTCGCGTCCCGGGCCCGCCCGCTTCGTATCGTGGGGCTCGAGTCAGGCGAAGCTTCGCAGGTACTCGAGCTGCACGTTCACCGACTTCTCGGCCGCACCCCACAACGACGGATCCACCTCCGCGTACACGTGCTCGACCACCTGCCGCGGGGTCGCGTCCTCGCCGAGGGTGCGCACCGCAGCGCGGACCTGCTCGAGTCGCTGCTCGCGGTGCGCGAGGTAGTCGCGTGCGATCGTCTCGAGGTCGGCCAGTTCGGGGCCGTGGCCCGGCAGCACCGTGTAGCCCTGCCCCAACGCGATCAAGCTCCGCAGCGAGCGCAGGTAATCACCCAGGTCACCGTCCGTGTCGTCGAGAACCGTGGTGCCCCGACCGAGGATCGTGTCGGCGGTGAGGACACTGCGGTCGTCCTCCACGACGAAGGACAGCGAATCCGCGGTGTGGCCGGGAGTAGCCAGAACGCGAATGCGGAGTCCGGCGGCTTCGATGATGTCTCCGTCGGCGAGTTCGCTGCCCCCGCCGTGCCGGTGGTCGGGTGACGAGGCGTGCACAGGGCACTGCGCAAGCTCGGCGAACCGTCCGGCCCCTTCGGTGTGGTCGAAGTGCCGGTGACTGATGAGCGTCGCGGCGACGGGCACCTGTGCGACTCGCGCGAGATGCGCTTCGTCGAGCGGGCCCGGGTCCACCACGACGCATTCGTCGGCGCCGGGCGCGCGGAGGATCCAGGTGTTGGTGCCCTCGAGGGACATCACCGAGGGGTTCTCCGCAAGCATCACGGCAGCGTTCTCGGTGATCTGCCGCAACCGGCCGTACGCGGGGTGGACCAACGCCATGTTCTTGCCTCTCCTGACAGGGAAGTCGTGGTCCACACCACTGTACGAGGGCCTGCTGAAACTGTTCGACGGCATCAGGAAACACCTGCGGGGCCGCGGAACGATTCACGTTCCACGGCCCCGCAGGTCGGTCACCTCGAACTCAGGCCACCTCGAACTCAGGCCACCTCGACGATCAGTTCCACCTCGACCGGTGCACCGAGGGGCAACTCGGCGACACCGACGGCGGATCGGGCGTGCGCGCCGACGTCACCGAACACCTCACCGAGCAGTTCGGATGCCCCGTTGACGACACCCGGCTGGCCGGTGAATCCCTCGGCCGACGCCACAAACCCGACCACCTTGACGATGCTCGCGACATTGTCGAGCCCGACGAGACCGTCGATCGCCGCCAGCGCGTTGAGAACAGCGGTGCGCGCAGCCTCCTTGGCCTCCTCGGGGGACACCTCCGCACCGACCTTGCCCGTGTGGGTGAGGGTGCCGTTCACGAGCGGCAACTGGCCGGACGTGTAGACGGCGTCTCCGAAACGGACGGCCGGCACGTACGCCCCCACCGGCTTGGCAACCGGCGGGAGGGTGATCCCCAGTTCGGCGAGGCGAGAGGTCCATTTGTGCGCCACGGTCAGCCCTTCGGACGCTTCAGGTAGGCCACGTGCTGTTCGCCGGTGGGGCCCTGCAGGACGGTGACGAGTTCCCAGCCGTCGGAACCCCAGGTATCGAGAATCTGCTTGGTCGCGTGTGTGAGCAGGGGCACGGTCGCGTACTCCCACGTAGTCGTTTCACTCATGTCATGACCCTATCCGCCGCCCGAACCGGCGCACGACTTATAGGCTCGGGGTCGTGGCAATACCGACATCTCATTCCGGCGAGTGGCCGGCCGGCGCCGCACAGGCGCGACTGCACTTCGTGTCCGGGAAGGGAGGAACCGGCAAATCCACGGTCGCGGCAGCGCTGGCGCTCGCACTCGCCGCGGGCGGCCGCAAGGTCCTCCTGATCGAGACGGAAGGCCGGCAGGGAATCGCGCAACTGTTCGACGTTGCGCCGTTACCCCCGGTAGAGACGAAGATCGCCTCCGCCGAGGGCGGCGGTGTCGTGTCCGCACTGGCCATCGACATCGAGGCAGCGTTCCTCGAATACCTCGACATGTTCTACAACCTCGGCTTCGCGGGCCGGGCGATGCGCCGGATCGGTGCCGTCGAGTTCGCGACCACCCTCGCGCCGGGCCTACGTGACGTGATTCTCACCGGCAAGATCAAGGAAACCGTGGTCCGGACCGACTCGTCGGGGCGCCGCGTCTACGACGCTGTCGTGGTCGACGCGCCGCCGACCGGACGAATCTCGAGTTTTCTGGACGTCACCAAGGCCATGGCCGATCTCGCGAAGTCCGGTCCGATCCGGTCCCAGAGCGAAGGCGTGGTCCGACTGCTGCATTCGGACGAGACGGTCGTGCATCTGGTGACCCTGCTCGAAGCGCTGCCCGTTCAGGAGACCGCGGATGCGGTCGAGGAACTACAGGCTGCGGACCTGCGCCTGGGCACCGTGATCGTCAACCGCACCGCACCGGAGCATCTCCCCGAAAACCTCGTGGATGAGATCGCCGGCGGGCGGGTACCCGGGGAAGCGATCCGCGCCGCCCTCGGCAGGGTCGGGGTGAAGCTGTCCGACGCCGATTTCGCCGGTCTGCTCACCGAAGCCATCGAGCATGCCGCAACCCTGCAGGCACAGCAGGTCAGCGCCGCTCAACTCGACGACGTGAAGGTGGCACGCATGTCCTTGCCCTCCATGGCCGACGGCATCGATGTCGGCGGGTTGTACGAACTCGCCCACGCGCTGACCGAGCAGGGGGTCCGATGACCGGGAAGGCGCGCGCCGCCGCTCTGCTCGACGTCGGCGAAATCCTGACCGACCCGTCGTCGCGCGTGATCGTGTGCTGCGGCTCGGGCGGCGTGGGAAAGACCACCACCGCGGCCGCACTGGCGCTGCGAGCAGCCGAGAAGGGGCGCAGCGTCGTGGTGCTCACGATCGACCCGGCACGCCGTCTCGCGCAGGCGCTCGGGGTGCAGAGTCTCGACAACTCACCGCAGAAGGTCGAGCTTCCGGCCGGATCCACGGGCGAACTGCACGCGATGATGCTCAACATGCGTCGGACGTTCGACGACATGGTGCTCGAGCATTCGACGCCCGACAAGGCGCAGCAGATTCTGGACAATCCCTTCTATCAGACCGTCGCCTCGTCGTTTTCCGGCACGCAGGAATACATGGCGATGGAAAAGCTCGGGCAACTCGCGCAGAGCGATCAATGGGATCTGATCGTCGTCGATACGCCGCCGTCCCGGAATGCCCTCGATTTCCTCGACGCTCCGCAGCGCCTCGGCGCGTTCCTCGACGGCCGGATGATCCGCATCTTCACCGCGCCGGGCCGGGGCATCGGACGTCTCGTCACCGGCGCGATGGGCATCGCCCTCAAAGCGGTGTCGACCATTGTCGGGAGCCAGATGCTCTCGGATGCGTCCGCGTTCGTGCAGTCGCTCGATTCCATGTTCGGTGGGTTCCGCGAGCGCGCCAACCGCACCTATCAACTGCTCCAGCAGCCCGGAACCCACTTCATGGTGGTCGCGTCCGCGGAACCGGACGCACTCCGGGAGGCCTCGTACTTCGTCGAGCGGCTCGGAGAAGATCGGATGCCGCTCGCCGGTCTGGTGCTCAACCGCACGCACCCGACGTTGTCGAAGATGCCGGCCGACCATGCACTGACCGCGGCCGACGCTCTTGCCGAGAAGGGGGGCGACGACGCGGAGGCAGCCGAAGCCGTCCTGCGTATCCACGCGCACCGGGCCGTGACGGCAAAGCGGGAGCTACGTCTCCTCCGTAGTTTCACCGCCGCGAACCCTCGTGTGCCCGTGGTGGGCGTGCCCTCGTTGCCGTTCGAGGTGTCCGACCTCGAGGCGCTGAGGGCTGTGGCCGACCAGCTCACCCGCGAGGTCTGACCTCGCCGGGTGGGCGGGCGGTGTCAGACCGCGTTCTGGTGGTGGCGCCGTGCGGCGAAGAAATCGGCCCAGGATTCGACCTCGGGATGCTGCTTGAGAAGAGCGCGGCGCTGACGTTCGGTCATGCCTCCCCAGACACCGAACTCGACTCGATTGTCGAGGGCGTCGGCGCCGCACTGGAGCATTACGGGGCAGTGTCGGCAGATGACTGCGGCTTTGCGCTGTGCGGCGCCTCGCACGAACAGTTCATCGGGATCGACCTCGCGGCATCGTGCCCGGGAAACCCAGGCGATGCGAGCTTCTGCTTGGTCGACGTCCAACCGTGCCGTCGGGGTGGTCATGTGCATTCAGTTGCCCCTCTACTCTCCGAACCCCGCTACGCGGTGTTCGATTTGCGCAGGGGCCACGCTGTCGCGCGTCCCCTATAACGCAATCTCCCCTGTCAAGGTGTTACCTGCATCACACTGATGTCTCAATCTAGGTGCCCTGATGCCCGCGCGCAAGGCGAGAAAAACCTTTTCTGGTACGAACGTGCATAGCTGCACGTCGCACGGCATGCCGACGCCCTCAATACGACCGCGGAGCACCGCTGCACGTACTGTGTACTTCGTGTCGATCCGAAGCACGGTGGCGAAGCTTGTCGGTTGTACCGCCCTCGGCGGCGTTCTCGTGGCAGGGATGCTGTTCCCCGCCGCTGGCGGATTCGGGTATGTCTCCAACCGCGCCGCCGACACCGTGGACAACAGTTCCGCCGAACTCGTAGAGGGTGTCGTCCCCGCCGTGACCACGATGGTCGACAACGCGGGCAACCCGATCGCATGGCTGTACGAGCAACGCAGATTCGAAGTACCCAGCGACCAGATCTCCAACGAGATGAAACTCGCGATCGTCTCCATCGAAGACAAGCGGTTCCCCGAGCACCGCGGCGTCGACTGGCAGGGCACGATGCGCGCGTTCCTCACCAACACCACCAGCGGCCAGGTCGAACAGGGCGCGTCGACGATCGACCAGCAGTACGTGAAGAACTACATGCTGCACGTCGTCGCCAAGACCGACGCCGAACGACGGGCCGCGATCGAAACGACCCCGGCCCGCAAGATCCGCGAGATCCGGATGGCGCTCACCCTCGACGAGAAGCTCACCAAGGACGAGATCCTCACCCGGTACCTCAACCTGGTGCCGTTCGGAAACGGTTCGTTCGGCATCCAGGACGCTGCGCAGACGTACTTCGGCATCGATGCGAAGGACCTGAACATCCCGCAGTCCGCGATGCTCGCCGGGATGGTGCAGTCCAGTTCCGCGCTGAACCCGTACACCAACGCCGAGGGCGTGCTCGAACGGCGCAACATCGTTCTGGACACCATGATCGACAACATCCCGGAACGCGCCGCGGAGATCCGCGAGGCCAAACAACTCCCGCTGGGCGTCCTCCCGGAACCGAACACGCTGCCTCGTGGCTGCATCTCCGCAGGTGACCGCGGCTTCTTCTGCGAATACGCGCTGCAGTACCTCGAAAAGGCCGGCATCTCCCGCGAGCAGATCGACAAGGGCGGTTACGTCATCCGCACGACACTCGATCCCGAGGTGCAGGAGTCGGTCAAGTCGTCGCTCGACAAGTTCACCAGCCCCACCGTCGACGACGTGGCCTCCGTGATGAATGTGATCGAACCCGGCCAGGACAGTCACAAGGTTCTGGCAATGGGTTCGAGCCGCACCTACGGCCTCAACGGTGACAACAAGGAAACCGTCCAGCCGCAGCCGTACTCCCTGACCGGCCACGGTGCCGGATCGGTGTTCAAGGTCTTCACCGTCGCCGCAGCAATGGAGCGGGGACTCGGCACGTCCGCTGTGCTCGACGTCCCCAGCCGCTACAACGCGCGCGGTCTCGGTGACGGTGGCGCGCGCGGTTGCCCCCCGGACTACTACTGCGTCGAGAACGTGGCGCCCTACCCTCAGAGCCTGTCGGTGAGCGATGCGCTCGCGCAGTCACCGAACACCGCGTTCGTGAAGCTGATCGAGGCCACCGGCGTCGATTCGGTCGTCGACATGTCCGTGCGACTGGGTCTGCGGTCGTACCTCGAGCCGCGCACGTCCGGGTTCAACGAACAGTCGATGGCGGAACTGCAGAAGGCTCAGCACCTCGGCTCGTACACGCTCGGCCCGACCTGGGTGAATCCGCTCGAGTTGTCGAACGTCGCCGCCACGCTCGCGTCGCACGGCAAATGGTGTCCGCCGTCGCCGATCGAAGGAGTCTTCGACCGCGAGGGTAAGCCCGTGCCGATCACGCAGGAGGCGTGCGAGCAGGTCGTCGAGCCGGGGCTGGCCGACACGCTGGCCAACGCACTGAGCAAGGACACCGCGGGCGGCGGCACCGCATCGGGTGCCGCGGGCTCCGTGGGCTGGAACCTCCCCGTCGCGGCCAAGACCGGTACCACCGAGTCGCACATGTCGTCGGCCTTCCTCGGTTTCACCAACCGGTATGCCGGCGTCGTCTACACCTACGGCGACTCCCCCACGCCGGGCGAGATCTGCTCGAATCCGATCCGGCCGTGTTGGGACGGCGACCTGTACGGCGGTACCGAACCGGCGCGGACATGGTTCTCCGCGATGCTGCCGGTGGCCACCCGCTTCGGTTCCGTCGAACTGCCCCCGGCAGATCCGCGGTACGTCCGCGGCGCCGGCAACGCCCAGGTTCCCGATGTTGCAGGGCTTCCTCGTGAACGCGCGATCCAGCAGCTTCAGGATGCGGGATTCTCGGTGTCCGAAGCCACGGTGAAGGCCGAACAACGCGCGGGCACGGTGACGAACATTTCGCCGTCGGGCTCTGCCGTCCCGGGCAGCACGGTGACACTCTTCGTCAGCGACGGGTCGGTGCGTGTCCCGCCGTCGAGCAGTGCAACGCCCGCCCGACCGGACGGACGCGAGGTCCCCGACACGACGAGTCGCTCCACCCCGGCTCCCATTCCGGGCCGGGAACCGGAACAGTCCGAGTCGTCGAACCCGGACGAGGACTCGTCGGTGACCACCACCCCGAGCAGACCCGACAACTGACCCCGAACAGATGAGTCAGGGCGCGACCTCCTGGAGGTCGCGCCCTGAGTCGTTTACGGTCCCGCGAAAACCTAGAGCCGGGAGCGGACCGCCGACGAGATCCGCTTGCCGTCTGCTTTGCCCGCGGCTATCGCCGTCGCAACCTTCATGACCTGGCCCATGTTCTTCGGGCCGGGTCGCTCACCGATCTCCTCCGCAACCTGGCCGATAGCGGTGTCGACGACGTCGACGAGTTCGGCATCGGTCAGCGGGGTCGGGAGGTACTCGTCGATGATCCGTCCCTCGGCGTGCTCCTTCGCGGCGAGTTCACCGCGACCGTTCTCCGTGTAGACCTCGGCCGCTTCGCCGCGCTTCTTCGACTCGCGCGCCAGCACCTTGAGGATGTCGTCGTCGGAGAGTTCGCGGGCTTGCTTACCCGCCACCTCTTCGGTCTGGATTGCGGACAACATCATCCGGATTGTCGCCGTGCGCAGCTTGTCCTTGTCCTTCATCGCCGCGGTGAGGTCTGCGCGCAGCGTGGATTTGAGCGAGGGAGTGGTGTCGGTCATGGAGGAAACGCTACGCGGAGACCACGAACACCGTGCACGGACGAGCGGCGGCGGTAGGCTGGATGTGTGCCTGACGTTTCTGCTCTTCGCCGCATCGCGGTCGGTGCCGCCGGAGCTTCGGCTCTCGGCCTCGGCTACGCAACTCTGATCGAACGCAACGCCTTCACGTTGCGGGAAGTGACGGTCCCGGTGCTCGCGCCCGGCGCGTCCACGCTCCGGGTTCTCCAGATCAGCGACCTGCACATGATGCCCAACCAACGGCTCAAGCAGAACTGGCTGCGCGAACTCGATTCGCTCGATCCCGACCTCGTAGTCGACACCGGCGACAACCTCGCGCACCCCAGGTCGGTTCCGGCCGTCGTGCAGGCGCTCGGTGGCCTCCTCGCCCGGCCCGGTCTGTTCGTGTTCGGGAGCAACGACTACTTCGGCCCCGTTCCGAAGAACCCGTTCGCGTACTTCGACAAGGATCACGACCGCGTGTACGGACCGCCGCTGCCCTGGGGCGATCTGCGGGCCGCCTTCACCGAACGCGGCTGGCACGACATGACGCATGTGCGGCGCGACATCGAGGTGGGCGGCGTCCGTATCGCCGTGGCCGGTGTCGACGATCCGCATCTCGAACGCGACCGGTACGAGACGATCGCCGGCCCGGCTGATCCGACCGCCGATCTGCGTCTCGGGTTGACGCACTCCCCCGAACCGCGCGTCCTCGATCGCTTCGCCGCCGACAACTACGATCTGGTGCTCGCCGGCCATACCCACGGCGGACAGCTGTGCCTGCCGTTCGTCGGCGCACTGGTCACCAACTGCGGCATCGACCGGTCGCGGGTGAAGGGCCCGTCGCGGTGGGGTTCGCACATGCAGCTCCACGTATCCGCCGGACTCGGCACATCGCCGTTCGTTCCCGCGCGGTTCTTCTGCCGTCCGGAAGCGACGTTGCTGACGCTCGTACCGGCGCCTCGGGAGACGACACGACGGACGTTCGACGCCACTGCTGAAAGCGCCCGATCTCCCCGCTGACCAGCGGATTTAACCTTCCACCGAGTCGTGCTGTAAGCTAACCGAGGTTCATCACGGGGTGTGGCGCAGCTTGGTAGCGCGCTTCGTTCGGGACGAAGAGGTCGTGGGTTCGAATCCCGCCACCCCGACTCGTAGAAGGACTCATCAGGGCGCTTTCTCCTCACGGAGAAAGCGCCCTGCTTCGTTTTCACTCGGTGTCGCCGCAGCTCGAATTCGTACTCCGGGATTGTTTGCTTCCCTTTTTCGAACCTGATCCCGGTATCCTCCGATCATGGGGCGGAGACACATCTCGGTGCGCGGGAAGTCGGCAAGCACCCCGCAGGACACCGAACCCGCGACGCCCGGCACTCAAAAACCCGGAACCCGCCGACGCCGGCTCGCGATTCTCGCGCTCGTGTTCGTCGCCCTGATCGGCGCGGGGGTGCCCGTCTACGTGGCCCCGCAGGTCGAGATCATGGATCTGCACCCGGAGCGACGCGCCGACGTCATCTTCGTCCTCGGCGGCGGCGCGTACGAGCGCTATCCCTATGCTCTCGAACTCGCGCTGCTCGACTTCGCACCCCGTGTCGTCATGTCGAACCCCCGGGGCTCGCGCGACATCTGGATGTCCGACCTGTGCGATTCCCAGCGTTACGACTTCCCCGTCACGTGCTTCGAACCCGACCCGTCGACCACACGCGGAGAGGCGCAGGAACTACGCCGGCTCGCAGATCTCTACGACTGGAAGCGGGTCATCGTGGTCACGTCCGTACCGCACATCTCGCGGGCGCGCTTCATTCTCGACCGCTGCTTCGACGGCGAACTCATCATGGCCGCCAGCCCCGAGAACATCTCCCTCTCGTACTGGGCGTGGACCTACGCGTACCAGACCGCCGGTTACGCGCGCGCGTTCTCGCACACCTGGTGCTGAACGCGCGCACGGAAGGACGCTAGCGTCAGGGCAGCAGACGATCGAGGAAGTCGTTGCTGAACACGCGGTGGGGATCGTGGCGATCGAACGCCGACAGCGCCGCGTCCCAACCCTCGTCGGACGACAATCCGTCGCGGTACATCGCGGGAATGGTGCCGCCGAGGAATTTGGCGTCGCGGTATCCGCCCTCGTCGTCGAACGCCCACCCCTTCGACCATTCGGATCGGAAGGTCGCGTAGTCACCCGAATAGCGGTCGGCCATCCACTGTTCCATCTCGCGGAAGAACGACGACAGCCCCGCGGTGCCCGGAATGGACACGACGTTCATCCAGATCGCGGTGTCCCAGTCCGGGCGGTCGGGCCGAGGGCGTACGGGTGAGAGGTTGGGCGCCCCGGCCGATTCGGTGAGCACCTCGGATTGATCGTCGATACGGCACAGCCGGACCTCGAACGGCATGTTGACCGGATACTGCCCCAGCGACGCGTAGTAGGTCATCCGCTCGTGCAGCCACGTCGTGAAGTCGTGGATGACCTGGGCGATGTTCTCGCGCCGGGTCACCACCACGCCTCCACCGGCGACGACACGCAAGGTCGTTGCCCGAAGGTAGAACATCAGGTCCTTCGACCATCCCCACAGATCGTCGGTGTCGGTGGCCACGAGCCCTGCTGCGACCGCGCCGAACTGCGAGGCGCCGAACGCGGGTGTGACGGCCTGGTTGCCGCTCGCCACTGCAGCGAGCGCATCGGTCACCGGTTCGGGGATGCTGTCGGAGAACACGTAGGGGTAGGGCCCGAACACCTCACGAGACTCTGCCGGCTTCTCCGGACTGACCGACCAGACCTTGAGCCACGGGGTCTCCGTGAAAGGAAACCAGATGGCTTCGACGCGTCCGTGTTGCTCGACGTAGCGCTCGAACGTGCGGCCCGGGGCACCCGGCGGGGCGAAGAGTTCGCGCCACGGCACGTCGGTGGAACTCTGGCAGCGCACCCGGTAGTTCGCGCCGGCCTGCAACGTGACCGAGGTGACGAAGCTCCGTCCGAGGTGCGCGAGCAGAGGCGTGATCTCGGCGTCGGAGCGACGGAACTCGCGCAGTTCGTAGGACCCCGCGGCGTCGTTCCATACGACAGCGGTGAGGGCGAGCACGAGGTTCGACAGCGACCCGAACGACTGACCGGGAACGACCGTCTCACCGGCGGCGGGGTACGTCGAGCCGTGCGCTCCGATCGACAGCGCACCGGCGATCGAGATGTCCCCGATGGCCGGGGAATTCGCCCAGCCGAGCCCCTCCTGCTGGAGGGCGCTCAGGATGGCTTCGATGCTCGCGCCGGCGTCGGCGGTGACCGTCGCCGGATAGCCGGTGGGATCGACCGATACAGAATTCAGTTGCGACATGGTGTCCACCAGGACGACCTTCTCGACGTTCTGTCCGGCTTCGAGGGTGAGGGGGCTCCAGCTGTGCATCGAGCCGCGGGGCCGGATGCGGTAACCGTGGAGTCGCGCCCAGTTGGCCAGACGCACGACGTCCTGAGCGTCGCGTGCGGTGGCGGTCCACACGGCGTCGAATCGGATCGTCTTCGCCCAGTTGACGAACTGCTGCTGGGCGAGCGGGATGTCGGCCGGGAATTCCGGAGGCGCCGCAATGGTCGCGGCGGGATCTCCGAGCGGTACGGCCCCGGCGAGGTTCCAGCCCGTCCCCATCACGAGCGCGGCGCCGGCCGCGGCACCGAGAAGACCACGGCGACTGAGGATGGGACCAGAGGCGCGAATGCTCACGGTGGCGAGCTCCGTTCTGTCGGGACGAGCCGGGACCAGGCCCTAAAAATAGAACAAGTTCTCTTTTTACGCCATAGCCCGAACCATCGACACCGACCGGCGGAACCGGCTGTGCTCGAACCGCACCGACGCGCTCACCTCGGAGCACGCGGCGGCGTTTTCTATGTCAGGAAGGCGAGACCGGATGCCTCCAGAGTCTCGATGATGTACTCGGGAGCGCCGTCGATGGACCAGACGGCGAACGCCACCGTCGCGAGGGTGAGCGCCGGCCCGAGGACCACAAGTTCGAACGGCCCTCCGGCCCTGATCGCAATCATCTTCGGGAGTTTGATCTCCCACCAGCGGGAACCGCGCCATGGAACGAACGGCGCGAAGAACGGGATCCCTTCCTTCGTGATGGCGTCACCGATGCAGTGCGTGACGCACCCGAGCGCAACCGCGACACCGAGCCCCGTCGACCCCACCTCCCCCGGGAACCACCGCCACGTGAGAATCGACAGCACCGCGGCGACGGCCGTGACGGTGAACCACCCGTTCTTCTTCGCCCAGCTACCGAACAATCCCCGCAGTGCCAGGCCCAGGGTCACGAACAGGACCGCGATGACGGCCGCCCGGTCGAACCGCGCGACCAGCAAGGACACCCCTGCTCCGAGCAGAGCGGCGAACAACGCGGTGTGGGTCATCGTGCGATGGCCACCGCGGCGCTTTCCGTCACGTCGGCCCTTGGTGATCGAGTAGTACCCCAGCGACACCTTGTCGATCCCGCGCGCCGCGACCTGACTGATCGGGCCGAACGAACGCGACACGGTGGATTGCGCCGTGTCTAGGTCGGGCAGTAGTGCTGCGCCCGAGCAGACGGCCGCGAACGCGAAGGCCTCGGCCGTCGAGGTCGGCCCGCCCCACTCCCGCGGTAGTACGTCGGCGACGATGAGGCCGACGAGCGCCCCTGACACTGCATGGGTAGGGCCCATCACCATCTCGGACAACACCTTTCGACGCACGGAATCCAGTTCGGCCCCGGTGGACGAGCCACCGGGGCCGAGCTATCAACCTAGCAATCACATCAGACCCACCCGTCACACGGATGTTCGAATGCGTCGAAGGGCAGACGACGAGTGCTTACGCTCCCGCGAGCACACCTTCCTCGACCTTCTTGCCGAGTTCGGCGTCGACGTTGCGCCAGTATTCGAAGATGCGCTCGTAGAGTGCCTCCGAGGTCCCGCCCAGCACGTGGCCGATGATGTTGCTCGCGAGTCGCTCGCGCGCCGCGTCGTCGAGAACCTCACGGACGAGGATGCCGGCCTGCACGAAGTCCCCGTCTTCCGGGTGTTCAATGTATCCGGCACGCACCGCTTCGGTTCCGAACGTCCACAGTCCGTCGTCTCCGGCACGTTCGGGATCGGCATGCGGACCACCGAAACTGTTCGGCGCATAGACCGGCGTGCTCGGGTCGTTGAACCGGTACGCCATGTTGCCGTCCTGGGAGTAGGAGTCGACCGTGTTCTTCGGTGCGTTCACCGGCAACTGCGCGTGGTTGGCACCGATGCGGTAGCGATGGGCGTCGGCGTAGGAGAACACGCGGCCGAGCAGCATCTTGTCGGGCGACAACCCGATTCCGGGAACGACGTTCGACGGCGCGAACGCCGCCTGCTCGATCTCGGCAAAGAAGTTGCGCGGGTTGCGATTCAGGGTCCAGGTACCGACCTTGACGAGCGGGTAATCCTTCTGCGACCACACCTTGGTGACGTCGAACGGATTGAACCGATAGGTCTCCGCCTCGGCGACCGGCATGATCTGCACGTGCAGCGTCCAACTGGGGAACTCGCCCCGCTCGATCGCGTTGTACAGGTCGGCGCGGTGGTAGTCCGGATCGGTTCCGGCGAGGGTGTCCGCTTCGGCCTGCGTCAGGAACTCGATGCCCTGGTCGGTCTTGAAGTGGTACTTCACCCAGAAACGCTCACCGGCGGCGTTGATCCACTGGTACGTGTGCGAACCGAAACCGTCCATGTTCCGCCACGAGCGCGGGATGCCGCGGTCGCCCATGAGCCAGGTCACCTGATGTGCCGACTCCGGTCGCAGCGTCCAGAAGTCCCACTGCATCGTGTGGTCGCGAAGGCCCGAGCCCCGCAACCGCTTCTGGGAGTGGATGAAGTCCGGGAACTTGATCGGATCCTTGATGAAGAAGACCGGGGTGTTGTTACCGACGATGTCGTAGTTGCCGTCTTCGGTGTAGAACTTCACGGCGAAACCGCGCGGATCCCGCCAGGTGTCGGGGCTGCCCTGCTCGCCCGCAACCGTTGAAAAGCGCACGAGCGACTCGGTTTTCGCACCCGGCTGGAAGAGTGCGGCCTTGGTGTACGCGGAAACGTCTTCCGTGACCACCAGTTCGCCGAATGCTCCGCCGCCCTTGGCGTGCACGACGCGCTCCGGCACCCGCTCACGGTTGAAGTGCGCGAGCTTTTCGATCAGGTAGTGATCGTGCAGGAGAATCGGCCCTTGAGGTCCCGCGGTGAGCGATTCGTTGTCGCTCGCGACGGGAATACCGACGTCGTTGGTGGTGAACCGGGTGTTCGACATTTCGATGACCTCCGAAGTAGCATCCCCGGATCTCGGGTATGCGTGATCGGCACGGGTCGCGTGAGCGAGTCCGTGCTAGTGCAAACGGTTTACGGGTGGGGGGAACTCAGGTGAGCCGGCGGCAGTCCGGGCACAGTCCCCAGAAAGTGACCTCTGCTTCGTCGATGACGAAACCGTGGTCGTCGGACGGGGCCAGGCACGGCGCCGCGCCGACGACGCAGTCGATATCGACCACGGATCCACAGTTTCTGCAGACGAGGTGGTGGTGATTGTCCCCGATGCGTGTCTCGTATCGTGCCGCAGATCCGGCAGGTTCGATCCGCCGGAGCAATCCGGCGCCCACGCATGCCTTGAGTACGTCGTACACAGCCTGGGTCGAGACGGATCCGAGCGTGTCGCGCACCTGGGCCGCGATGTGATCGGCATCCGAATGGGGATGCTCGGCAACCGTTCCCAGCACGGCAACTCGGGGAGCCGTCACTCGCAGGCCCACGGAACGCAGTTGTTCCGCGGGATCGAAGTGGTGCCCGTCCGTTCGTTGCATGAGACCTAGTATGCCCCTTTTTTGGAATTAGTCAAGAAAAGGGGCATACCGGCTTACTTCGCAGGTCCCGTGGTCATCCGTCCGGAGGTGATGACGATTCCGTGGTGCGTACCCGGGCGGAGCCAGCGGCTCAACGTCGGACCTTCGGCCTCGACTCCGACGCGGGCATATCGGAACTTGCCGCGCAGCCGGGCCGTCGCACGGGAGAGCGTGCCGTCGTCACCGGGCTGAGCGAAGGGAAGGCCACCCATGATCGGCAATTCCGGGCCACGTGGGCGGGCCGAGGTGGCAACCTTCCATCCCCCACCGGTGGCCGAGAAATCGCCGGTGACGTCCCCGGAGAACGTGGCCAGGACCTTGGGCAGGAACCAGTGCTCGCGACCCCCGTGCACCGAGGGTTCCGAGTCCACCGCGATGAACGGCACCGCCATCGCGGGGATCAGCCCACGTCGCAGCACCGGGCTCGCGAGGATCTCGCGATACGGCCCCACCGGGGAGTCGAGGTACTCGACCATCATCGCGAGCGTGATCGGAAGGGTCGGCCCGTCCGGTCCGTATTCGGCCGCGGCCGGAGTGCTGCGGTGCCACCACAGCGTGGCGCGCACCTGCGCCGGCCACGGCGGCGGGGGCGACACCGGCCAGTCGGTACGTTCGTCGGCGCTTTCAGGCACTCTCCACAACATGGGCTGCATCCTCTCGTCAGACCGGGTGAATCGGAAGGCGGAGCGCAGCGGGAGCTTCTGCGGGGACCGTCGGTTTCACGGGCGGCACCGGCGAGACCGGACGGTACTCCGCCCCCAGCGGCGGGCGGGCATCGGCCTCGCCCTTGTTGGGCCACAACGCCATCGCACGTTCCGCCTGCGCGGTGATCGTCAACGACGGGTTCACACCGAGGTTCGCACTGACGACAGAGCCGTCGACGACGTGCAGGCCTTCGTGCCCGTACACACGAAGATAGGGATCGACCACACCGCGTTCGGCGGAATCGCCGATGGCACACCCACCGAGGAAGTGCGCGGTCATCGGGATGTTGACGAGATCCACGATCGAACCGCCCGGGTCGCCGCCGATCTTCTTCGCGATCCGGCGGATCGCCTCGTGCCCCACCGGAATCCACTCGGGAGGCGGTGTGCCCGGTCCTTGCTTGCTGGTCACCCCGCGCCCGAACGGCGTGCGCCTGGTCTTCAGCTCGAGCGAGTTGTCGTCGGTCTGCATCACCAGGGCGATCACGGTGCGCTCGGACCAGTTCCGCACGGAGAGGCTCCGCAGGAGCGCCCCCGGATTCCGGGCCGCGACACCGAAGAACTTCACCAGGCGAGGGAGGCGGCCGCCACCGTCGACCAGTAGCGCCTGGATCATCCCGATGAGATTGCTGCCCTTGCCGTATCGCACCGGCTCGATATGCGTGTGGTCGTCGGGATGGAAGGACGACGTGATCGCCACACCTCCGGTGTAGTCCACGTCGAGGTTGCGGGCGGTCGCCGCGAGCACGGCTTCCGAGTTGGTGCGCACGACCGATCCGAGCGTGTCCGACAGGTTGGGCAGATCCCCGGTCTCACGGCTCGCGAGCAGCAGGCGAGCGGTTCCGTAGGTACCGGCGGCGACGACCACATGATCGGCCGTGAACACGGTGCGGCGCTTACGGATGCCGTTGGTGCTGCGGGTGTGGACCTCGTATCCGCCCCCGCTCCGGGGAACCACACGCGTCACCGTGGTGAGCGCGTGGATCGCCGCTCCGGCCTTCTCGGCGAGGTACAGATAGTTCTTGACGAGGGTGTTCTTGGCTCCCACCCGGCAACCGGTCATGCAGCTACCGCATTCGGTGCAACCGGTGCGGTCGGGCCCGGCACCACCGAAGTAGGGATCCGGCACGGTCTTGCCGGGCTCGTCGAAGAACACGCCCACGGGTGTGGTCACGAAGGTCTCGCCGGCGCCCATCTCCTCGGCGACCTCGCGCATCACCTTGTCCGCGGGAGAGGTCGTGGGGTTCGGGCGCACGCCCAGCATCCGCGCAGCCTGGTCGTAGTAGGGCGACAGTTCGGTTTCCCAGTCGTCGATGTGTCCCCACTGCGGGTCCCGGAAGAACGGTGTGGGCGGCTTGTAGAGCGTGTTCGCGTAGTTGAGCGATCCACCGCCGACACCGGCACCGGCCATGACGAGTACGTCGGGCAGCAGGTGCATGCGCTGCACTCCGTAGAGTCCCAGAGCGGGAGCCCACACGTACTTGCGCAGGCGCCAACTGGTCTTCGGCAGCTCGTCGTCCGAGAACCGGCGTCCGGCTTCGAGAACGCCGACCTTGTAGCCTTTTTCGGTCAGCCGCAACGCTGCGACGCTGCCGCCGAAGCCCGAGCCGATCACGAGGACGTCATAGTGGGTCATGCAGAGACTCCTGCCGCTGCGGTGCGCTGCGTGTAGTTTTCGGGATCGAATTGCTTCGTGCGAGCCCGGTACTGCCATGTGAAGGTCGGCCACATCACGGAGTTGCGGCCCTTCTCGTCGATGTACCAGCTGCTGCAACCGCCGGCGTTCCATACGGTGCCCTCGAGAATCGGATCGAGTTCGTCGGTGTAGCGACGCTGCGCTTCGCCGGTGACCTCGACGGCGGTGATTCCCCGGTTCCGCATGGTGCGGAGCGCGTCGACGATGTAGTTGGCCTGGGATTCGAGCATGTACACGATCGAGCTGTGCCCGAGGTTGGTGTTCGGCCCGTACATGAGGAACAGGTTGGGGAAACCGTTGACGGAGATGCCCAGGTGGGCTGCGGGGCTGCCGTCCCACGTCTCCGCCAGGGTGCGACCGTCCGTCCCGCGTATGTGGTGCGCGACAGGAGGTTCGGTGGGGGTGAATCCGGTGCCGAAGATGATGGTGTCCACCGGGTACTCGTTGCCGTCCTTGTCCACGACCCCGTTTTCCGTCACCGCGGTCAGTCCGGACGACACCACGCTCACGTCGGACCGGGTGATGGCGGGGAACCAGTCGTTGGACAGCAGGATCCGCTTGCACGTGATGGCGAAATCGGGAGTGAGCCGCTCGCGCAGTTTCGGATCTCGCACCTGCTTGCGCAGCACCTGGCGGGCCCGGCGCTCGAACAACGGCAGCAGGTATTTGCGGGCGAACGGCTTCGTCATGCCCACGACGTAGATTTCCTTCTGCCCGTACACGGCGCCCCGCATGAGCTTCTGCGCAAAGGGGAAGCGCCGGTACAGCGAACGAACCGAGCGGGCGATGGCGGGGTCGTGCTTGGGCATCACCCACGACGCAGTGCGCTGGAACAGCGTCAGATGGGCGACGCGGTCGACGATGGCGGGGACGAACTGGATGGCGGACGCCCCGGTGCCGATCACCGCGACGCGCTCACCGGAGAGGTCGTGCTCGTGGTCCCACTCCGCGGAATGGAAAGTCTTGCCCCGGAACAACTCGAGTCCGGGCACCTTCGGGTAGGTGGGCGTCGAGAGAGTGCCGGTTGCGGCGACGAGCACGTCGGCAGTGAGTTCGCCGCGGGAGGTCGACACCGACCAGACCCCGCGTCCCTCGTCCCATTGCGCTTCCCGCAGTTCGCATCCGAACATCGTGCGGTCGGTGACGCCCTCGTCGCGGGCGACGCGGCGCAGGTAGGCGTAGATCTCTTCCTGGGCGCCGTGGGCACGCGACCAATCGGGTTCGGGTGCGAAGGAGAACGAGTACAGGGCACTCGGGACGTCACACGCCGCACCGGGATAGGTGTTCACCCGCCAGGTACCCCCGACGTCGTCTCCCCGTTCGAGGACGATCACATCCGCGGACGGGTCCTCGCGCAGCAGGGAAGCGGCCATTCCGATTCCACCGAAACCGGCGCCCACGATGAGCGTGTGCACGTGGTCGGGGAGCATCGCAAGACTCATTTCGACACCAGGGCCTTCCAGACCGGGAGCAGGCGCTCCCGGAACTCTCGATCGGATTCGGGGGTACGCATCAGGGCGGAAACGGCGAAACCTCGCGCGAGTTCTATGCCCAGATCGATGATGTCGGGACTCACCCGGTCGCCCATGATTTCGAGGCAACCCGTGCGCAGGGCGTCGGATACCTTGCGTTCGAGCGGGATCATCGCCGCGTGGAGCGCCGGATCGGTTCGCGCCGCTACCCACAATTCGAGTGCAGCGTCGAACAACGGCCCGGTGAATGCGTCGAACAGTGCCTCGAAGCCGTATTCCGGGTCGGGATCGGACTCGAGGATCTCCGTGAGTCGCTTGTCCACCAGGTGCTCGACCGCCGCGACGACCAGCGTCTCCTTGGTGGGAAAGTGGTGCAACTGAGCCCCGCGCGAGACGCCGGCGCGCTTCGCGATGCCCTGCGTGCTGATTCCCGAGTAGCCCTGTTCGACGAGGGACTCCACCGCTGCGTCGAGAAGCTTCGCTCGGGTTGCCGCAGTGCGCTGCGCCTGTGTTCGTGTGGCGCCGGGCACAGTGTTCTGGATCACGCTACGGATCGTAACGTCAACTCAACAAACAGTCCAGACTGTTTGTAAGTTTTTTCAGGACGAGCGGGTCAGCGCCCGGGACGACGCATAGGCACGTGGTCGATACCGGCGTCCACACAGTTCGGGCCGGTGCGCACGAAACCGAACCGTCCGTACCACTGCTCGAGATACGCCTGCGCCAGAATCTCGATCGGCTGCGAATGGCGGTCGATCACCGACTCGATGAGCCGCGCGGCGAGCCCGCGTCCACGCGCTCGTTCGGCAGTCGCGACACGTCCGATGTGGATGACCGGTCCGTCGCTGTCGAGGACCCGCAGCGTCGCCACCACGTCGCCGTCCTCTTCGACCCAGTAGAGGGTCGTGCTCGGCTCGAGATCGAGACCGTCGAGTTCGGGTTCGGAGACGATCCCCTGCTCGAACACGAACACCTCCGTGCGCAACCGGACGATGCGGTAGAGCGTCGCAGGGGCGATGCGGTCGAGAGTTGCGGAACGAATGGACGTCACCTCGCCATCCTAGGGCGTGGCCCGCTCAGCCCCTGACGCAGAAACAAGCGAGTGGACCATCCCCTCGGGGATGATCCACTCGCTCGAGTACGGAAATGTGCAGGAAGTCAGACGAGCAGCTCCGCAATCTGAATGGTGTTGAGGGCAGCACCCTTACGGAGGTTGTCGCCCGACACGAACAGGGCGAGCCCGCGACCTTCCGGCGCGCCCGGATCCTGACGGATGCGGCCGACCAGCGAGACATCGTCACCGGCCGCCGCGAGCGGGGTCGGCACGTCGACGAGCTTGACGCCCGGGGCGCCGGCGAGGATCTGCTGCGCACGCTCGACCGACAGGGGTCGCTCGAACTCGGCGTTGATCGACAGGGAGTGGCCGGTCACGACCGGCACGCGCACGCACGTACCGGACACGAGCAGGTCCGGGAGCCCCAGAATCTTGCGCGACTCGTTGCGCAGCTTCTGGTCCTCGTCGGTTTCACCGGAGCCGTCGTCGACGATCGAGCCGGCGAGCGGCAGCACGTTGAACGCGATCGGCGCGACATACTTCACGGGCGCGGGGAACTCGACCGCACCGCCGTCGTGGACGAGCTTCTCGGCGTCGTCGATGACAGCGCGGGCCTGGCCGAGAAGTTCCTCGACGCCGGCGATACCGCTACCGGAGACAGCCTGGTAGCTCGAGACGATCAGACGCTGCAGACCCGCCTCGTCGTGCAGTGCCTTGAGCACCGGCATCGCGGCCATGGTCGTGCAGTTCGGATTCGCGATGATGCCCTTGGGCGGGTTCTTCGCCGCTTCGGGATTCACCTCGCTCACCACGAGGGGAACCTCGGGGTCCTTACGCCATGCCGACGAGTTGTCCACGACGGTCGCGCCTGCCGCGGCGAAGCGGGGAGCCTGCTCGCGCGACAGCGTCGCCCCGGCCGAGAACAGTGCGATGTCGATGCCCGCGAGGTCCTCGTCGGAGGTCGCCGCGGCATCCTCGACGACGATTTCCTCGCCGCGGAACGGGAGCTTCTTACCGGCCGAGCGGGCCGACGCGAAGAACCGGACCTTGTCGGCCGGGAAGTTCCGCTCTTCGAGGAGCGTGCGCATGACGATGCCGACCTGACCGGTCGCACCGACAACAGCAATGGTCTTCCCCGTCGCTGCGCTCGCCTGAGTGGTCGTCATGGTTACCGTCCCGTCCCTGCGTGTACGACTGCTTCCTCGGTACCGCCGAGATCGAAGGCAGCGTGCAGCGCGCGCACGGCGTCGTCGAGTTCGGTGTCGTTGACGAGAACCGAGATGCGGATCTCGGAGGTCGAAATGAGATCGATGTTGATGCCCGCGTCCGCCAGCGCCTCGCAGAACTTGGCGGTGACGCCGGGGTGGCTCTTCATGCCGGCGCCGACGAGGGAGACCTTGCCGATGTGGTCGTCGAAGAGGACCTGCGTGAAGCCGATGTCTTCCTGCCGCTTGGTGAGCAGTTCGACGGCGCGCGGAGCGTCGGAGGTGGGCAGGGTGAAGGTGATGTCGGTCTTGCCGGTCTCGACCTTCGAGATGTTCTGCAGCACCATGTCGATGTTGATGTCGGCGTCGGCGACCGCGCGGAACACCTTGGCGGCGTAGCCGGGAGTGTCCGGCAGACCGACGACGGTGATCTTCGCTTCGCCGCGATCGTGCGCGACGCCGGTGATCAGTGCCTCTTCCACAGGGATGTCCTCCATCGATCCGGACACGATGGTGCCGGGCTTGGTGGTGTACGACGAACGAACGTGCACGGGCACGTTGTAGCGGCGGGCGTATTCGACGCACCGCAGCATCAGGACCTTGGCACCGCACGCGGCGAGCTCGAGCATCTCCTCGAAGGAAACCTTCTCGAGCCGCTGCGCGTCCTTGACGATGCGCGGGTCCGCGCTGAACACGCCGTCGACGTCGGTGTAGATCTCACACACGTCGGCGTCCAGTGCAGCGGCGAGCGCGACGGCGGTGGTGTCGGAGCCGCCACGACCGAGGGTCGTGATGTCCTTGCTGTCCTGGCTCACGCCCTGGAACCCGGCGACCAGCACGATGCTGCCCTCGTCCAGGGCAGTGCGGACGCGACCGGGGGTGACGTCGATGATCTTCGCGTTGCCGTGGCTGCCCGTGGTGATCACGCCGGCCTGTGAGCCGGTGAAGGAGCGGGCCTCGGCACCGAGGGAATGAATGGCCATCGCGACCAGGGAGTTCGAGATCCGCTCACCCGAGGTGAGCAGCATGTCCATCTCTCGCGCCGGCGGCACCGGGCACACCTGATGGGCGAGGTCGAGCAGTTCGTCGGTGGTGTCGCCCATTGCGGACACCACGACGACGACGTCGTTGCCCGCCTTCTTGGTCTCGACGATCCTTTCAGCGACGCGCCGGATCCTCTCGGCCGTCGCGACCGAGGATCCTCCGTACTTTTGGACGACGAGTGCCACGCTGTCGAACCTCCGGGTTGGGAACAAGTCCAGTGGCCAAGCTTACCGATGGGGATATTGGGGCCGGTCGGCCCCATCTGGAAAGTGTCGTGCGCAACAGCACGCCGCCGTCGGCGGCGTTGTCCGTAAATGACGAACATCGGTGCCCGAGCGGACCGACCGGGGGTGATCGACGAAAGTCGGCGCCGTCGCGTTAGACTGCTCGCATGCAGCGCGCGCTTCTCCTCGGCCGCCGCGGCGGGATCTGACCAGACCGGCTTCCCGCCGCGGGGTTTCTACGCGCCGGTCGATATCCTGATTTGGACCCACCGGTCCCACCTCTTTGGAGTTACGTCATGTCACCCGCCGACGCTTTCACCTCCGGTTCGCGCACCATCACCCCGCCGAGCAAGCCCGCGCCCGCCGATCAGCCCGCGTGGAACACCCAGAAGAACTCGTCGATGCCGACGTACCGGTACCGGCCGTTCGCCGAGGAAGTCGAGCCGGTATCACTGCCCGACCGCACCTGGCCCGACAAGATCATCGAGCGCGCTCCCGGTTGGTGCGCCGTCGACCTGCGTGACGGCAATCAGGCGCTCATCGATCCGATGAGCCCGGCCCGCAAGCGCCGGATGTTCGACCTGCTGGTGCGCATGGGTTACAAGGAGATCGAGGTCGGCTTCCCGTCCGCGAGCCAGACCGACTTCGACTTCGTGCGGGAAATCATCGAGGACAACGCGATTCCCGACGACGTCACCATTCAGGTGCTGACGCAGTCTCGCCCCGAGCTGATCCGCCGCACCTTCGAAGCATGTGTCGGTGCACAGAACGTGATCGTGCACTTCTACAACTCCACGTCGATCCTGCAGCGCCGCGTCGTGTTCCGCGCCGACAAGGACGCCGTGAAGAAGATCGCGACCGACGCCGCGGAACTGGTGATCGAGACCGCGAAGGACTACCCCGACACCAACTGGCGCTGGGAGTACTCCCCCGAGTCCTACACCGGCACCGAACTCTCCTACGCCAAGGAAGTGTGCGACGCCGTCGTCGAGACTCTGGGAGCGACCCCGGAGCACCCGGTGATCATCAACCTGCCGGCGACCGTCGAGATGGCCACCCCGAACGTGTACGCCGATTCGATCGAGTGGATGCACCGCAACCTGGCCAAGCGCGACTCGATCATTCTGTCGCTGCACCCCCACAACGACCGCGGAACCGGTGTCGCGGCAGCCGAACTGGGCTACCAGGCCGGCGCCGACCGCATCGAGGGATGCCTGTTCGGCAACGGCGAACGCACCGGCAACGTGTGCCTGGTGACCCTGGGCCTGAACATGTTCAGCCGCGGCGTCGACCCGCAGATCGACTTCTCGAACATCGACGAGATCCGCCGCACCGTCGAGTACTGCAACCAGCTGCCCGTCCCCGAGCGGCACCCCTACGGCGGAGATCTGGTCTACACCGCCTTCTCCGGTAGCCACCAGGACGCCATCAACAAGGGCATGGACGTCATGAAGGCCGACGCCGATGCGGCCGGTTCCGATGTCGACGACATCACCTGGGCCGTGCCGTACCTGCCCATCGACCCGAAGGACGTCGGCCGCAGCTACGAGGCCGTGATCCGCGTGAACTCGCAGTCCGGTAAGGGCGGCATCGCGTACATCATGAAGCACGACCACGGCCTGAACCTGCCGCGTCGCCTGCAGATCGAGTTCTCGCAGTCCGTGCAGGCCGTCACCGACGGAGAAGGCGGCGAAGTCAGCCCCAAGGAGATGTGGGATATCTTCCACGAGGAGTACCTGGCTCCCGTCACCCCGCTCGAGCGGATCCGCCAGAAGGTCACGGCCGCGGAGACGGACGACGGCGAAGACACCATCACCGCGATCCTCAAGGTGAACGGTGTCGAGAAGGAGATCACCGGTACGGGCAACGGCCCGCTGGCCGCCTTCGTCGACGGCCTCGAGTCGCTGGGCTACCGCGTCGCCGTACGCGGATACTCCGAGCACGCCATGTCCGCCGGCGACGACGCGAATGCCGCCGCGTACGTCGAGGCCGACGTGACCCGTCCCGACGGCACCACGACTCTGGTGTGGGGCGTGGGAATCGCGTCGTCCATCACCGTGGCGTCGCTGCGGGCGGTCGTCTCGGCGGTCAACCGCGCGAGCTGATCGCTCGGCCGATTCGGCCCATGTCCCGACCTGCGCGGCGGTACTCTGCGGAATGTTCCCGGGGTACCGCCGCGTCGTCGGTTCGGTACGCATCCCCGGACCGCTGAGCTCGTCCAACAGGCAAGGGGATCGCCGTGGAGTTCTGGGACATCATGTGGTACATCGTCGTGTGCTTCGCGTTCATCGCATATCTGATCATGCTGTGGCTGATCATCAGCGATCTGTTCGCGAACCGCGAGCAGTCCGGCTGGGTCAAGGCGATCTGGATCGTGTTCCTCTTCATCTTCCCGCTGCTCACCGGCTTGGTGTACCTGGTGGTCCACGGTCGCGGTATGGCCGAGCGGTCGGCGCGAGAGGCCGCGCAGATCAAGTCCGCTCAGGACAACTACATCCGTGAGGTCGCGGGCAAATCCCCGGCCGACCAGATCGCCGACGCGAAGGCACTGCTCGACGCCGGCACTATCACCGAGGACGAGTTCCAGGTGCTCAAGTCGCACGCCCTGCGCGTGACGGAGCCCACCCGTAGTTCCTGACACAGTTGGCAAGCCGCCGTCGGCGGCTCCCGTACGGCTGTGGAACACTCGCCGACGTGGGAACTAGCACTGAAATCACCGCACGCGGCCGGTTGGCCCTGCGCGCCGCGAAAGCTGCAGCCTGGGCATCCCAGAAAGCCGGACGTGGCAAGGGGTCGATGATCGGCGGGCTCATCGCCCTCAAGATCGAGCCGACGCTGATGAAGCAGGTCGGCCACGGACGCCGCACGGTGCTCGTCACCGGCACCAACGGCAAGTCGACCACGACCCGGATGACCGCCGCCGCCCTGGAAACCATCGACAAGACCGTCACGCAGGCGGACGGCGCGAATATGGACGCGGGCATCGTCGCCGCGCTCGCGTCCGATCTCCACGCGCCTCTCGCCGCGATCGAGGTCGACGAACTTCATACTCCGCACGTGGCCGACGCCCTGGAGCCCGAAGCGATCGTGCTGCTCAATCTCAGCCGCGATCAACTCGATCGCGTCGGTGAGATCAACATGATCGAACGCAAACTGCGGGCGGGCCTGCAACGACACCCCGATGCCGTGATCGTCGCGAACTGTGACGACGTGCTCGTCACGTCCGCCGCGTACGACAACCCCAACGTCGTGTGGGTGGCGGCCGGCGCGGGATGGGCGAACGATTCCGTGAGCTGCCCGCGCACCGGCGAACCCATCGCTCGCGAGGGTGTGCACTGGTACAGCACGGGATCCGATTTCGCTCGGCCGCAACCGGATTGGTGGGTCGACGACGACAACCTGTACGGGCCGGACGGCCTGGTGCTGCCGTTGAAGCTGACGCTGCCCGGAAAGGCCAACCGCGGAAACGCCGCCCAGGCGGTCGCAGCGGCGGTCGCCTTGGGCGCCGACCCCGCCGACGCCGTTGCCGCAGCAGCGGTGGTCGACGAAGTCGCGGGCCGGTACAAGACCGTGCAGGTCGGTCCGCATTCCGTCCACATGCTGCTCGCCAAGAATCCGGCGGGCTGGCAGGAAGCGCTGTCGATGATCGATCCGACCGTCGACGGTCTCGTCATCGCCGTCAACGGTCAGGTACCCGATGGCGAGGATCTGTCCTGGCTGTGGGATGTGCGGTTCGAGCACTTCGAGGGAATCCAGGTGGTCGCGGCAGGTGAGCGCGGCACCGATCTCGCGGTGCGCCTCACCTACGCGGGCGTCGACCACACGCTCGTCCCGGACCCGCTGAAAGCCATCGCTTCGTGCCCGCCCGGCCGGGTAGAGGTCCTGGCCAACTACACCGCATTCCGGGACCTCAACACCGAAATCTCCAGGAGGACGGCCAATGTCTGACTCGACCGTTCGAATCGGGCTGGTCCTGCCCGACGTCATGGGCACCTACGGCGACGGCGGAAACGCCCTCGTGTTGCGTCAGCGCCTGCGCATGCGCGGTTACGACGCCGAAGTCATCGAGATCGGTTTGAGCGACCCGGTGCCCGAGTCACTCGACATCTACACCCTCGGCGGCGCCGAAGACGCCGCGCAACGACTCGCGACGCGGCACCTCCAGCGCTATCCCGGCCTGCAGCAGGCCGCGGGCCGCGGGGCACCCGTCCTCGCGATCTGCGCGGCCATCCAGGTGCTCGGCCACTGGTACGAGACGTCGTCGGGCGAACGCGTCGACGGCGTCGGCCTCCTCGACGTGACGACTGCACCGCAGGAGATCCGCTCGATCGGAGAGATCGTCACCCAGCCTGTCGCCTACGGGCTCACGCAACCCCTGACCGGTTTCGAAAACCACCGGGGTGGAACGACACTCGGCCCGGACGCCACCGGACTCGGCCGCGTCTCGCGCGGCGTGGGCAACGGCGTCGGCGACGGACTCGAAGGCGCCGTCCAGGGTTCGGTGATCGGCACCTACCTGCACGGACCGGTGCTGGCCCGCAATCCCGAACTCGCCGACCGGCTGCTCGCCCGGGCACTGGGCGTGGATTCCCTGCCGCCGCTGGATCTGCCGGAGGTCGAACTTCTCAGGCGAGAACGCCTGCGCGCCTGACGTTCACGAGCGCGCGTCGGTTGCGGCCGACGCGTGCTCGACCACGAGACGGGCCAGTTCGTCGGGTACCTCGTCGGGAATCCAGTGGCTGACACCGGCGAGCGTCTCGGAGCGATACGGACCGGAGACGTAGCGCGCCGTGGCGTCGACCCCGGCCGGCCCGACGGCAATGTCTCGGTCGCTCCACACCATCAGGGTGGGCGCGGTGACGGGGTCGAGTGTCGCCTTCCGGTCTGCCCACGGCATCGCCCGGTACCAGTGCACCCCGCCCCGAACCGATTCCCGATCGGCGAGGCGGGCGGCATCGCGCGTCGCGGCGGCGGACGGTTGCCCCGACCCGCGGAGAACGGATTCTGTGATCCGCTGGTTGCTCAGCAGGAACTCTGGGATCCACGGGAACTGGAACACCAGCATGTACCAGGATCGGAACAGTTGTGCGCTGGTGAGGAAGGCGCGGAGGAATGCGGCGGGGTGAGGTACCGACACCGCCGTGAGGGTGCGGACCAGGTCCGGGCGCCGGGACGCGACGGTCCACCCGATCACCGAACCCCAGTCGTGCCCGACGAGGTGGACGGGAGACCCGTCCGCGACCGTCTCGATGAGGTCGACGACATCGTCGGTGAGCAGCGGAATGCTGTAGTCGCGGCGCCGCGGTGGACGCGCGCGAGGTGAATAGCCTCGCTGGTCGGGCGCGATCGTGCGGAAGCCGGCGTCGTGAAGTATCGGCGCAACGCCGTCCCACGACCGCGAGTCCTGCGGAAAACCGTGGAGCAGAACGATGATCTCGCCGCCGATCGGTCCCTCGTCGCGTATGTCGAACGTCAGTCCGTCGCGGTCGACGGTCGTGATGCGTTCCCCCACCTGATTCCCCCTGTTGCACGGACCTTGCACGGACCCCACACAGGGGTTCGGCCCGGTATCGCTTGCGCGTCTGCCGGGCCGGATCTCTGCTTCACGAGCGCTTCTCTGTCGTCCGCGGACGTCTTCCGCTCGATTCGCAAAACCGATGTTACCTAGGTCACATCGGTGGGTGCAACCCGAGGGGCTTTCTGCGCGAGGATCGCGGACCCCATCCACCGCCGCAGGTATCGACGCAGTTCGTCGTCTCTGCGCGGAGGATCTCCCGGGGAGACGAAGAACGACTGCATCGTCCGCAGCACGTATTCGACCAGTTCGCCGAGCGACTCGTCGTCGTAGCCGTAGCGCTCCCAGTCGACGTCGAACCGCCGGATCATGGTCATACCGAAGGCACGCGCTTCGCCCGACGCGATCACTTCCGGATGCGGGTCCGAATAGGTACTCGAGAGCAGGATGCCGAGATGAGGGGTGCGGCGGACCTCCGCCAACGTGAAGACCACGCCTTCGACCATCGCGTCGGCCGGGTCGTCGATGCCGCTCACCCGGTCGGCCAGCCGATCGAGGAATCCTTCCACCGACTCGATCGCAGCCGCGCGCATCAAGGCGTCGGCGCTGGTGAAGTACCGGTACACCGTCTGACGAATGACACCGAGCGATTGCGCGACGTCGGCGATGCTGATTTCCGATCCGGACCGGGCAATCAACTCCACCGCTGCCGCGACTATCCGCTGCGAGGCCTCCTCGTCGTCGACGGGAGGACGCCCGCCCCACCCACGTCTCCGCGCCACAATCTGCTTCCTCGGGTACCGCGACCTGCAACAAGAACCCGACGGTAACACGGGGAGCCCCCGCGCCCACGGTCCGTCACATGTCGCCGCGACCTCTTCCGTATCGGCACCGGGATTCCTATCATACAAGTGGCGGCTCTGATGTATGGTCACGCGAACCGAGGCCTCGGCACCCGGGGCCCCACCCGTCCGGCCTCCCCGAGGGCGGGCACGAGACGAGGTAGTGCCACGATGACAAACCTGCAGGTCCGGAAGATGCGCTTCGCGTTTGCGGATTACGACGTGCCGTTTCTGTGGAACGAGGAGAACCCGGCGTTCTCGAGCATGGCCAACGCGGTGTCGTTCCTTGCCATCGGTTTCGAGAAGATGATCGTGAACATGGTCCAGGAGGTCGTGCACAAAATTGCCGACCCCGAGGTGGTCGAGGAAGCCAACGCCTTCATGTACCAGGAAGGGCAGCATTCGACCGCCCACCGGCAACACGTCAAAGGCCTGATCAGGCACTACCCGGGCCTGCAGGAGACCCTCGACGAGGTCGTCGCGGCGTTCGACCGCCTCACCGCGGAGAAGTCCCTCGAGTACCGTCTCGCCTACACCGCCGACCTGGAAGCAACCTTCACGCCGGTGTTCAAGCTGATGCTCGACAACGATTCGCATCTGTTCCGCCCCGGCGACGACCGGGTCGCGTCGCTGTTCATCTGGCACTTCGTCGAAGAGGTCGAGCACCGCAGTTCGGCGCTCATCATCTTCGACGCGGTGGTGGGCAGCGACCTGTACCGGATGCGCATGGCCCCATCGGTTTTCAAGCACGTACTCGACGTCATCGCGATCGCCTGCGAGGGTTTCAACAAGCACGTCCCGATCGAGGAACGCAAGATCGACGCGATGTCGATGTTCGCGTCGTACCGGCGGAAGCAGAACCTGCGCAAGCGCCTGCCGTTCCTGCGCGCCGAAGACCACGGGCCGATGCCGCGGGCCTTCGACGTCCTGCCCCTGCGTGAGCAACTCGTCGCACTCGCAGGTGTCGTGCGCAGCCAGTTGCCCAAGCACAACCCAGATCACGAGAAGCTTCCCGCGCTCGCCGACGTGTGGTTCGAACGGTTCGATTCCGGTTACGACGTCTCGCACTGGTACACCGCCGAGACCGTGTCCGCGCGGGAGGCCGACTGATGTCGGACCTCTGCTCCCCCACGTTCGAGGACCTCGCGACGCGGCTGGGGTTCTCGTGCGCCGAAGCCGGCGGACTTTTCGAACTGCGCAGCCCCTTCGCCCTGGAGAACTGGACCCTTCCGGTACTCGAAGCGACGATCGTGCTGGGTGCGGTTCTGGCGCTGATCTACGCGATCGTCCGACTCCGCCGCACAGGTGATCCCACCAACCTCGTCGTGTGGCTCGGAACGCTCGCATTCCTGTTCATCATCGAACCGCTGCTGTACTTCCCCGACGCCTTCGGAGTCGCGGAATACGTGGACACGATGTTCGCGCACAACGTGTTCACGGTCGAGTTCATGTGGGGTCGCCTCCCGCTGTACATCATCGCGATCTATCCGTTGATGGCGACGATCGCGTTCGAGATCGTCCGGATGCTCGGAGTGTTCCGGCAGTACGGCGCCCTGATCGGGGCGGCGTGCGTCGGCTTCGTGCACCACGCCTTCTACGAGATCTTCGATCACCTAGGTCCGCAACTGCGGTGGTGGGAGTGGTCTCTCGACAATCCGATCAACCAGCCGTTCTTCGACTCGGTGCCGCTGCCGAGCGTGGTCGTGTTCGCCGCGCTGTGGCCCATGTCCCTGGCGTTCTGCGTCCAGTTCTTCGTCGGGCGCCACGCTGATGCCGGACGCAGGTTCGGGGGACTCGAACTGGTATGGCGCACAGTGGTCGTCGGCCTCCTCGCCTCCCTGGGCACGGTGATCCTACCGGCCCCCGCGACGATCATCGGCATGGGCAGCACCACCGTCCGCGCGACGATCTACGCCGCAGAACTCGTCGTCGTCTCGGTGGTGGCGATCTACGTGCTCACGCGGCAGTGGCGACGGCTACGCGCCACCCGGACCACCGGATCGCCGGAAACAGCCGTGTACTCCAACGATTTCGTCCGGTATTACAGCATCGCGTATCTGGTTGTGATGGCGGTGCTGTGGGCGAGCGCGCTGCCCGACTACTTCGCAGCCACCGACGGGGTCACCGGCAACGGCGATCCGGTGGGCAGCCTCTGGTACACGATTGCGTGCTTCGTGGTCGCGATACTCGTCGTCGCCGCGACCTTCACGATCCCGCGCAGCCATTCGCCCAGCACCGACGACGCACGCGCGAGGACACTGTCCGACGCATAGCGACCCATCCCCGACCGGACCGGTCGCTCCGCCCCGACGACGCGAGTGTGCCGTCGTCGGGGCGGCGTGGTCCGGTGACGAGGGTCGGCTATGCGGCGTCGGCGCCGTCGAGCAGCCAGCGATCGTCCACTCGCTTCAAGGTGATGACGAAGCGAGTGGCGTCGGTGCGGCCGTCGGGCACCACCGCATTCGTGACGTCCTGATCGAGGAAGACGAGCACGGTGGCAGTCCCGCCGTCGAGGTTCTCGAGGCCGGCGTGGTCGGCGCGTGCGACGGACGTTCCCTGACCGTTCTCGACCAGTCCCCGCAGATCACCCGCGACACCTTCGTATTTGGCAGCGAACTCCGGGGTGGAATTCGCGGTGACGGCGGCAAGCGAATCGTCGAAGGAGCGGTAGTCGTACGTGCCCAGCACGACCGCGTACTCACGCGCCTTCGTCACCGCTTCGGCGCGCAGAGCGGCATCTTCCTCCGCCTGCCACCACCGGAACCCGAAGAACGCCGCGGCGGCGAGGAGCGCCGCGATCAGGACGACCACCGCCCATCGTGCCGATCCGCCCCTCCCGGATGTGCGCCGCGTGTCCGGCGACACGGCCACGGTGTCGTCTCCCGTGCCGCCATCCGTCGTGGCTGCGTCCTCCGAGGTACCGGTGGCTCGTGTCATCTCAGTTGCCCAATCCTTCCAACAGTCTCTGCCAGTAGTTCAGCGCTTCCACCCCGGTCGGAATGAGCAGCGGATCGTCGGCGATGTCGGGGCCCGTCACCCCACCCGGAGTGGTCTGGTTCTGCAGGCCGAGGCCGTTCGGCCTCGGCGCCACCCGGGCGCCGCGCTGGGCAAGGTCTTCGCCCGGAGGACAGTAGAGCGAGAGATTCGGCTGCCGGGGACCGTAGTCCGGGATCGTGCGGCGCGGGGTGTCGTAGTAACACACCGGCCCCTGCGTGGCCACGAGGGAGAAGTTGCCACGGTCGCCCACGACGACG
Organism: Rhodococcus sp. NPDC019050; assembly: GCF_055664235.1. NCBI lineage: Bacteria > Bacillati > Actinomycetota > Actinomycetes > Mycobacteriales > Nocardiaceae > Rhodococcus > Rhodococcus sp. NPDC019050. Next base: position 88,737 of record NZ_JBVOON010000012.1, on the reverse strand, counting down.
CGGTCGAGATCCTTCAACGCGGCCGGCATCGACACGAGGCCCGCTTCCAGGGCCGGACTCCTCGGCCCCAGCACCTCGCCGACCGTCACCAGGTTGGTGAGCAGCACTCCGAAGTTGTCCTCGGTCGCCGCGAACAGTTCTTCGGTGCGTGCCAGAGCGTCCGGCGAACGGTCGAGCAGATACACCAGCGAGTCCCTGCTGCCGACCAGTTGGTCGGACACGTCTCGCACCTCCTCGACCGTGCCGGGGAAGGACTGGGAGTTGCGTGCCAGGGCGTCGACGAGATCGAGTCCCTCGTCGAGCAACGTCGCAATGGCGGGTGCGCGTTCTTCCACCATCCGCGACAAGGTGTCGGCGTTCTCGAGCAGCGCCTGCAGGTCGGGTCCGGTCCCTTCGAGGGCGGTTCCCCAGGTGTCGCCGAGGGTAACGAGCGAGTCTGCGTCCAGGCTCTCGATCAACGACGTCATCCGGATCAGCATCTGATCGAGCCGGAGGCTCTGATCCTCGACGGGCACGAGGATCTCGTCGCCGGACCCGAGGTACGGGCCGTCGTCCTTCTCCGGCTCGATGTCGAGCGTGAGGATTCCGATCGCCGTAGCGGTGACCACCCGCGCAGTGCTGCCGACGGGGATCTGTGTTCCCGGATCGAGGGAGAGCACCGCGTCGGACCCGAGGCCGCCCGGCGCCACCTCGATGGAGTCGATTTCTCCCACCGCGACGCCTCGATACGTCACGGATGTGCCCGGACCGATCCCGCGTGCGTCGGACAGGTGCGCCCGGAGTTCGATGGCACCGCCGAGGCTCTGGGGTCCCAGCACGTACCGGATTCCGAAGACCGTCGCGAGAAGCCCGACGATAACGAACAAGGTGACCTGCACCTTCACCGAGCGGTTCACCGTAGATCGCCCCGGAGAAGATCTTGCAGGCCCACCGCGACGTCGGCCTGCGGCATCGGCACAGCCGGTCCCCCGTCGAGCGGAACACCACCGGTCACCAGCAGATCGATTGCGGCGGGAATGTCGAAGGCGCCGTCGAAGATCAAGTAGTCGCCGGGCGTCGCGCGACTGAAACCGTCCATGAACAGGTTCATGTTGACGAGAGCCGCCTCCACGGTATTGTTGAAATCCCTGATGCCCGAAGTGATGTCGGCAAGGTCGTCCACCGCGCCACCGATCGTCCCGGAATCACCCATCACGGTGTCCACCGACTCCGACACCGCGGCCGTACTCGACACGAGAGTGGTCAGGTCCTGCTGCTGCTCGGCGAGCAACGTCACCATGCGTGAACTGTCGGAGATACTGCGATCGAGCAATTCCTGTTGCTGCGCAAGCCGTCCCGACACCGACTCGACCGCGACCAGCGTGCGCTCGAAGTGGTCGCTGTTCTCGTCGGCCAGCGCCGTCGTGGACTCCAGACGCGTGAGCATGTCGCGGATCTTCTCGCCGCGACCTCCGAAGGCGGCGTTGAGTTCGGCGGTGATGGTGCGGAGTTGGTCGAGTCCACTGCCGTTGACGACCTGTCCCAGCATGGCGAAGGTCGATTCGATGTCCGGCCCCACCTCCGTCCGCTCGATCGTGTCGCCGTCCGAAAGCAACTGCGCGGAAGGCTCCTCGGGCATGTCGATCTGCACGAAAGGGCTGCCCAGCGCCGACGGAAGCCGCACGGATGCACCGACGTTCGCGGGGAGTTCCGCCGACGACGACATGCTGAGATCGAGGTATGCGCGTGTGCCGTCGGTACGCAGTGTGTGGACACGGCCCACGACGGCCTGGCCGGCGCGGACCTCGGCTCCCGGGTCGAGCCGGTCGGCACTCTCGAACACCGCCGTGACCGAATAGGTGTCGCCGGATCCAGTGCGGCCGAGAGGTAGTTCGTGCAGGCTCAGCCCACACCCGGTGGACAGCACCGCAACCGACGCCAGGACCCCTGCCGCGCGAAGGGCTCTCGTCATCGTGTGCCCCCTTCGTTCAATGCCCGGTCCAGGGACTCGGGTACCAGGTCTCCGTAGGGATCGGAGAGGTCGAACGGCACGGTGATGGGGTTGGTGAATCCTGCACCGGTACACAGCGGCAACGGTTCCTGCGCGCAGAGTTCCTGCGCGCGCGGGAACTGCCCGATCTGCGTGGAGATGTTGAGCCGGATGCGCGCTCGGCCGTCGGGCCCGATGGCGTTGTCGATGTTCTGCATCGCGAGCGGCAGCACGTCGAAGATCTCGGCGAAGCCGACCTCGTGTGCGGCAAACGTATCGGTGAGAGTCTTCGCATTCGCCATGATCTGTTCGATGTCGCCGCCGCGATCGGCGAGCAGTGCGTCGAGTCGGTCGAGAACCACGGTCAGTTGATCGATCGGGGTAGCGACATCGAGATCCTGACGCTGCAATTCCTCGCCCAGGTCGCCCATTCCGTCGACGAGCGCGGCGAGGTCGCCCTCCCGGGAATTGACGGCGCCGATCGCGACCGCGAGATCGTCCACGACCCCGCCGATGTCCTCGGACTTGGCACCGATGACCGCGGTGGCCTGACTCAGAGATGTGATCGCACGGTTCATGTCCTCGCCCATGCCGGCGGTCGCGTCGGCCGCGACGTCGAGGGTGCGGCCGAGTTCACCGCCTTCGGGTCCCAGCGCCGCCGCGAGCAGGTCGACGCTCTCCAGGAGTTCATCCCAGTTGATCGGCGCATGACTGCGTTCGACCGGAATGACGTCGCCGTCCTGCAGGACCGGGCCACCTCGGTACGCCGGGCCGAGTTCGATGAACCGGTCGCTGATCACGGCGGGATTCATGACGAACGCCGAGACGTCGGCGGGCAGCGTCACCTCGCTCGGAACCGTCATCGTCACCTCGACGACGCGCCCTGCCGGCCGCACCTCCTCGACGGTCCCGAGAGGAAGTCCGAGCACGGCCACCTTGCTGCCGGGGTAGATCCCGTTCACCGACGCGAACTGCGCGACCACGGGTCTGGTGCGGTCGGGCCCCACGATGTACCAGACGCCTGCCGCGCACAGACCCAGTACGACGACGACCGCGACGCCGCGTACCAGCCATGTTCTTACGGTCCCGCTCAATTGCACCCCTCCATCACGCCGATGCTGCACAACGCGTTGTCGGGAATCGGACCGGCGGGGGCGTGCACGTCGACCCAGTTTCCGTTGCCGGACGCATCGGTCGCGGCGCGGAGCCCGGCCGGAAGCTTCGTGAGGATTTCGCGGATGTTCGCGGCGTTGGCTTCGAGCGTCGCGGTGACCGATTCGAGGTTCACGAGCAGAGCATCGATTTCACCGGAGTTGTCGGTGAGGAACCCCGCCGTGGTCTCGGTGAGTTCGCGCAGATCTTCGACGAGGACGACCAGTGCCTCCTTGCGGTCGGCGAGGATGGTCACGACCGCGGTGGCGTTCTGGACCAGGACGGAGACGTCCTCGCTCTGCGCGGACACCACCGAAGTCAGCGACTTCGCCGAGCGCAGCAGGGACGTTATGCGGGAATCGTTGCGTACCAGCATCTGTGAGGTCGCTTCGACCCCGGCGAGCGCATCAGCGATGTGCTGGGAGTCGGAAGGCATGGTGTCGGTGAGTGTCTGCATCATCGATTCGAGCGCGTCGATGTCCAGTCCCTCGCTGACGGTTTGGGCATCGGTGGTCAATTCGTCGAGGCTGTAGGGCACCGCTGTGCGGGACAGCGGGACCCGATCGTCGGCGAGTTCACCGGCGCCTGCCGGTGTGACGGAGAGATACCGCTTACCGAGGATGGTCTTGAGCTTGATCTCCGCCGTCGTGCGGTCGCCCAGATCCTGCGCCCGGTCGATCCGGAAATCCACAAGAATGCGGTCGCCCGCCATCTCGAGCCCTTCGACGCGTCCGGCAGGGACACCGGCCACATACACCGGGTCGTTCGGCGCGAGGCCCGCCGCGTTGGCGAATTCTGCTGTGTAGGAGTGCGTTCTGAGCAGGTAGGTCACCTGCGGCAGTGCCAGTGCGTCGACCATGACGACGGCAACCACGGCGATACCGACCACCCCGAGGACGATCGGATTCGCATTCCGGTCGTGGCGTCCCGAGAAGATCGTCGCGATCACGTCCCGTGCCTCACGTGCCGCTTTCATCGGCACACCTCCGAGTAACGGGTGCCGAGAAGATTCGTCTCGAAATCTCCCGACAGGACGGTAAAATTACACATGTAGAGGTTGAGCCAACCGCCGTAATCGCCGATTCGGTTGAGGCTGTCGGCGAGTGCGGGGAGGCCCGCCATCGCCTGGTCGAAGTTCTCGGTCTGCGGAATCCACGCGTCGGTCATCACCCGCAGATCCGTCACCGCGGTGTCGAGCGGGGTGACCGCGCCCGACATGAGCGCGGCCGTCGCGCGCACGGCGGAACTACCGCGGTCGACCAGCGTCGCGAGTTGCGTGGAATCGCCCGCGAGTGCCTGGCTCACCGCCGTCATACCCGAGATCAGGGAAGAGACCTCCTCGTTGCGCCGGTCCACCACGGTGACGAGTTGTTCGAGGTTGCCGATCACCTCGTTGAACACCTGCTCCTGTTCGACCATGTCTGCGCTGACGGACGCGACGTGCAGAAGCAACGACTCGAGGGTTCCGCCCTGCCCCTGGAACGCCTCCACCACCGAGACCGCGAGCGCATTGATCTGTGCGGGATCGATCGCTTCGAACAGGGGTTTGAAGCCGTTCACCAGAGCGGTGAGATCGACGGGCGGAGCGGTGCGTTCGAGGGGGATCGTCGCACCCTCTTCGAGCACCCCGCCCGTGGTGTCGTCCGGCAGGCGCAAGGCCACGTACCGGACTCCGATCATGTCTCCGTAGTTGACCTTCGCGGTCACATCCGAAGTGAGTTGCTGATCGGATTCGATATCGAATCGGACCAGCGCGCGAGAACTTCCGTCCTCCTGCGGCGCGAAAGCGACCTCCGCCACCTTGCCCACACGGACTCCTGCGAGGGTGACATCGCTTCCGGGCGTGAGCCCCTCGACGTCGGTGAACTCGGCGGAGTATTCACGGGTCGAACCGACGACGGGCTGGTCGAGGGTGTTGCCGACGACGACCGCGGCAACGACACCGACGAGGCAGAACGCTCCCAGACGCAGCGCCGGACCGGTAACCGCGCTCACGGGATGCTCACCTCCGCTCCGCGTACGAACGGCGCGAGCAGCAGCGACGCCGCCGCGGACGGGTCGATGCCGGGGGCCGCCGCGTCGGGCGCGATGCCCGCCGCGATCTGCTCGAGATAACCCAGTGGGGCACGCTCGGCCGACGCGGCCCGGATCGACGGCCCGTTCTGCGCCGACGTCCGGACGGGGTCACCGCAGTTGGCGCCGTCCATCCCCGGGTATCTCGGGCAATCGTCCGCCGTGTACGGCAGAGGGTCGGCGAAATCGGGGACGGCGGTGATGTTGAACCGGCCCGTCGAGAAGACTCGGGCACCGGCACCGCCGAAGATGGACAGGTAGCGAAGGGTCTCGTCGAGTCCGGTGGTGTTTCCTGCGAACGCGCCCATGACCGGCGCCCCGTTCCGCACCACCGAGATCATGTTGCCGGTGTTGGCGGAGAACAGGGCCGCGCCTTCCTGTCCGAGCGACGCGCCCCCGGACAGCAACCGCCGGATACCGTCCTCACGCTCGAGCACGACCTGCGACAGTTCGGAGGCGTTCGCCATGATGGTGACGACATCGTCGGTGGCCGCCGAGAGCGCTTCGTTCACGGTCGCGACCTGAGGGGCCGCTGCGATACCCGCGTCGACGAGCGGACCGAGGTCGGTGGCGAGCGTGGACATGCGGTCGATCGTCTCCCCGAGACCTGCGCCCCGGCCCTGCAACGCCTGGCTCATCGCGTCGAGCGCAACCGAAAGCTGCTCCGGACGCAGTTGTTCCATCAATGCGGCGGCACGGTAGTAGAGGTTTGCCAATTGCACGGCCTCCGAAGACGTGTCCACACTCAGCTCGGCGCCCTCGGCGAGGCGTCGACCGCGCTCGGGATCCTCCGGTGGCACCAATTCGAGGAACACGTCGCCGAATAGGGTGCGGGGCACGACACGGACCCGCACCGACGCCGGAATCTCGGAGATCTGCGCCGCGTCGATCTGCATCGTCAGGCGGGAACTGGTGACGCCGGCGTCGAGTCCGACGAGACTTCCCACGTGCACGCCCTGGTACTGGACGCCCGCGGAACCGAAGATGAGTCCGGCGTCGGCCGGAAGGGTCGCGGTGACCTTGGGGTCGCGCGACAACGAACCGGCGCCGGACGCGACGAGCAGCACTCCGGTGACGACGAGGACCACGGTCGAGACCATCCCGACCAGTGCGAGGGCCGGTCGGCTGAGACCGGCCGTCTTGTTGGTCGGGCGCGGCAAGGGCTGGCCCGGAAGCGGCCGCGGCACGAGGCGCGGGGACGTCACGAGACTCCCACTCCCGGGATGGTGGGGACCAGACCCCACAGGGCGAAGGTGAGCACGACGTCGGTGACACCGATGGCCAGGATGCTCGTGCGCAGTGCCCGTCCCGCTGCCTGTCCCACCCCTTCGGGTCCGCCGGAGGCATAGAACCCGTAGGCGCAGTGCACGATCGCGACGATCATCGCGAACACCACCGCCTTGATCAGCGAGTACCACAGGTCGGACGGCGACAGCGCGAGGTGGAAGTAGTAGTCGTAGGTGCCGGCGGAGTTGCCCTGGAAGTTGACGACCACCAGACGGGTCGCGACGAACGACGCGAGCAACCCCACCATGTAGATCGGGATCACGCAGACGGCGGCGGCGACGAGACGGGTGCTGGCAAGGAACGGAATGGATTTCACGGCCATCGCGTCGAGCGCATCGATCTCGTCGGAGATGCGCATCGCGCCGAGTTGCGCGGTGAACCCGGTCCCGACCTTCGCGGCGAGCGCGATGGAGGCCACGACGGGGGCCAGTTCCCGCGTGTTGGCGATTGCGGAGAGCATGCCCGACAGCGATGTCATGCCGATCAGTTCGAGTCCGCGCTGGGTTTCGACGCCCACCATCATCGCGGCCACCCCGGACATCGCGAACACGATGCCGATCGTGCCGCCACCGGCCAGCAGCGACGCGTACCCGAAGCTGACGTCACCGATATGGAAGAGCACGTGACGGAAATACCGGCGCAGAGCGGTGGGGATTCCGGCGACGGCTTTACCGGCGAACACGACCTGCCGGCCCATCGACGCGAAACCGTCGACGGTCGCCGCCACCGGGCGATGCGTCACGGATCGTGCGCGGATGAGAGTGGAATAGGAGAACATCAGTAGGTGCCCACTGCCGGAACGAGCACGGTGTACATCTGGGACAGAACGGTATTGACCACGAACACCATGACGAAAGCGAGCACCACACCTTCGTTGACAGCGTCGGCGACACCGCTCGGACCACCCTTGGCATGGAGGCCTTTGAAGGACGCGATCAGCGCGGACGTGATGCCGAAGCACGCGGACTTGAACATGGCGGTCGCGAAATCCGACAGCCGGCCGTACTCGCCGAGGGTGCGCAGAAACGCTCCCCCGGACCCGTCGTTGAGGTAGATCTCGTACAGATAGCACGCGGTGACGCCGACAAGGGTCACGGTGGAACAGAGCATCAGCGAGACGAGCACCGACGCGAGCAGTCGCGGCACCACCAACCGCTCGACCACGTTGAGACCCATGACCTCCATGGCCTCGATCTCTTCACGAATGGTGCGCGATCCGAGATCCGCGCAGATCGCGGACCCTCCGACCCCGGCGAGCATGAGTGCGCAGACGAGCGCGGCGGCCTGGCCCACGACCACGAACGAGACGATCGCGCCGGAGTAGGCGCCCGCACCGAGTTGGCCTGCCAGCGATCCGACCGACACCGCGATCAGCACCCCGACCGGGAGCATCAGCAACAGTGCCGGTCCGCTGCAGACCTTCGCGATGAACAACGACTGAGTGACCGTCTCGGACACCGAGAGACGACGGCGAATCAGGACGCGGACCGTGGCGACGAGAGTCTCGAGGGAGAAACCGACGAGTGCACCGACCTGGATCGCAAGGTCGTGGGCCGGGCCCTTAGGCTTGGGCAGCTCGAAAGTCATTTCCCCCCTCCCATTTTCACTGATCCACGGACCGGTCCTGATTCTCTACGGTCGGCCGGGGCGGCGAATCAGCCCTGTGCCACCGCGGACACGCCGCCGCGGAGTTCACCCTTGACGACCTTGCCGCTGGCGTTGCGAGGCAGCGCCTCGACGATCACGACTTCCTTCGGATGCTTGTACCGGGCGAGGTGATCGTTGAGGTAGGGCTGGAGTTCCTCGATGGTGAGATCGTCGGTGCCGGCCGCAAGCGCGACCACTGCCACCGGGACTTCGCCCCACTTGTTGTCCGGACGGCCGATGAGTGCGGCTTCGAGAATCTTCGGATGGCCGAAGAGGACGTTCTCGACCTCGGCGCAGTAGATGTTCTCACCGCCGGAAATGATCATGTCCTTCTTGCGGTCGACGACGTAGACGAACCCTTCGTCGTCGACGCGCACGAGGTCGCCGGAATGGAACCATCCGCCGTAGAAGGCGTCCGCCGTGGAGGTCGGGTTGTTCCAATATTCGCGCATCATGGTCGGGCCGCGGTACACGATCTCACCCACCTGACCGGGCTCCACGTCGTTCATCTCGTCGTCGACGACGCGGGCCTGGATGGTCGGGATGACCCGGCCGACGGACCCGAGCTTGCGGATCGCGTCCTCACCGTCGAGAACGCACGTGATCGGCGACATCTCGGTCTGTCCGAACACCGCGACGTTGAACGCATCGGGGAAGGTTTCGGCCATCGCTCGCAGGATGGTGTCGGAGCTCGGCGCCGCACCCCAGGAAATGTTGCGCAGCTTCAGCTTCCGCGGGTTGCCTTGTTGAGCTGCGCACACTGCCTGCCACTGCACGGGAACGAGGAACAGACTGGTGACCTGCTCCGCTTCGAGGACATCGAGGAGCACCTCGGGATCGAAGGCGCCCACGGGGTGGATGACCGTCGTGGTGCCGAGCATCAGACTCGGCGCGATCGAACCGAGCGCCGCGATGTGGAACATCGGGGACGCACAGAACCCGATGCCGCTCTCGTCGAACAGGCGGAAGGCCCGGATACACGTGAGCGACTGGGCTTCCATGTTGGAATGGGTGAGCACCGCGCCCTTGGGCCGGCCGGTGGTGCCCGACGTGTACATGATAAGAGCCGGTGTGTCGTTGGGGATCTCCACCGGGGTTCGGGTCTCGCCCTCTTCGACGACGAGTGCCTCGTAACCCACCGCGTCACCCGAGAGTTCGGCACCGAGCGTGATGAAGAGTTCGATGCCTTCGGACTGATCGCGAGCAGCAGCGGCAAGCGGAACGAGGGGGCCCTCCGCGACGATCGCCTTCGCACCGGAGTCGGCGACGAGGAATGCCACTTCCGGCGCGGTCAGGCGGAAGTTCACGGGTACGGCGATGGCGCCCAGTGCGTTGGCAGCCAGAACCGTCTCGAGGTACTCGGGGCGGTTGAGCATCAGGACGATGATCCGGTCACCGAACCCGATGCCTCGGCGGGACAGCGCATTTGCGAGCTTCTCGACTCGTGCGTCCAGCTCGGACCAGGTGATCGACTCACCGAGGAACCGCAGGGCTGTGCGGTCGGGGATCATCAGCGCGTGCCGGGAAACCTGGTTGTTCCAGTTGTTGCTACGGAAGCGCGCCGACTCGGCGAGAGTCGATCGGGAGTTCGTGGATCCGGGGGTGGCTTCGGGGGGCACCATCGATGGTCCTCTCGTGGCGGGGCAGGAAGGCGGACCCGGCAGAAGCCGAGTCTGTCGATGTGTGAGGCACGTTACAGGCCGAGCGAGGTTCAGACCAGAGCTTTGTTAACGGAGATTCTCGCCGGCCGAGCGCGTGGACGGGTCGCGATCCGCAGCGCGGCGGTGCCGCAGCCGAAGCAGAAAGACAGCTGTGAACTGTGGATTCACCGGAGGAGGGCGCAGAGGGCAACGGCGTGCCGTCCGCGGCCCTCCCCCGGGAAGTGCATGCCGTGAGGCGTGAGTGGGCGGCTACGCGAAGCGAGCGGGACGCTTCTCCAGCATTGCCATGGCACCCTCGGCGAAATCGGCCGAGGTGAGCAGTTCGACCTGACCTTCCTTCTCCCGCGCGAGCGCACCGTCGAGGATCGGGAGGGTCGCGGCGTTGAGTGCTCGTTTGGTGAGTTCCTGCGCTCGTCGCGGACCCCGCGCGGTGTGTGCGGCCACCTTGTCGATGTGTGCCGCGAATTCGCCGTCCGGCACCGTACGTGCCACCAGGCCGAACCGTTCTGCGTCCGCTGCGCCGACACGTTCACCGAGAAGAGCCATCTCGGCAGCGCGGGCGCGTCCTATTGCGGCCGGAACGAGCAGACTCGCCCCACCGTCCGGCATCAACCCGATGTTGACGAAGGACAGCAGGAAGTATGCGCTCTCGGCCGCGTACGTGAGATCGGCGACGAGGGCGATCGACACGCCGACACCGGCGGCAGGACCGTTGACCGCGGCGATGACGGGAACGGAAACCTCGGTGATCGCCCGCATCAGGACGCTGGTGGCATCCATCACGACGGTAGGGTCCTGTGGATTTGCCGCGCCTGCAACGAGATCCGCTCCGGTGCAGAACGCCCTGCCTTCGCCGGTGATGACGATGGTGCGCACCCGGGTGTCGGTGCCGGCAGCTGTGATCGCGTCGCTGAGCGCCCTCATCGTCGGCAGGTCGATCGCGTTCATTCGCTTGGGGCGGGAGAACGTGAGCCGGAGAATCCCGTCGGCGAGTTCGGATCGGAGTCCTTCGACGGTGGTCGCGGTGGTCATGCCCCGACCTCCGAAGGAGCGCCCACGAACCCTTGGAGCCGGGAGGTGATGATGTCCTCGGCCTCGCCGACGATGCGCGCGACGAGATCCGACACGGTGGGAATGTCGTCGATCAGACCTTGGCTCTGCCCCGCCGACCAGATTCCCGCGTCGAGATCTCCGTTCTCGAAGACCTGCCGGCCACGCGCACCCGCGACGAGATGCTGGATGTCCCCGAACTCCGCTCCGCGCGACTCGATCTCCACGACCTCTTGACTCACGGCGTTCTTCGCCACGCGAGCGGTATTGCGGAGCGTGCGGAAGATGAGTTTCGTGTCGAGTTCGGTGTTCCGGACGATCTGCTCCTTGACCTCCTGCGCCACCGGCGACTCGACCGTGCACATGAACCGGGTGCCCATGTTCACTCCCTCGGCACCGAGCGCGAGGGCAGCGACGAGACCCCGTGCGTCGGCGATACCGCCCGAGGCGATCACCGGAATCGTGAGCTGACGGGTTGCGGCCGGGATGAGGATCAGGCCCGGCACATCGTCCTCGCCGGGGTGCCCGGCGCATTCGAAGCCGTCGATGCTCACCGCGTCGACGCCGATCCGTTCCGCTTTCACGGCGTGGCGAACGCTGGTGCACTTGTGGATCACCTTGATGCCGGCGTCCTTGAAGAAGGGGAGGTGATCGGCGGGGTTGAATCCGGCCGTCTCGACGATCTCGATGCCCGAGTCGACGATCGCCTGCCGGTATTCGGCGTACGGGGGCGGATTGATCGACGGGAGGATGGTGAGGTTGACGCCGAACGGCTTGTCCGTCAGTTCGCGGGTCCGCTCGATCTCGCGGACAAGGTCTTCCGGGGTCGGTTGTGTCAGGGCCGTGATGAAACCGAGCGCGCCTGCATTCGCGACGGCCGCAACGAGTTCGGCGCGACCGACCCACATCATCCCGCCCTGGACGATGGGGTGGTCTACACCGAACATTTCGGTGAATCGAGTTCTCACGGGTCCCCCTCGGATCCTGGATGTGCCTGTGCGCGGCACGATTCCCTACGACAGTGCTATGAAGCGCATGGAGAATTGGTGTTAACTTTGCGGTCTCCCCCTGTGTTTGTCAATACGTTCTGTACTGCACTTTTGCGTCGATGCCGACAAACCCGCGCGTTCCGTTCGCGGGGGTGTGGCTGTTACCTTTGAGGCCGACCATCTACCCTCGGCCCGTCGTGGGCCGCGCCGAACAAACCACGAGGAGGCCCGGTGCCCGAACACGCGCAGGTCGAGGCGCGCACGCGCGCGAAGGCGGGCCCCGCCGCTCCTGCACCGCGCCGCCGGCCCAAGAACCGCAAGGCCCAGATCGCCACCGTCGCTGCCGAGGCGTTCAGCGAGCGCGGCTACCACGGAGTGAGCATCGACGAGATCGCCTCGGCTGTGGGCATCTCCGGCCCCGCCCTGTACCGGCACTTCCCGAACAAGTACGCGCTGTTCCACCATGCGGTCGCCACACTCGCCGAAGCACTCGAAGGCGCAGTGAACGAACTCGACGTGGGCCACGACTCGGATCCCGCCGACGTCCTCGATCGCCAGGTCACCTCCCTCATCCGCACCACGATCGACAATCGGCGCACCGGCGGCCTGTATCGCTGGGAGCGGCGGTATCTCACCAGCGACGACCGCAGCGAGATCCGCTCTAAGATGGTGGCCATCAACGGGCGGCTCGCACACACCCTCTCGCGGTTGCGCCCCGAACTCACCCGCGCCGACTGCGTCCTGCTCAGCACCGCGACGCTCAGCGTCGTCGGTTCGATCACCACCCACCGGGCGCCGTTGTCCACACGCCGGTTGGAGCAACTGCTTCTCGACGCATGCCGGGCGATCGCTGCGGTCCCGCTCGTACCCGATGTCCCCGAGCCCGAGACGACGTCGACGCCCAAGGGACTCACCCTCGCGAACAAGCGCGAGGTGCTGCTCCACGAGGCGGTGTTGCTCTTCGATGCCCGTGGTTACCACGAGGTGAGTATCGAGGAGATCGGCGCGACGGCAGGCATCAACGCGTCCGGCGTCTACCGGCACTTCCCGAGCAAAGCCGAACTTCTGGTCGCCGCGTTCCGCCGTGCCGCCGACCGTGTCGCGGTAGCCGTAGGCTCGGCTCTCACCGAGTCGTCGACCCCCGGGCAGGCACTCGAGACGCTGGCCGAGTTCTACGTCCGATTGTCGTTCGAGCACAGTGCGCTGATGTCGGTCTACTTCGCCGAAATAGGCAACCTGCCTGCGCACGACCGCAGCGACCTGCGGAACATCCAGCGTCTCAACATCGAAGACTGGGCGCGCCTCGTCGGTGAACTGCGCAGCGACCTCTCCCCTGTGGAATGCCGCTTCCTCGTGCACGCCGCCCTCAACGTCGTCCTCGACACCGGAACCGTGATGCGGTTCCGGTCCACCGAGTCCAATCGGCGTCGCGTCCAGCAATTGATGCTCGCGGTACTGCTCGGCGGAAGCGACGGCAACGAGGCTCGGGGATGAGCCGCACCGCGACCGCGGCAGTCCTGCGGGAGTACGGCACCCCACTGCAACTCGAGACCGTTACGGTCCCAGACCTGCGTCCCGACGAAGTTCTCGTCCGGATCGAGGGTGTGGGCATCTGCCACACGGACCTCACCGCGGCGGCCGGTGGCGTCCCCGTACCGGTGCCCATCGTTCTCGGGCACGAGGGGGCCGGAATCGTCACCGAGGTCGGATCCGCCGTGTCGCGGCTGGCGGTCGGTGACGCAGTGGTGCTGGGCTTCGATTCGTGCCGGCAGTGCCGCAATTGCACGCGGGGCCGTCCCTCGTACTGCAGCCGATTCGCACCTCTCAACTACGGTGGCACCCGGTCCGACGGCACCACCGTCTTCCGAGACTCCGAAGATGCTCCGCTGCACGGGAACTGGTTCGGGCAGTCGTCGTTCTCGTCGCTGGTGGTGGCCACCGAACGCAACGCGGTGCGCCTACCACCGGAGGTACCGACCGCTCTTGCCGGCCCTCTCGGGTGCGGGCTCGCCACGGGTGCGGGAACCGTTCTGCGCGTTCTTCGGCCGGAGCCCGATTCGTCGATCGTCGTGTTCGGTCTCGGCGCGGTCGGGATGGCCGCGATCATGGCCGCACGGATCGCAGGGTGCGCCAACGTCATCGGTATCGACCCCAACCGTCGCCGCCACGACCTCGCGCGTGAACTCGGAGCCACCGAGGTGGCATCGCCCGACGAACACGACGACCTCGGTCGTCACCTCCGTCGCCTCACCGGTGGCGGAGCCGACTTCGCGGTCGAATCCGTCGGAAGCGAATCGGTTGTCCGGCAGGCACTGTCGTCGTTGGGTAGCCCCGGCGTGTGCGCGACACTCGGTCTGCGCGCGGGCCGCAACCCGATCACGGTCGATCAGACCCATCTGCTCAGCGGCCGCACGCTGACCGGAGTCATCGAAGGCGACGCGGATCCACATCGCTTCCTTCCCGAACTCGCGGACCTGTGGCGCGACGGCCGATTCCCCGTCGAGAAACTGGTGCGCACCTTCGACTTCACGAAACTCGACGACGCCCTCGATGCCGTGCGCTCGGGCGAGGTCGTCAAGGCAGTTCTGACATTCGACAACTAGAGGAGAAGACATGGACGTGATCCGGCAAGTCGCGGACCTGCGCGCCCGCACCGAGTCGATCGATCCGCGTGAACTCGACGCGTTGTGGCCGCATCTCACCCCCGCACGGATCGACGATCTCGTCGGATATCGGTGGAAAGGGTTCAGCTTCGACACCGGGCATCGGACCCACGGACTCCTCGCCGCGTCGCGTTGGTACGGCAAGTCGTTCGTCTCCGAGACCGAGGTGCAACCCCTCGTGTGCAGCCGGGAGGACGGAGAACTGTTCTCCGACAAGGAGACCGGTCGTGGGGAGGCGAGCCTGTGGGAGATCGCATTCCGGGGCGAAGTCACCGCGACGATGGTCTACGACGGCATGCCCGTCTTCGACCACTTCAAGAAGGTCGACGACGACACCCTGATCGGCGTGATGAACGGGAAGGGAAAACTCGTGTTCGACGGCGGCGAGCATTACTGGTTCGGCCTCGAACGCGACGTGGCACTCTGACCACCTGCGCGTGAGCGCGGTGACGACGTGGCCGAGCCCAGTCGGCCACGTCGCTTCTGCCGTCAGATGAGGTGCCCTTGCGCGGCCATCCGGCGGCGCATGTCGTGCAGGTAGTACGTGGCCGACAATTGCCGGACCGGCCTCGGGACGCGGCGATAGAGCGGCGGGAAGACCTTCCAGAAGAGGTCGAACCGTCGCTGGTCACGCCGGGTCCAAGGAAGTCCGAACTCCTCGCGCAATCGTTGCGGGAGAAGCCCGATCGTCATGAACCGCTGCAGGGGCATCACCGTACGGACGGCGAACGGGGCGTCGCCGCCGGTGAGCAGGTTGCGGGTGAAGGCCCGCACCTTGCCGTCGACTTCGACCGAGGCGATCATCTCGTCCCAGTACGCCTCGAACTCGGCTCGGGTGGACGGCCACATGTCTTCCTTGACCTGGAGTGCCGTTCCGTAGACGGAGGATTGGTGGTACAGGTGCTCGAGGTCGGCTTCGCTCAGTTCGCCGAAGACCCGCGAGTACATCTCTGCACCGTTGCGGTAGAGCGTGGCCGCAACCCAGAGTTGGAGTTCGGGATCGAACGCGTTGTAGGTCTCCGAATTGACCGGGACGTGGGCCTTGTTGACCATGCGCACGATCTGCCGCTTCTCCTCGGGAGTACCGAGTGTGACTGCGTAGACGTACGTCATCGTGGTCCGCAACCGGTCGAGGGGCCGCACCAGCGTGGTGCTGTGGTCGGCGACGCCGTGTCCGACGCCTCGGAGCGCGAGTTGGAGCAGAACGGTGGCCCCCGCTCCGAGCAGCAACATGGATTCGCCGACGAAATCGGCGAGGTCGACGGAACCGGGCGGAATGGGACGGGGCTCTCCGGCGACGCGGGGCAAGCGCTCTTCGGTGCGGGTCACCATGAGGTCTCCTGACGGGAAATATGCGGGCGCAGCACGATTACCCGAA
Source organism: Rhodococcus sp. NPDC019050 (assembly GCF_055664235.1). Lineage (NCBI taxonomy): Bacteria > Bacillati > Actinomycetota > Actinomycetes > Mycobacteriales > Nocardiaceae > Rhodococcus > Rhodococcus sp. NPDC019050. Next base: position 72,868 of record NZ_JBVOON010000012.1, on the reverse strand, counting down.
TTGTGCACACGCGTGTTCAGATAGGCAAGTGCTCGTCCTGCGACACCGGACCGTCGGCCACCACCCGGCGGCGATGCTCGACCAATCTGGCCGCCGCATCGTCGAACTGCACCAGGGTCTGCGTGATCGCCTCGTTGTAATCGCGGATTCGCATCGCTTCGATGAGCTTGGTGTGAGCCGTAACCGCCTTCGTGCCCCAGCCGGCGTCACGCGCGTACAAGCGGTACGGGATGGCACGTGCGGCGTTGTTGAGGAACCACGCGAGCTTGGGGCTGTCGGCGATGCGATTGACCTCCCGATGGAAATCGAATTCCGCGTCCGCGATGCGTTCCACGTCCGGCGTACCGCCGCCGGGGAGGACGACGAGCTGGCGCAACCGCTCGTTGAATTCACCGAGCCGGACGAGATCCTCGGCCGTCACCCGGTCCACCGCGCGCAACGCCAGTTCCACGGCGATCTGCCCCTGCAACCAGAAGATGTCGTCGATGTCGGACCGGTTCAGGGGTGAGACCCGGTAGCCGCGGTTCGGCGCGGATTCGACCATCCCTTCGCCGCGAAGGGTGAGCAGAGCTTCGCGGACAGGAGTGACACTGACCCCGAGTTCGGCCGCTGTTTCGTCGAGCCGGATGAAGTCGCCGGGCCGCAGCGCGCCGGACATGATCGAGCTGCGCAGATGGCCCGCGACCTCGTCGGACAGTTGTGGCCGTCGGCGCATCGGCAACCCGGTGCGGAGTCGAATCCCGCTCCGTTCGCTGGCTTTGTCGGGGCTGGGTGTGGGTGCCGACATATCGTCTCCTGGAGTAGTCCGGACAACTGCACACAGGGGTTGTCCAATCACCGCGACAGCGCCTAATGTGATGTCCACTACAGCTATCACATCAAATATATTTGATGTGGTCCACAGGAAGCAGCGACCATGACTCAGAATCTCAGCACCTCGGAGACGTCGGACGCGGCTACCGCGAAGACTGTGTCCACCTCGGAGAACTCCGGCACCTTCGCCAGCCTCGACCCGCGCACCGGCGAGGTGATCGCCGAATACCCCATCGCCGACGCTGCCGAGGTCGCCGCCGCCGTCGACCGGGCACGCATCGCCTCGCGCTGGTGGGACGCACAGGGATTCCGCGGTCGCCGTGAGTGGCTGCTCGAGTTCAAGAAGGCCATCGCCTCCGATGCCACTTCGCTCGCCTCCGTCGTCTCGCGGGAGACCGGAAAGCCGTACGGGGACGCGTTCCTCGAAGTGATGCTCGCAGTCGAGCACCTCCATTGGGCGGCGCGGAACGCGAAGAAGGTGCTCCGTCCCCGCAAGGTTCCCTCGGGTATCGCGAGCTTCAACCAGGCAGCCACCCTCGAGTACAAGCCGCTCGGCGTCGTCGGCGCCATCGGCCCGTGGAACTACCCGGTCTACACACCGATGGGATCGATCGCCTACTCGCTCGCGGCCGGAAACGCGGTCGTCTTCAAACCGAGTGAACTGACCCCGGGCGTCGGAAAGTGGCTCGAGGACAAGTGGAATTCGATCGCGCCCAGCCAACCGGTATTCCAGGTGATCACCGGTCTCGGTGAAACCGGTTCCGCGCTGGTCCGTTCGGGCGTCGACAAGGTCGCGTTCACCGGTTCCGGACCCACTGCACGCAAGGTCATGGCCGCGTGCGCTGAAACGCTGACCCACCGCTCGTCGCCGAGTGCGGCGGCAAGGACGCCATGATCGTCGCGGCCGACGCCGACATCGACAAGGCCGTGGAATTCGCGGCATTCGGCGCGTTCGGCAACGCCGGCCAGACCTGCGCGGGTGTCGAGCGGATCTACGTCGAAGAGCCCGCGTACCGGGAGTTCCTCGACAAGCTGACCGCGACGGTCTCCCGTGCGAAGCCGGGTGGCGACTCCGATTCGACCTACGGCCCGATGACCCTCCCCCGTCAGGTCGACGTGGTGCGCGGCCACATCGAGGACGCGCTCGCGAGCGGCGGCAAGGCCGTGCTCGGCGGCCTCGACTCGATCCAGGGCCTGGTCATCGGACCGGTGATCCTCACCGACGTTCCCGAAACCTCCACTGCCGTCTGCGAAGAGACCTTCGGCCCCACCGTTGTGGTCAACAAGGTCCGCGACCTGGACGAGGCGGTCGACCGCGCCAACGGCACCGAATACGGCCTCGGCGCGTCGATCTTCATCGGCAACAAGTCCAAGGGACGCGAACTTGCCGAGCGCCTGCGCAACGGCATGGTGTCGGTCAACTCCGTCCTCGGCTTCGCGGCCATCGCATCGCTGCCGTTCGGTGGTGTCGGCGAGTCGGGCTTCGGGCGCATCCACGGTGCCGACGGCCTTCGTGAGTTCAGCCGGCCCAAGTCGGTCACGGTGGAAAGGTTCAGTTCGCCCCTGAAGTTGATGAGCCTCGAGCGGCCGGCACGCGACCTGCGGATCTCCGAACTCATGCTCAAGTACATGCACGGAAGGTGATCGCGATGACGACCACTCCTCCGCGCACCCGGAGCCGCAAGGCGGCCGTCGTCGCGAGCCCGGAAGCTCGTATCGAGAAGGCGACCACCTTCCCGCCCCCGGATCCCGACCCTCGCGCGCATCGGGGACGGATGGGCTGGGTGAAGGTCATCGAGAAGCTCGACCCGGTGACGCAGCACCAGGACATCCTCCGGATCAGCGCAGGCTACGAATTCCCCTGGGATTACCAGCGTTCCCTCGAGTTCGCGCTGTTCCGCACGTACTGCGTTCCCACCATTTCCGAACTCCTCGCCCGCACCGGCGAATTCGAGAAGCGGCCGCAGAAGCGCTACGACGACACGGCGCTGCTCATGGCCGAACTCGTCGAGCACGGCTACGACGCCGAACGTGGGCGCGAGTCGCTGCGCAACATCAACCGGATGCACGGCAAGTACTCGATCGACAACGACGACATGCTGTACGTGTTGTCGACGTTCGTCTACGACCCGATCGACTGGATCGACAGTTACGGGTGGCGGCGCCTGCACCCGAACGAGCGCCTCGCGTCTTTCTACTTCTACCGGCAGGTCGGTATCCGCATGGGTATCAAGGACATTCCGGAGACGTTCCAGGAGTTCCACCGGTTCAAGGAAGAGTACGAACGGACGAAGTTCTTCTACAGCGACGACAACCACGCGATCGGCACCTACACGCTCCGACTGTTCCAGTCGTGGTACCCCAAGCCGCTTCGTGGTGGGGTCGCGAAGGTCGTGTACTCCCTGATCGACGATCGCATGGCTGCGGCGTTCGGATTCCCCAAGGGCTCCCCGCGGATGCGCGCGGTGACCGAAGGTGCGCTGCGCGCGCGGTCAGCGTTCGTCCGCCGACTGCCCAAGCGGCGGTCGTCGCTCTCTGCGACCAACCCGTCGAACCGGACGTATCCGGGTTACCCGCTCGGCTACCGTCCGCGCGACCTCGGCGTGGAGAACTGAGAATCCCGTAGCGCGAACGCCCCGTCCGGCGAGGTCACACCTTCGCCGGGCGGGGCCGTCGTGCATCTCGTGACGGCAGTGCAAAAGCGGAGGCGAACACAACGATCGCACATCCCGCACAGACCAGGTAGGCGATGACGAATCCGGCGGTGCTCACGCCGCCCGCGAACGCGTGCGCTGCCAGGACCGAGGCGACGACTGCGCTGCACACCGTGCTGCCCACCGTGCGCAGCAGCACGTTGACACCGTTGGCCGCCGCGTTCTGTTCCAGCGGTACCGCTCCGAGGATCAGTACCGGCAGCGTGCAGTACACCAGTGACGTACCGACAGCGGCAACGAAGATCGCGGCCACGACGACCCAGAGCGGTTTGTCCGGGACCGCGTGGATGCCGTAGCCGGCGAGCAGGAACACCGCGCCGATCATGATCGTCACCTTCGGACCGAATCGTTCGGTGATCCGCGACGCCACGATCGCAAAGATCATCATGGCGAAACTCGCGGCGAGTTGGCAGGCCGCCGCCTGGAGGATGGTCAGTCCGTAGCCGGCCCCCTCACCACGCGGCGCCTGCAGCAACTGGGTGGTGATGAGGGTGTTTCCGTAGAACGCGAAACCGACGAGAAGCGCGGACAGGTGCGGGGTGAGAACCGATCGGCGAGCGGCGACGCGAAGGTCGACGAGCGGATTGCGGTTGCGCAGTTGCTGCACGCCCCAGATGCCGAACAGGAATACTGCGCACACCGCCATGGTCAGCACTGCCGGGCTCGTCCAGCCCCACGAACTGCCCTGGGTGATGGGCACCAGCAGGCAGATCAGCGCCGCCGACAACCCGGCCGCGCCCACCACGTCGAACCGTCCGCCCGCGCGGCTGTCCGATTCCGGAATGACGAACCACGCCGCGAGGGCGACACCCGCACCGATCGCCGCGGTCACCCAGAACAACAGGTGCCAGTCGGCGAATTGGACGATCGCGGCGGCGAAGGGGATTCCCACGGCGGTGCCGATTCCGAGGGTGGAACTGAGCATCGCGACCGAACGGTCGACGCGCTCACGGGGCAACACCTCGCGCAGGATCGCCATGCCGATGGGGAGCACCGCCGCGCCCGCCCCCTGCAGGCCGCGGGCGAAGATGAGGAGCCCGATATTCGAGGTCAGGGCGCAGATCAACGATCCGAGCGTCATCAAGGCGAACGCGATCAGAAGCATCCGCTTCTTGCCGATCATGTCGGCAAGACGGCCGAAGATCGGGGTCATCACCGCGCCGACCAGCAACGTCGCCGTCACCAACCACGAGACGGCAGTCGGTCCGGCCCCGGTGAAGCCCGGCATGCTGGGCAGGAGCGGAACCATCACCGTCTGCATGATCGCCTGGAAGACCGCGCCGACGGCGAGCACGGCGAAGACGAATCGGCGCAGGTCCGGACGGCGGGTCGCGGGGGCGTCTCCGCGGGTTCGGGACACAGTGCGGAAGCGGCGAGGAACGGACAGCCGCAGCGGGACCGAAACCGTCAAGTGACTACTCCTCGGCGAGGTGAATGGCTGTTCACCATATTAGGTGAACAACCATTCACCCCTCAACACGAGTGAGAGGATTCACTTTCCGGCTCAGTCCCGCCGACCGTCCAGGAGTTGCTGCACCACCGGGGCGTAGAGAGCCACGACCTCGTCCCGCGTGCCCGTGGCGTGCTCCCGCATCATCCGGCGCCGCATGATCGCAAGCCCCATCACCGCCGACATCGCGAGTTCGGCGCGCAACCTCGCATCGGCGCCCGGCAGTCTCGCGGCAAGGGCATCGATCATCTGCGTCGAGTAGTTCTCGCGGAGCAACCGGGTGCTCTCGTCGCTGGCCCCACTCATGAACAGAATGTTCATGGACAACGGCTTGTACGGCTCCAGCGGCCGGGCGAACGCCGCGACCATCCGCTCCCCGAGTGTCTCCAAGGGGCCATCGAACAACATCTGGGCACCGGCCTGGAAATCGACCAGCGCCTCGTACAACTGCTCCTTCGAGCCGAAGTACTTGATGATCAGCGGCGCACTGATGCCCGCATCCACCGCGATGTCCTTCAGGGTGATGTCGCGATACGGCCTGGTCGCGAACGCCTTGCCCGCGGCATCGAGGATCAGCTTGCGCGTCTCCTCCGAACTCCGGCGGCGCTTCTCGGGCTCCCCCGGCGAAGCTTCTTCCGCGGCCCCGCGGGTCACATCGCTCGCCGGCCCGAGAGCGCGCGTCCGAGGGTGAGTTCGTCCGCGAACTCGAGGTCTCCACCCATCGGCAGGCCGGACGCGAGCCGCGTCACGGTCAGCCCGGGGAAGTCGCGCAGCATCCGCACCAGGTAGGTCGCGGTCGCCTCCCCCTCGGTATTGGGGTCGGTCGCGATGATCACCTCGGAGACGTCGACGCCGTCCTCCTGGTTGCCGATCCGGGTGAGCAGTTCCCGGATGTGCAACTGGTCCGGCCCGATGCCGTTGAGCGGATCGAGCGCACCGCCGAGCACGTGGTAACGACCACGGAACTCGCGGGTGCGCTCGATCGCCTGGACATCCTTGGGCTCCTCGACCACACAGATCTGCGTGCGGTCGCGGCGGAGATCGGCACAGATCCTGCAGCGCTCGCGATCCGAAACGGTGCCGCACACCTCACAGAACTGCACCCCGTCGCGCACCTTCTGCAGCGCCGCCTGGAGACGGTCGATCTCCGGGGGCTCCACCGACAGAAGATGGAACGCGATGCGCTGGGCGCTCTTGGGGCCGACGCCCGGAAGCTTGCCCAGCTCGTCGATGAGGTCCTGTACCGGTCCTTCGTACAACGTGAACCTCTAGAAACCGGGCAGGCCGGGAATGCCGCCGCCGAGACCGCCGGCGAGCGGACCGAGCTTCTCGGCGGCGCTCTCCTGGGCCTTCGCAGAAGCGTCGGCGATCGCGCCGACCACCAGGTCCTGCAGGGTTTCGACATCGTCGGGATCGACGACCTTCGGGTCGATATGCACGGCGACGACTTCGCCCGTGCCCTTCACGGTCGCGGTCACCAGGCCTCCACCGGCCTGACCGGTGACCTCCTCCTGGGACATTTCGTTCTGTGCGGCCATCAGCTGCTGCTGCATCTGCTGGGCCTGGGCGAGGAGTTGCTGCATATCGGGCATTCCACCGGGTTGCACGGACACGTCCTTTCTGCACGTTTGTCTGTCAAGGGTAGTCGTCCACCGGCATCGGCGAGACGACGGCGAGCTCAGTCCAGTTCGTTCTTCAGGTTCTCGAGCACCTGCTGCTGGATCTTGCGGAGCCCGATCGGCGCGAAGGTCTTCTCGAAGAACCCGCCGATGCCTCCCGCGCCGTTCCAGCCGGTGAGGACGACGACCGTCGAACCCGTGCCGTGCGGCACCACGCTCCACGTCGTCACGAGCGAGGAGTTCGCATCCGTCTCGGTGACGGTGCTTCCGGACACGGACACGGTGGCCTGCACGTCGCGCTGACGCTTCTCGGTGGCCTGGAGGATCCAGTGCACCACGGTGCCGTCCCCCCGTCCGCCCGAGATCACCCGGTAGTCGCGGTAGTGATCCGAGAGAATGCGCGGGCGCACCGTCTCGTAATCGGCGAGCGCCGCGAGCACCTTGTCGGGCGCCGCCTCCAGCTGTATCGAACTGCTCGCACTGACCTGGGCCATGTCGGTTCCTCCGTAATTCGTCGGATGATGCTTCGTGGAGGTGTTCCCCGTCCATCGTGCCTTCGAGTACCGGGACGAGCACGCGCCACGGGTCTATTGTGGGTGTGCCATCATGCGCCGCCGCAGGGGAGTCGATGCTCATGCCGGGATCGTCACGTGTCAGGGGCCCGTACGGGCTGCCGGTTCACCGCGAAGGTGTCGACCGATTGTTGCGCTCGTATCGCAACATTCCTGCGCGGGCGCCGGTTCGGCTCGCGAAGAAGACCTCGAATCTCTTCCGCGCCCGCGCGAAAGTGGATGCGCCCGGATTGGACGTCTCGGGCCTCGGCGGTGTGATCTCCGTCGACCCGCATTCCCGGACCGCAGACGTCGCAGGAATGTGCACCTACGAGGATCTCGTCGACGCGACACTGCTGTACGGCCTGGCTCCCCTTGTGGTTCCACAGCTCAAGACCATCACGCTGGGCGGCGCCGTCACCGGTCTCGGAATCGAATCCACGTCCTTCCGGAACGGTCTCCCGCACGAGTCGGTGCTCGAGATGGACATCCTCACCGGCGCCGGTGAGATCGTCACGGCCCGGCCCGACGGCGAAAACTCCGATCTCTTCCGCGGATTCCCCAACTCGTACGGATCGCTCGGATACGCGACCCGCCTGAGGATCGAACTCGAACCCGTCAAGCGGTTCGTGGCCCTACGTCATCTGCGATTCGATTCGCTGGGCGAAATGCAGGCCGCCCTCGACCGGATCACCTCCGACCGGGTGTACGCCGGTGTCGCGGTGGACTACATCGACGGCGTCGTCTTCTCGGCCGAGGAGAGCTACCTGACGCTCGGGGCGCAGACCGACGAACCCGGCCCGGTGTCGGACTACACCGGACGCGAGATCTACTACCGGTCCATTCAGCACGCGTCGGTCAACCACCCGAAGACCGACAGGCTCACCATCCGCGATTACCTGTGGCGGTGGGACACCGACTGGTTCTGGTGTTCGAGGGCGTTCGGGGCACAGGACCCCAGAATTCGGCGGCTCTGGCCGAAGCGACTGCTACGCAGCAGTTTCTACTGGAAGCTCATCGCACTCGACCACAAGTATTCGGTCGCCGATCGCATCGAAGCGCGCAAGGGCAACCCTCCTCGTGAGCGCGTCGTGCAGGACATCGAGGTACCCGTCGAATGCACCGAGGAGTTCGTCCGGTGGTTCCTCGAGGAAATCCCCATCGAGCCGATCTGGCTGTGTCCGTTGCGATTGCGGGATCGAGACAGCTCCGGCGGCGCACCCTTCGAGGCGCAACGGCCGTGGCCGCTGTATCCGCTCGAACCCAAACGCACGTACGTCAACGTCGGATTCTGGTCGTCCGTCGCCGCCGATCCCGACGGAATCGAAGGCGCCGCCAACCGGCGCATCGAGAACAAGGTCGCCGAACTCGACGGCCACAAATCCCTGTACTCCGACTCGTACTACAGCCGCGACGAGTTCGAGAAGTTGTATTACAGCGGTGGGGATTACACCGCTCTCAAAGAGAAGTACGATCCGCGGTCCCGTCTGCTGGACCTTTTCTCGAAGGCGGTGCAAAGAAAATGACCACGTTCAAGTCCGAACCGTCTACCGGCGTGCGCCCGGCCGATGACAAACTCCCGCTCGCGAAGATCGTCGAAACCGTCACCGGCGGCGACATGCCGGTGCGTTTCACGGCGTACGACAATTCGGCCGCGGGCCCGAAGGATTCGCCCTACGCACTGCACCTGACGTCACCGAAGGGCGCTACTTACATCGCGACCGCCCCCGGCGACCTCGGGATGGCACGGGCGTACATCTCCGGTGAACTCGAGATCGAGGGCGCCCATCCGGGCAACCCCTACGCTGTGCTCGCCGCTCTCGGGGACCTGCATTTCGAGAGGCCACCGGCCCGGGTACTCGCCCAGATCGCGCGGTCGCTCGGTACGGAACTGCTCCGGCCGATCGCGCCCCCGCCCCAGGAACACCTGCCCCGGTGGCGCCGGATCGCGGAAGGTCTCCGGCATTCGAAGAATCGCGACGCCGAGGTCATCCATCACCACTACGACGTCTCCAACGCCTTCTACGAGCACGTGCTCGGCCCGTCGATGACGTACACGTGCGCTCTCTACGATTCGGAGGGACAGAGCCTCGAGGACGCACAGGAGAACAAGTACCGCCTCATCTTCGAAAAGCTCCGTCTGCAACCCGGCGACCGACTGCTCGACATCGGTTGCGGCTGGGGCGGAATGGTCCGCTTCGCCGCACGTCGCGGGGTCAAGGCACTCGGCGTGACCCTGTCACGCGAGCAGGCCGAATGGGCACAGCAGGCCATCGCCGAGGAAGGACTCGCCGATCTTGCCGAGGTCCGGCACTCCGACTACCGCGACGTCACCGAAACCGGATTCGACGCGATCTCGTCGATCGGCCTCACCGAGCACATCGGTGTCGGCAACTACCCGGCGTATTTCCAGTTGCTGCACGACAAACTGCGGGTCGGTGGGTTGCTCCTCAACCACTGCATCACCCGCCCGCACAACCGCGGTCGTGTGAAGGCCGGCGGATTCATCGACCGCTACGTGTTCCCCGACGGGGAACTCACCGGCTCCGGCCGCATCATCACCGAAGCGCAGAACGTCGGCTTCGAGGTGGTCCACGAGGAGAATCTCCGCCAGCACTACGCGTTCACTCTCGCCGGGTGGTGTGAGAACCTCGAGAAGAACTGGGATGCCTGCGTCGCGGAGGTCGGTGAAGGTACCGCGCGGCTGTGGGGCCTGTACATGGCCGGGTCCCGGCTCGGCTTCGAACGCAACATCGTCCAGTTGCACCACGTGCTCGGCGTCAAGCTCGGCGCGGACCAGCGCCCCCAGGTGCCGCTGCGTCCGTGGTGGGTCGCGTGAGCCATACCGCCTGTCACGCAGCGAGACCGTAGCCGGACAGACGGAAGGGCCCCGGAGCGATCCGGGGCCCTTCCTGTCTATCGGACGTGTACGCGCAGGTCAGGCGCGCAGCGACGCCGGCGGGGTGAAGCGCTCACCGTACTTGGCGGCGAGTTCCTCCGCCCGCTTGACGAAGCCTTCCTTGCCACCCGGGTAACCCGTGATGAACTGCGAGACACCACCGGTCCACGCCGGGAAACCGATCCCGAGGATCGAACCGATGTTGGCGTCGGCGGTGGTCTCGAGGACACCCTCGTCGAAGCACTTCTGCGTCTCGATCGCCTCGGCGAACAGCATCCGGTCGATCAGATCCTGGAGCGGCACGTCGAGGGTGGCGACGGTCTTGAACTGATCCCGCACGCCCTGCCAGATGCCCTGACGCTTGCCGTTCTCGTCGTACTCGTAGAAGCCGGCCTTCTCGAGACGGCCCGGACGACCCTGCTCGACCATGAAGTCGATCACGTCGAGCGCGGGGTGACGGGTGGCGCCCATCTTGGTGTCGCCCTGCTTGGCGGCCTCCGCGGTCTCCTTGGCGATCTTCTGCATGAGCTTCATGTTCAGCTCGTCGGTCAGCTGCAGCGGCGGAGCCGGGTAGCCCGCCTGCGAACCGGCCTGCTCGATGGTCGCGGGCTCGATGCCCTCGCCGAGCATCGCGATGGCCTCGTTGACGAACGTGCCGATGACGCGCGAGGTGAAGAACCCACGGCTGTCGTTGACGACGATCGGGGTCTTGCGGATCGCGAGCGTGTAGTCGAACACGCGGGCCAGTGCCTCGTCGGAGGTCTTCTCACCCTTGATGATCTCGACCAGCGGCATCTTGTCGACCGGCGAGAAGAAGTGGATACCGATGAAGTCCTCGGGACGCTTCACGCCGGTGGCGAGACCGGTGATCGGCAGGGTCGAGGTGTTGGAGCCGAGCAGCGCGTCGGGCTCGACGATGTCCTCGATCTCCTGGAACACCTTGTGCTTGAGCTCGGTGCTCTCGAAGACTGCCTCGATGACGAAGTCGACGCCCTTGAAGTCGGCGGCGTCGGCGGTCGGGTGGATGCGACCGAGCAGTTCCTTGGACTTCTCTTCGGTGGTCTTGCCACGCGAGAGTGCCTTGGCCTCGATCTTCTCCGAGTAGTTCTTGCCACGCTCGGCTGCTTCGATACTGACGTCCTTGAGGACGATCTCGTAGCCTGCGCGCGCCGAGACGTACGCGATGCCCGCGCCCATCATGCCGGCGCCGAGCACGCCGATCTTCTTGATCTCACGCTTGGCCACGTCCTTCGGACGCGATGCGCCGGAGTTGATCGCCTGCATGTCGAAGAAGAACGCCTGGATCATGTTCTTCGCGACCTGGCCGGTGGCCAGTTCGGTGAAGTAACGGGACTCGATGGTCGACGCGTTGTCGAAGTCGACCTGCGAACCCTCGACCGCTGCGGACATGATCGCCCGCGGAGCCGGCATCGGGGCGCCCTTGATCTGCTTGCGCAGGTTCGCGGGGAACGCCGGGAGGTTGGCGGCGAGCGAGGGGGTGGACGGGGTGCCGCCGGGGATCTTGTATCCCTTGACATCCCACGGCTGGACGCCGCCTTCGGGGTTCGCCTTGATCCACGCCTTCGCGGCGGGGACGAGTTCGTCGACACTGCCCACGACGTCGTGGACGAGGCCGATCTCCTTGGCCTTCACAGCGTTGTACTTGTTGCCCTGCAGCAGGATCGAGAGGAGCGCGGTCTGGATACCGAGCAGGCGCACGGTGCGGGTGATACCGCCGCCACCGGGCAGCAGGCCGAGGCTGGCCTCGGGCAGACCGATCTGAACGCCCTTGACGTCCGCGGCGATCCGGTGATGGGTCGCGAGCGCGATCTCGAGTCCGCCACCGAGAGCCGCGCCGTTGATGGCGGCGACGACCGGCTTGCCGAGGGTCTCGAGGCGACGCAGGTCGGACTTGATGTCCTGGACCTCGTCGAACGCGGCCTGCGCGTCGTCCGGCCCGATCGCAATGATGTTGCGGAGGTCGCCGCCGGCGAAGAAGGTCTTCTTCGCGGACGTGATCACCACACCGGTGATCGAGTCCTTCTCCTCGACCAGGCGGTCGACGGTGGCCTTCATGGAGGACTTGTAGAGCGCGTTCATGGTGTTCGCGCCCTGGTTGGGGTCGTCCAGGGTGAGCACAACGATGCCGTCGGCGTCCTGATCCCAAGAAATCATGTTGTCGGTCACTGTGTTTCGAATCCTTCCGGGTATCAGACGCGCTCGATGATGGTGGCCACGCCCATACCGCCACCGATGCACAAGGTGACGAGGGCGCGCTTGGCTCCGCGGCGCTCGAGCTCGTCGATCATGGTGCCGGTGATCATGGCGCCGGTAGCGCCGAGCGGGTGGCCCATCGCGATGGCGCCGCCGTTGACGTTGAGCTTCTCGTCCGGGATCTTCAGATCCTTCTGGAACTTCAGGACGACGGACGCGAACGCCTCGTTGATCTCGAAGAGATCGATGTCGTCGACCGTCAGACCCGCAGCGGCGAGCACCTTGTGCGCGGCCGGCGTCGGGCCGGTGAGCATGATGGTCGAGTCGGCACCGGAGGTGGCCGTCGCAACCACGCGGGCACGCGGGGTCAGACCGAGATCCTGGCCGGCCTGCTCGGAGCCGACGAGCACGAGTGCCGCGCCGTCGACGATGCCGGAGCTGTTGCCGCCGTGGTGGACGTGGTTGATCTTCTCCACGAAGTGGTACTTCTGCAGCGCGACGGCGTCGAAGCCGCCCATCTCGCCTACCGAGGCGAACGACGGCTGCAGCTTGGCGAGACCCTCGAGGGTCGTGTCGGGACGCATGTGCTCGTCCTGCTCGAGGATCGTCAGACCGTTCTGGTCCTTGACGGGAACGACCGACTTGGAGAAGTAGCCACCCGACCATGCTGCTGCGGCGAGCTGCTGCGAACGCAGGGCGTAGGCGTCGACGTCCTCGCGGGAGAAGCCCTCGATCGTCGCGATCAGGTCGGCCGAGATGCCCTGGGGCACCAGGTAGCTGTCGTAGTTCGTGGCGGGGTCGAGCATCCACGCGCCGCCGTCGGAACCCATCGGCACGCGCGACATGGACTCGACACCACCGGCGAGGACCAGCTCGTCCCAGCCGGAGCGGACCTTCTGCGCAGCCATGTTCACGGCCTCGAGGCCGGACGCGCAGAAGCGGTTGATCTGGACGCCACCGGTGGTGGCGGGCATGTTGGCGACGGTGACGGCGGTGCGGGCGATATCGGCACCCTGGTCGCCGACCGGACCCACGACACCGAGGATGAGATCCGAGATGCGGTTCTCGTCGAGGTCGGGGAAACGGACACGCAGTTCGTCGATCAGGCCGGTCACCAGCGAGATCGGCTTGACGGAGTGCAACGACCCCGTCTTCTTGCCTCGGCCGCGTGGTGTTCGGATGGCTTCATAGATGAATGCCTCGGTGGTCACAGTGCGCAGGTTCCTTCCCGTGCTTGCGGAGTAACAGCACCCACGGCCCGCGAACGGGCCGTGGGTGCCCAACTTCCCACAACCGTAGGAGATGCAGACCACAGCAGTAAGGACCGAAGCGATCGGGGTCCGTGACCGAACCGAGCGACCTTCGTCAGAACACGAGCACCGCGAATACGGTCGACAGCACCAGACCCGCCATCACCGGCAGGAAGCATTTCCGTGCGAGATCGAGGACGGGCACCCGCGCAAATCCGGCCACTGCGATGAGCGACGACCAGGCGATGATCACGCCCCCACCCGACCAGATGTTGCCCATCTGCCCGATCGCTGCCAACGTCGCGGGATCTACGTCGACTGCGGGCCCGAGCGCGCCCGCCAACGCCCCGGTGAGAGGCAGACCGCTGAATCCTGATCCGTCCAACCCGGCGACGAGACCGATGAGCAGAATCCCGAACGAAGTGACGAAGGCACTTTGAGGAAGGTGTGCCTGTACCGAGGTGACGAGGTCGAACAGGATCGCCGGTCCCGCCGCATCGGACGAGAGGCCGAGGATCGGCGCGGCGAAGTCGGGGTTGCCGATGAAGAAGAATCCGGCAATGGGAAGCACGCATCCCATGGCTTTGAAGGCGAATACGAGTCCGTCGACCAGGTGATCGGATGTGGTTTCGAGGAAGCCGCCTTTGTCCGTCGACGCTGCGGCCGCGAACAGGACGAGCGACGCGATTCCGCCGACGATCGCGGCGGCCTCGCCGCCCTTCAGAGGTGGCACGACATCGGTGAATTTGCCCAGCATCAGGTAGACGATGAAGGTGAGGTAGGCGAGCGGAACAAGCATGGCGAATGCTTTCGCGGTGCCGTGCCGCTCCTTCTCCGACTGCACGACATCGTGTGTGCCCACGTCGGTCTTCGGCGGCGCCAGCACCGCCGTCGCCGTGCCTGCAGCCTCGCGGGTGGCCGGCGGTGGTCCCATCGGTGTAGGTCGTAGCGGTGTAGGTCGTAGCGGTGTGGGTTGCAGCGGCGTGGGTTGCAGCGGACCCGTCGAGCCGGTGCCCTTCGGGCCGCCCGGATCGCCTGCCGACGGAGCCTCACCGATGCCGCTGTCGGCTTCGGCTTCCCACTCCGTCAGCAGATCGGGAGACGGTGTCCGCCACGTCCGCTTCTGCGTGAAGTACGTGATGAGGAGTGCGGTACCGCCGACGATGAGCGACAGCACGAGAGCTTTGTCGGCCACCGCATCGGCGTCCACGCCGGCGGCCGACGCCGAGATCCCGGGGGCGACCTTGATGATGTAGTCGGACGACAGCGCCATGCCCTGACCGCAGATGGCAATGACCATGCCCACGGACAGCGGAGACAGACCCGCGCGGATGGCGACAGGAATGAGCACCGCACCGACGAGCGGGACGGCAGGGGTGGGCCAGAAGAACAGGGAGATCACGTAGGTGACGGCGGCGAGCACGAGGAAACTGCTCGTTCCCGCCCGCATGACTCGCCGGAACGGCGCGACCATCATCCGGTCGGCCCCGAGCTGCCGCAGCGCTCCGAGCATCGCGGTGACCATCGCGATGATGAGGAAGATATTGAACAGTTCCTTCGCCGCCACCAGACTCGCGTTGAAGATCGACGAAAGCCCGGTGACGATACTGCCGGAGAACACCAACGCGGTGAGGAACGTTGCGACGACAGCGGGAACGACGATGTTCTTCCGCAGGGCCATGGTGGCCAGGATGACGAGTATGCCGGCGAGATAGACCCAATGGGCAGCCGTGAGTTGTACGTCCATGCATGTCCTTCAACAGGAGAGCGGAATGGAGCGGGCTTGTCTCCGTGGAACTTTCCGTGCTCTTCCAGGCACGGTCAACGCGAACCATGCACACCGGCCGGAACGCTACTTGTGCACTGTGTTCCTTTTTTACGATTCCGTGTCATCCGATCGCGCGTTTGTGAAAAAGTGCTACGGACACGTGTCGGAACACGGTTTCGCAACCGTCCGGTGAAGAGCATGTGCACAGTGCCCGCATCCAGGCGTTCGGGCTGTGCCGCTTGTCCCGGTGACGCTGATGCACGCACTCGGGTTCCGGTGCGAGAGTGGAAACGAACGGCTCGATGATGCCGTGCAGTTCGACTGTTTCCAGGAGTTCGATGACCACACGCACCGAGGCACCTCCGGCATCGCCGGACGGCGCCGACACAGGCACCCCGCTCGCACTGTCTGCACTGCTCGCGGGGACGCTCGTCGGAACCTTGAGCAACAACATCATCAACGTGCCTCTGGCACAGATCCTTTCGCATTTCGATTCGTCGCTGGAGGACGGCGCGTTGCTCGCCGTCGCCTTCCTGCTCACGTTCGCGGCGTCGATGCCGCTCGCGGGGTACATCGGTGATCGTTTCGGCCGGCGTCGCGTGTACTGCGCGGCCCTGCTCGGAACCGCGGTGTGCGCCGCCGGAGCAGCGACAGCACCCAGTCTCGAAATCCTGATCGGGTGGCGTGCACTCGGCGGTGTCGCCGCCGCGGCCTTCGCGCCGGCGGTGATGGGACTACTCGCCTGGTTGTTCGGACCGCAGCGTCGCGCCCGCGCAGTGGGCGCGTGGGCGACGGTCAACGGAATCGGGCAGGCCATCGGCCCCTCCCTCGGGGGACTCATCGCGGGCAACTGGGGATGGCGTTGGGTCTTCGTTCCGCTGATCCCCATCGCTCTGATCGGGTTCGCGGGAACGTTGCGCTGGATTCCGGCATTCCCGGGACGCCCGATGCGACTCGACGTGCCGGGCGCAGCCACTCTCACCACTGGCTCTGCGGGAATTGTTCTCGGTCTCAGCATGTTCGGGCAATCAGGAGTCCCGGTGGGCGTGGCGTGGGCGAGCCTCGCGTTGTCGGCCCTCGTGCTCGTCTGGTTCGTGGTCCACTGCCTGCGCGTGCGTGTGCCGTTCGTGGACGTACGACTGCTCACCGAAAGCCGCTTCGCGCGAAGTTCGGTGGCTTCGTTCGCTCAGATGTTCTGTCTCGGAACCGCTCTTCTCGCAGTTCCGTTACGGCTTTCGGCAACAGGCGTGTCCACAACCACGGCCGGAATGATCCTGTTCTCCCTTCCCGCAGTCATGGCCGTCCTGGCCCCGCTGATCGGGCGCATCACGGACCGGATCGGTGCTCGGCGGGTATTGCGATGCGGATTGACAGTCCTCGCTGTCACCCAATGTGCGCTGGCGGCCGTTCTCGGCGCGAACGATCCGGATCCGTGGCTGGTCGCCGGCGTACTCGCGGTGACCGGAGCCGGAATCGCTGCCGTGCAGACCCCCGCCGCCGCGGGATCCACCCGATCCCCCGCCGGGGCACAGGGAACCGGACTCGGAGTGTTCAACCTGATCCGCTTCGGTGGTTCCGCCGTCGGTGCGGCCTGGGTGACCATCGGGCTCGGGTCCTGGTCTGTCACTGTCGTTTTCGTCGTCTGCGCGCTGGTCGTCGGCAGCGCGTTCGCCGCCACGTTCCTCGGACGCGACCCCGAGGACGTGGAGGACGCCACAGCGACAGTGGATGTGCTCAGAGATAGTTGATTTCGCGCTCCACCGCGGTGTGGAGGTGGTCGAGGAGTTCCAGACGGATGGCGAGCCACGCCGTGAACTGGTTCTCGGGGGTTCGGACATCCATCTCCATCGCGCGTGAAATCCGGTCCAGTTTCGACAACATCGTGTTCCGGTGGACGTCGAGTTCACGTGCGGCCGCATTGACGTTGCCACCGGCGCCGAGATAAGCCACGAGCGTGTCGTAGAGATCGCTGCCGGGCCGGAGCGAACCGAGTACGTCCTCGACGAACCGCCTGCTCCGCTCCGTCTCTGCGACGAGTTCGAGGACGCCGTATCCACGCAGGTCGTGGTACGAAACCGAACCCGACATCCCCATCCGCTGCCCGATCCCGAGAGCCACACGAGCCTGCCGATAGCTCTCGCGGATCTGGTCGGCGCCCGCGGCGGGAGTCCCGTGCGCGACCGGCACCGGACGACCACGACGACGCGACAAATCGGCCGAGACGGCATCCGCGAACTCGGCGATCTCGGCCTCGGTGTCGCGCGCATCGCGGTACCGAAGCGAGCGCACCACCACGAGTACGTCACCGATGACAGTGACGTACGAACGGACAGACGGGTGCGGAAGCACGCTCGCCGCATAGCGGGCGAGCCGAAGCAACCCACCTGGTCCCTCGGCGCCCGACACGGTCGGATTCTCGTCGTATCCCGGGGCGACGAATACCGCGAAGGTCGAGGTGAGGTCGATGTCGTGGTACTCGGCGCGAGCCTGCATGTCGTGCCGACTGGCGAAGCTTCCGTGTACGAGCGCCTGCACGAAGTCGCCCCGCGCACGCTCCTCCGCTTCGTCGACGCTGCGCTGGCGCAACATCTCCGAACCGATGATTGCGGTTGCCTGGGCAGTCACCACCGCGTGCCGGGCGAGGTCGTGCGGGCCGGGTGCGGAACCGCCGGCCAGAACCACCACCCATCCCTCGAAGCGTTTGCCGAGGCGGATGGCGCTTGCGGTACACGTCCAGTGCACGCCGGCGACTCTCTCCTCGATCACCCGCGTGTCGTGGTGGCCTCTTGCGTCCGGTGACGCCGCCCCGGATGCGGCGCGGATACGCTCGGCGATCTCGTCGATCGACGCCGGGTCGATGCCATGATGTGCCACAGCATGACCACGCGCATCGAGCGCCACCGCAGGATGCTGTGCGAGCGATGACACCTCCTTGATCAGCAGGGTGAGCCCGGCACCGCGGTGAAGCAGACCCGCGAGCACGGAATGCACATGAGCGGAATACCGCATGACGTGCACTTCCTGCATCAGGGAGCGCTCGGCGAGCAGCCTGTTGAGCGCAGCGAAACCGACGGGCAGGTCGAGTTCCACGGCAGGCAGACCCGGCGGCCAGGAGGCGATCGTGGCGGGGAGCGCGCCGTCCACGACGAGGCATGCCGCACCGCGCGCAGCGACCGCGGATACGGCCTGCAGATTGGCTACCAGCATCTCGGGACGCACGTACACAGCGACACCTGCCAGTTCGTCGTACCTGCCGACCACTTCGCCGAGGGGCAGCACCCAGGTCAGTGCCCGGTCGAGAGCGTCGTCTCCCTGCACGATGCGAGCGTCCGCCATCAGCGGTTCATCGAGAAGACCACGGACGGTCAAGCGGGGGCTCGGTTCCACGGCGACCTGCTTCCATCGAGGGTGAGGACGCCGGACCGATTCCGACGTCATGCACTTCCTACATGAGCTACCAGAGACACACCTACCCGGAACATGTGCAGTGTGTACACCGACCACGCCGCCTTCGCGGTGATATTGACCCTCCCACTGTGCGCGGTGCGCTGTTAGAAATATGCCACGCCCCCGGCAGCGAGCCTCTCGACCCGACGCCCTTCCGCCCATTCGGGCACTCGTTCGCAAGGACCGTTCCGACCTCGACCCCGAAGTGGAGAACCATGCATCGAATTCACCGAATCACTCTCGACGACGCACTGCCCCTGCTCGCCGCCGGACGCGCGAAGGCCGAAGAAATCGGTGTCAAGCAGACGTTGTGCGTCTGCGACGAAAGCGCGAATGTCATCGCGCTGCACCGACTCCCCGGAGCACGCCTGACCGGAGTCGACATCGCGATCGCCAAGGCATTCACGGCTGCAGGCCACGAGCGCGCCACCCACTTGTTCAACGAGGCGCCGGGCGGCCCGGCGCTCCCGGGCAACGAAGCATTCGGGATCAGTCACATGCTCCCCGGCAAGTTCGCGATCTTCGTCGGCGGGTTTCCTCTCGTCTACGACGGTCAGATCGTCGGTGCGGTAGGGATCAGCGGCGGAAACGGGGAGCAGGACAAGGCCGTCGGGGCCGCAATGCTCGCCGAATTCGATGCGCTGGTCGCAGCCGGCACGCACTGACAGTGCACATCGACCCGGAAAGCGGTCTCTTCCGGCCATTGTGGCCATGGCCGCATCCCTTCTTACGCCTTTAGGCTCGTCACACCGAAACTCGCTGTATCAGCCCGGTTTTCGGATCCGCAACGTCGCGGGACATTCCAGGACGGTATCGACCGTACGACCACCTGTGAAAGGCACATCTCATGACCGAACTGCTCGGACGCGACGAATTCCGCGCCGCACTCGAAAATGCCATCAAGGGACGAGAAGCCAAGAACGCGTCGTTCAGCAAGGCGTGGGCCGAGGGCAAGCTCGAGAAGCATCACTTCGCCCGCTGGGCCGAAAACCACTACCACTACGTGGGCCCCTTCGCCGACTACCTCGCGAACATCTACTCCAACACACCCGACCACTACACCGACGCGAAGGATTTCACCCTTCAGAACATGTACGAGGAGGAACTCGCCGACATCCGGCACACCGATCTCCTCATCAAGTTCGCGGAAGCCTGCGGCACCACGAAGGAACGCGTCGAAGACCCGAACAACATGAACGCCGTGACCCGCGGGCTCCAGGCGTGGTGCTACGCGGTCTCCCAGCGTGAACACTTCGTGGTCGCCACCGCGGCGCTGGTCGTCGGCCTCGAGTCCCAGGTGCCGAGCATCTACAAGAAGCAGATCGTCCCCCTTCGCGAGGTCTACGGCTTCACCGAGGACGAGATCGAATTCTTCGATCTGCACATCACGTCCGACGTCGTCCACGGTGAGCGCGGCTACCAGATCGTCCTGGACTGCGCCGACACACCCCAGTTGCAGCAGCGTTGCCTGCAGCTCGTGCGGTGGGGTGCGGAGATGCGCTTCTCGTACACCAAGGGCCTGTACGACTCCTACGTCGCGTCGGACCTCGAACTGGCATCCGTCTGACCCACTACCGGCGGGCGGCCGGTGACGCACGACCGCGAGCAGGGAGCGGGAGCCCCCACCGGACTCCCGCTCCCCTCTGCACGAGCGACAGGAGAACCATGTCCACCGACGCCACGAGCACCGGCGCAGGCCCACAGACGTGGGTTGCCGTCGCCACCATGAAAGAACTGACCCGCCGCCGCAAACTGCGAGTGGAAGTGGAAGGTCTCGCGATCGCGCTCTTCCACACGGACGGCCGCGTCTACGCCTTCGCCGACCTGTGTGTTCACCAGGACCGCTCCCTCGCGAAAGGCACCCTGCTCCACGGACGGGTGATCTGCCCCGGGCACCAATGGCGGTTCGACCTCGACACCGGATACGAAGAGGACCAGGACATCTGCCAGCCGACATACCCGGTTCTCGTCGACGGGGACACCGTCCATATCGCCCTCGCCGCGCGACGCGACGTCGACACTCCCGAGAAGGAAGGCACCACATGACCGTTCGTACCGTGGTTACCGTCGGCGCCGGCCAGGTGGCCGCCGGTGTCGCACGCACCCTGCGTCGCCGGGGCTTCGACGGCCGCATCGTCCTGCTCGGCGACGAACCTCACGCTCCGTACCAGCGCCCGCCGCTGTCCAAGGAATTCCTCGCGGGTCGTGAGCCTGCCGAGTCGCTCTCGCTGTTCACGCCGCGGTGGCTCGACGCCAACGACATCGACGTCCGGACCGGAGTCACCGTGCGCCGCATCGACCCCACGACAGGGGCCGTAGAAATCGACGGCGGATCGGTCGCGGCCGACGCAGTCGTTCTCGCAACCGGCGGCCGACCCCGGACCATCGAGTCGACGGGTTCCCGGCCCGACCTCGTCCACTATCTGCGCACACTCGACGACGCCCTCGCTCTAGCACCGCGCCTCGTCTCCGGGTCACGGCTGATCGTCGTCGGTGGCGGCTTCATCGGACTCGAGATCGCCGCGACAGCGCGATCGCTCGGGGTCGACGTGACCGTCGTCGAACAGAGCACGAATCTCCTCGGCAGCATCCTCGGCCCACAGGTCGGCGGATACTGCGCCGACCTGCACCGCCGCAACGGTATCGACCTGCGCACCGGCACCGGTGTCGCTGCCGTGACCACGTCCGACCGGGGCGTGTGCGTCACCACGACGGACGGCGACACGATCGAGGCCGACACAGCGGTCGTCGGCATCGGCATCGTCCCGAACACCGAGGTCGCAGCCGCGAGCGGCCTGCCTGTCGACAACGGCATCGTCGTCGACGTACACGGCCGCACCTCGATCCCGAACGTCTACGCGGCGGGTGATGTCGCGAATCGCTTCTCACCCCGAGCGGGGCGGCACATCCGCGTCGAACATTTCGACAACGCCAGCCGGCAATCGGGTGTCGTCGCCGACACGATCGTCGGACGCACCTCGCTCTCCGACGATCCGCACTGGTTCTGGTCCGACCAGTACGATACGAACATTCAGTTCGCCGGAACATTCGCAGGCACAACAGACTTCGTGACCCGCGGTGACATCGAAACGGGCGAGTTCTCCGTCTTCTATCTCGCGGGAGACACCCTCACCGCGGCATTCGCCATGGACCGCGGCGAAGACATCATGGCTGCCCGCGAACTCCTCGGCCGGCAGGTCGACGCTGCTCGCCTCGCGGACGAAGACACCGACCTGTGGGAGATGTACGAAGAAGTGGAGCCCGCATGACGATCACCGGCCTGAACCTTATCGACGGGCGCTGGGTACCGGCAGCATCCGGTGCGGTTTTCGAGCGCCGCAACCCCGCCGACGAAACCGACCTCGTCGGAGTATTTCCCGACTCGGATGCAGTCGACGTGCGCAATGCTGTCGACGCGCTCGACAAAGCCGCGCCCGAGTGGGCCGCGACCGCCCCCGAGCGCCGCGCCGCCATCCTGGAGGCCGCGGCAGACCACCTCGCCGCGCAGGCAGACTCCCTCGTCGAAGAACTGATCCGTGAGGAGGGCAAGACACGGGCAGAGGCCACCATGGAGGTGAGCCGCACACCGATGAACCTGCGGTTCTACGCCGGTGAAGCCGCCCGCGCGACGGGTTCGACCTACCCCTCGCCGCCACCGATGACCGTGTACACCGTGCGTGAGCCGATCGGGATCGTCGGCGCCATCACCCCGTGGAATTTCCCGCTCAACATTCCCTCTCGCAAGCTCGGCCCGGCATTGGCTGCGGGAAACACCGTCCTGTTCAAGCCATCCGAGATCACACCACTGATGGGGCAACGTCTGGTCGAGGCGTTGCTCGCAGGAGGACTCCCCGCCGGCGCGATCGCACTCGTCCAGGGCGGAGGCGAAGCAGGTGCTGCTGTCGTCGAAGACGAACGGGTCGCAGCAGTGACGTTCACAGGTTCCACCGCTGTCGGGCGGTCGATCCACCGCAGCATCGGTCCGGAACGCCGGGTGCAATTGGAGATGGGTGGAAAGAACCCGGTCGTGGTGCTCGCAGATGCCGATCTCGATGCTGCTGCGGCGCTCATCCTCAAGGGCGCCTTCGGCCTGTCCGGCCAAGCGTGCACCGGCACCAGCCGGGTCGTCGCCGTCGACGAAATCCATGACGTGTTGCTCGACAAAGTTGTGGCCCGCACCGAAGCGCTGACTGTCGGGATCGGCGCCGACGCCGTAATGGGGCCGCTTGCGAGCTCGGCGCAGCTGGCCAAGTTCCTCGAATACGTGAAGATCGGTGTCGACGAAGGTGCCCGCCTCGTGTGCGGCGGAATGCGCTGTGCGGATGAAGCACTCGGCAACGGTTTCTTCGTCCGGCCGACGGTGTTCGCCGACACCTCTCCCGGGATGCGACTGCTGACCGACGAAATATTCGGCCCAGTGCTGGCGTTCCAGCGCGCGGCTTCGTTCGACGAAGCGCTCACCCTGGCGAACGACGTGGCGTTCGGGCTCAGCGCCTCGGTCGTCACGAAGAATCTCTCCGATGCTCACCGGTTCGTCGCCGGATCCCGCACGGGGCTGGTGAAGGTCAATCAGCCCACCACGGGGATGGCGATGAACGCTCCGTTCGGCGGATACAAACAGTCGAGCACCCAGACTTTCAAGGAGCAGGCGGGCCCGACGCTCATGCAGTTCTACCAATCCGAGAAAACCGTATATCTCGCGCCCGAAGCCTGACGCTAAGCAAGGTTGTACACCACATGCCTGGAGGAAAGACCATGGAGTTCAAGCGAGTGGCCCGTTCCGGGCAGGTAACCGAAGGTATCGTTCGCCGGTTCTACGCCGACGACTACGAGTTCGCCATCTCCCGGCTCGACGGCAAAGCGTATGCGACGTCCAACTACTGCTCCCACCTCGACTGCCTGCTGTCGTCCGGGAAGCTGGTCCAGGACGGAATCGGATGTTCCTGCCACGGAAGCGCGTTCGATCTCGAGACCGGTGAGCCCATCTGCCCGCCGGCGACCGAGCCCATCAAGACGTATCCCTGTGAAGAACGCGACGGCGAGATCTTCGTCGGCATCGATCCCACCGAGCCCCCGGAAGGTCCTCGCCGGCGTCGGATGCGGTCGGCATGACGTTGCGGAGCATCCGCCCGGCGACCCTCGCGACGGGTGGCCTGGTCGCCTCGAGTCATCCGCTCGCGAGCCAGGCGGGTGCACGGGTACTCGCCGACGGTGGCAACGCGGTGGACGCGGCGCTCGCGATGGCCGCGGTCACGTGGCTGACCTTGCCCGGACAATGCGGGATCGGCGGCGACGCGTTCGCCGTGGTGCGAGAGCCGGACGGTTCCGTATGGACCGTCAACGGCAGCGGGTACGGACCCGACGGAGGCACGCCGGACTTCTACCGCGACAGGAACCTCTCGGCGATTCCGCTGGACGGCGCACTCGCCGTCGCGGTGCCCGGCGCGCCGGCGGCTCTCGCCGCGCTGCACGAGCGTGGGGCGAGCATGCCGTTGGCCGACTTGTGGGAACCCGCCGCACGCATCGCCGAACACGGACTCCCCTGCTCCGCCAAAACCCGCGCCGACGTCCGGGCCGCGCTGCACGCTATCCGCGCGGACGCCGGGCTCGCATCGGTATATACGCCGGGAGGTGCCGTCCCACGCGTCGGTGATCGCCTGCCTCAGCAGGACCTGGCGCACACGATCCGCATTCTCGCCCGCGACCCCGGATCCTTCTATACGGGCGCCCTGGCCGAACGATGCGTCGCTGCCGTCACGGATTCCGGGGCACCGTTCACCGGTGACGAATGGCAAGCGTGTGCCGTGGTGCCCGCCGAAGGTGCGCTGACCGGGACGTATGCCGATGTGACGGTGCACCAGACTCCGTTGCCGACACCCGGATGGATGGTGTTGCAACAAGCCGCGCTGTGCGACGGCGAGCTGAGCACGGAAGACTGGTTGAGCGCCTCGGCCATCGACCGAATGGCGCGGGCGGCAACAATCGCCTTCGAAGACCGCCTGCGCTGGTGCAATTCCGAGAACGACGGCGCCGAGAGGACACTCGCTCCCGCGAACATCGGTGCGGGCAGAGCACGGCTCGCAGAGCGGGGTGAACCCGCTGGGGCCTTCTCCGTGTCGGACGGCGATACGACATCGTTCGTCGCCGTGGACGGCGAAGGGCGAGCCGTGTCCTTCATCCATTCGCTCGCGTTCACGTTCGGGGCGAAGTTCACGGTGCCGGGAACCGGCATCGTCCTCAACAACCGGCTCGGGCGCGGTGCGTATCTGATCGACGGTCATCCGAACGAGGTGTCGCCGAGACGAAAGCCCCTGCACACGCTCAACGCATGGATCGTCACCGGTAGCGACGGGCGGCTGATGCACGCCGGCAATACGCCGGGTGGCGACGGCCAGGTGCAATGGAACATGCAGTTGCTCTCGCATCTGCTCGATCACGGACTCGATCCCCAGCAGGCGGTCGAGGCGCCACGATTCACGGTATTCCCCGGCTCCGACGCCGACACCCTCGGCAGAGCTCCGGCGTTGCGGATCGAAGCACGTGTCCCCGAAGAGATTCGGCGCTCGTTGGAGGCCATGGGCCACCGGACGACAGTTCTCGACGAGTACGGCGCCGAAGGCAGTGCACAGATCATCTCGCTCGACGAGCGTGGCGTGCTGCGCGGCGGCAGCGATCCCCGTCAGGAAGGAGTTGCTCTCGGTGTCGAATGAGACTGCATCGGAGGCGGGTTCGGCTCCGGCGCCGCAGGGCCGCTACGTCGCGGCGGTACTGGCCGGCGACACCATCCGGACGGCGGGAATGACGCCGCGGCGCAATGGAACACTCACCGTCACCGGAAGGGTCGGTGCGGAGGTGACGGTAGCGGAGGCGCAGAACGCGGCAGGCTTGGCCGTGCGCAACGCACTCGCAGCGGTTCAGTCGGTGCTTCCCTCCGGCCGGAGCTTTCGTCCGGTCGAGATGGTGGTGTACATCGCCGCCGCCGACGGATTCACCACGCTGTCTGCCGTAGCCGACGGTGCGTCGGATGTCATCGCCGACGAATTCGGGCCGGCGAACCTGCCCGCGCGCAGCGCTATCGGCGTGTACGCCCTCCCGGGAGGCGCGCCGGTCGAGATCGCCCTCACCGCCACAGTTCGCTGACCCGCGTGCAACACGAGCGTCACACTTCGAACAAGGTGCACATCAAACCGGCCTCCTCATAGCCCCTTTCGCCGTTGACGAGGGGTTTTCCGGCGATCAATATCGTGCGACACCGGGCGACACATGATCGACGGGAACGTCGTTGCACGGCCCGGCCTCCATTTCCTCACTCGCTGTGCGAGTTCGATAGAAGGAGCCGTACGTGACCGCTGCACACCTCGTGTTTCTGCTGGGCCTCGCGTCGTTGATCGCGGCGATGGCATTACGCAAGAACGTCATGATCCCTGCGATCGTCGCGACGTTCGCTACGGCCTTCGCATTCAGTGGCAGCGTCCCGAACGCGATCATGTCGGTGTTCCGGGCGACCATCACGTCCGGTACCGCCCTGTTCGAGATCTTCATCGTCATCGCCGCGGTGACCTCGTTGCTCGCAGCGATGCGCGCCATCGGCTCGGACGATCTGATGGTGCGTCCGGTCAGCAGGTGGATGGTGAACGGCCGCGTCGCATACCTCGTCCTGTTCGGCTTCACGTATCTTCTCTCCCTGTTCTTCTGGCCCACTCCGGCACTCGCCCTGATCGGTGCGGTTCTCCTCCCTGCAGCGCTCAAGGTCGGCCTGCCACCGCTCGGCGCGGCGGTTGCCCTCGCGATCTCCGGACAGGGAATGTCCATCGCGTCCGACTACGTGATCGGTCTGGCACCGTCGATTTCCGCGAGCGGTGCGGGCGTTCCGGCGGACGACATCGCCGACCGCGCACTGGTGATCTCCCTGATCGTAGGGATCACCGCCGCGGTACTCGCCTACGTACTCAGTGTCCGTCCCCGGATGCGAGCGTCCGCAGATTCCGACATCCAACCGGACGCCGAAACGGACGACACCATCGACGGCTCCGGAACTGCACTCGCCGAAGTGCATTCGGGTGTCGGCCCCGAAAGGGGCGTCACCGACGCGTCCGGTCCGGCAGGATCTGCAACTTCCGCAGGAGTTCTGGAGGTGGAACTTCCGGGCGTCGAGGACGACGACGTGAGGATTACCGATCGGCCGCAACTCACCCGCGCGTGGGCTATCGGCGTACCGGCGGCGTTCGCAGCGGTCCTGGTCTACATGCTGGTCGGGCGTTTCACCGATCTCGTGCCCTGGGAGGACGGCGCGGGTGCATCTCTCGTCGGCGGCGCGGCACTCGTGCTCATGGCGCTGGTTACGGTCACCTCGCGCCGGGCCGATGCTCTCGAATTCTGCGCCACGCATTTCATCGACGGCCTGTCCTACGCGTTCAAGGCCATGGGGATCATTCTCCCGATCGCGGGTTTCGTGTACATCGGCATTCCCGACTACTCGGGCGCCGTGCTCGGTCTCGGCGAAGACGTCACGCCTCCCGCATTCCTCTTCGACACCGTCGAAATGGTGCAGCCGTACATTCCCGACAACGGTGCATTCGTGGCGTTCAGCATGCTCTTCATCGGCATGGCGATCGGTCTCGACGGGTCAGGATGGGCCGGCCTCCCGCTGACAGGTGGATTGGCCGCGGCTCTGGCTCCGCAATCGGGAATGGACACTGCGACTTTGGCAGCGATCGCACAGAACGGGGCCACGTGGACAGGCGGTGGCACCCTGGTGATCTGGTCGTCGCTGGTGGTCGTCGCGGGATTCTGCCGGATACCGGTGACGGAACTGGTGCGCCACCTCGTTGTGCCCGTCATGGCCGGACTGCTCCTCGCTACGACGGTCGCGATCTTCATCTTCTGATCGAAGTTTTCCCGCCCCACAGACGAGAGACGAAAGAGGAAGCTTATGGACTCGGTACCGTTTCGCTACGATCCTGCGCGGTGCGCTCTGATCGTCATAGACATGCAGAACGACTTCTGTTCCCCGGATGGATCTTTGGCCCGCAAGGGTTTCGACGTCACCGCCGCAGTTGCGATGGCACCACGCCTGGACGACCTGATCGCGGCCGCCCGGACAGCGGGAGTGCGGGTGATCTTTGTCCGCACCGAGCACGACGAGACAACCGATACCCGCCAGTGGCTCGGACGTCTCGGCGACGGACCCGATGCGGCCCGCACCGGAATCACCTGCCGGACAGGCACGCCAGGAGCGGACTTCTACGGCGTCGCTCCTCGGAAAGGGGACGTGGTGATCACGAAGAATCGGTTCAGCGCGTTCGTAGGCACCAACCTCGACCTCACGTTGCGCTCCCTCGGAATCGATTCGCTACTGTTCACCGGCGTTGCCACCGAGGTCTGCGTCGAGTCGAGCCTCCGCAACGCGCTGTTCCACGAGTACTGGGTCTCCCTCGTCGACGACTGCGCCGCGACATACAGCCGAGCGGCACACGACGCATCCGTGGCCGTTGTCGCACAGAACTTCGGCACCGTGGTGACCGCAGAGAAGCTTCAGGCGTTCTGGAACACAGCTCCGGCATCGTGACCCGCCGTTGGGCGGGAATCACACGCCCTTCCTGCCGGCCGTCTCGATCCCGCGGCTACTTCTCGTCGAGCCTCTTCGCGCCGAGGACGTCCTCGAGCAATTCGATCGCGACCTCTTCGGGGTCGCGCCGGGCCGACGGATCGCCGGGCGTGGCCGCTTCGGCGAACATCTGCTCGACGTCCTCGGGCGTCACCGCCGACGGATCCGGGCGCGCGAGCGGCACATAGCCGGGCTCGGGTCCGAGGTCGTCGGGCAGATCGGGGGCCTCGGGCGGCGGAATGTCGTCGTCGGGACGGGTCGCGGGGGCATTCTGCGGAGTGCCCGACGGCGCGGTCGACGCCGGCGAGGGCGCCGGAGCCTGCTTCGCTTGACTCGGACGGGAGAACCGGGGCTGGCCGGTCTGCCGCGAGGGCGCTTGTGCGGGGGCCGCCTTGACGGGTACGGCCGGAGCGGACCCGTGCACGCACGTCACATCGAACGTGCCGCCGAACACGTCGCCGAGCGCCGAGGCGATCACGGTCGCGTTGCGGGCTTCGGCCAGTCTCTTGACCAGTGGCGCAGAGTCGTGGACGAGCACGACGCGACGACCGTCGACCTCGCGCACGGTCGCGCCGGACAGCATCACCTCGACGGTGCGGCTGCGGTCGCGCACCTTCGCCCGCACCTCGGACCACACCGCGCGGATCGCGGCGGCGTCGGGTCCGGCCGGCGCGGCGTCGGGGGTCTCCGGCGCCTGCGGCGATACGGCCTGCGCGGCAACCGGTTCCGGGGTTCGCGCGGGTGGCGGGACAGCCTCGGCAGGTGCACCGGAAACGTCCGGGGTGGACGGACCTTCAGCCTGTCCGCTCCCGTCCATGTCTTCTCGCGGCGGCGTCGCGGACGGCGCCGGCTGTTCCGGTACGGACTGCGACTGCGGTTCCGGCGTCGGCTGCTGCTGAGGCGCGGGAGTTGCTGCAGGAACGGGCGCAGCGGGCGCGGGCGGAGCCGTGGTGCCGGCTTGCGGAGCGGGCGGGGCCTGTCGCTGAGACGGACGCTGGAACCGTGTCGCGGCTCCGTCGGGCGCTCCGGCCGGCTGTGGCGGGGCGGCGACCTCTGCCGCCGTCTCGCGTGCCGGGACAGCGGCGGGTGCGGCGGCCGGACGTGCCGTCACCATGCCCTGTTCGAGCCGCTCGAGCCGTTGCAACAGAGCCGAATCCGTATCGGAGGCGGCGGGGAGCAACATGCGGGCGCACATGACCTCAAGGAGCAGTCGCGGCGCGGTGGCGCCTCGCATCTCCCCCAGCCCGGCGTGGACGATCTCGGCGTAGCGGGTGAGCGTGGCCGGGCCGATCCGCGACGCCTCGTCGCGCATCCGCTCGAGGACGTCGCCTGGGACGTCGATCAGGCCGCGCTCGGGAGCGTCGGGGACGGTACGCATGAGGATCAGGTCGCGGAACCGTTCGAGTAGATCCACTGCGAACCGCCGCGGGTCGTGACCGGCGTCCATGATCTTCTCGACGGTGCCGAACAGCGCCGCGCCGTCGGCAGCGGCGAGCGCGTCGACCGCCTCGTCGATGAGGGCGACGTCGGTGACCCCGAGAAGCGCCAGGGCGCGCTCGTAGGTAACGCCTTCGGGACCGGCGCCGGCCAGCAACTGGTCCATCACCGACAGCGAGTCGCGGGGAGAGCCACCCCCGGCGCGAATCACCAGCGGATAGACCGCGTCGGCGACCGGCACGTTCTCGCGCGTGCAGATCTCCTCGAGCAGACCGCGCATGGCGGTCGGGGCGAGCAACCGGAACGGGTAGTGGTGGGTACGCGACCGGATGGTCGGCAGCACCTTCTCGGGTTCGGTGGTCGCGAACACGAAGATGAGGTGCTCGGGCGGTTCCTCGACGATCTTGAGCAGGGCGTTGAAGCCCTGCGTGCTGACCATGTGGGCCTCGTCGATGATGAAGATGCGATACCGGGACTCGGCCGGGGCGTAGAACGCGCGGTCGCGGAGTTCGCGTGTGTCGTCCACGCCGCCGTGACTCGCGGCGTCGAGTTCGGTGACGTCGAGGTTCCCGCCGCCGCCAGGCCCGAGCGCGATGCACGACGGGCACTTTCCGCACGGCGTGGAGGTCGGACCTTCCGCGCAGTTGAGCGATCGGGCGAGGATGCGAGCAGACGACGTCTTGCCGCAACCGCGAGGGCCCGAGAACAGGTAGGCGTGGTTGATGCGCCCGGAATCGAGGGCGGTGCTCAGCGGGACGGTGACGTGCTCCTGCCCCACCACCTCGGCAAAGGTCGCGGGTCGATATTTCCGGTACAGGGCCACGCGCCGAGAGTACCGGCGTGGGCCGACACTCGAGCAGGTCGGTCCGGGCGAGGGCAGCACTTTCCCTGGTCTCGGACGTGGCACAGGACGGCGGGTGCTCGACTTCATATCGAAAACCTTGACTAACGATATATCGCGTTCTATCTTGATCGTGTCACTACAACGAAGGAGAACGCATCATGCGCACTCATGGAAACCCCCGCGGCCGACGCCGCAACTCCATCGATTCCGATCTCTTCCCGGGCGGCCCGTTCGAACCGGACGGCCCACGACGCGGTGGACCGCACCATCGAGGAGAAGGACCTCACGGCCGCCCGCATCGCGGACACCCGATCCACGGCGGACGGCGCGGTCGCGCACAGCGCGGCGACGTACGCGCGGCCGTCCTGATGCTGCTCGCCGACGAACCGATGCACGGATACCAACTCATGCAGGCGATCGCCGACCGCACCGGTGGCGCGTGGCGTCCCAGCCCGGGAGCGATCTACCCGACCATCGCGCAACTCGAGGACGAAGGGCTCGTCGCGGTCTACAAGGACGGCGGACGCAAGCTCGTCTCCTTGACCGACGAGGGGCGCGCCCATCTCGACGACCCGGAGAACACACCGATCGATCCGTTCGAGGGGCACACCCGCGAAGCCGAGACACCCGATCTGCGGGCCGCCCTCCACGGGCTGCAGCACGCCGCGAGGTCGGTTGCCGTGAGCGGTACCGACGCCGATGTCACCGCGGCACACAAGGTGCTCACCGACGCGAAGAAGGCACTGTACCGAATTCTCGCGGACGACGGCGCGAACGCGTCGACCGAGGATGAATGACCGGGCCGCGGCCCGTAGCTAGCTCCCCGCGAACAACCGGATGCGCTGCTCACGGCTGCGCTCGAGGTGTGCGCGCATGTGCTCGCGGGCCGCGGTCTCGTCCCGTGCCCGGAGCGCGTCGAGAATCTGCTCGTGCTCGTCGTTGAGCACGTCGGGCTCGCCGTAGTTCGACGGCGGGCCGGAATCGTAGATCCGCAGCTGAGTGGTCAACCGCACCAGTAGCGACGTGATCGTCGAGTTGTGCGCCGCCTGCCACAGAGCTTCGTGGAACCGGAAGTTCCCGGTCCGCACCGCAGCCTCACCCGTCGCACCGCAACAGGAATCGTGAAGCCGCTCGAGCCTCGCCAGATCCAGGTCGGTGTGCCGGATCGCAGCGGCCCCGGCAGCCTCCGATTCCAGCGCCACCCGCGCAGCATAGATTTCGATCACGTCCTCGGCCGTCCCCGAGCGCACGCGGAAACCGCGATTTGCACGCTCGAGCAGCCCGTCGTGGGCGAGCCAGTTCAGCGCCTCCCGGATCGGCGTCCGGGACGCTCCGTAGGTCTCGCTGAGCTGCGTCTCGTGCAGCGCGGCTCCCTGGGGGAACTTGCCGGCGAGGATGTCCGAGCGCAGACGGAGGTACTGCTTGGACGTCTGGTCGTCGCGCCCGGTCGGCGGCTCCACGAGGAGTGAGTTCCCCAGGTCTGCCGCGGTGTCCTGCTCGGTCATGTACGCCCCCGTGTCCTGATCCGGTGTGTCCGCCGATTATGCCACCGGCGACACACGAATACTTGCGTATACGATATCGTCGTCCCGAACACAGCAGAGATCGACGAAAGGATGCACGGTGCACGACCACGCGTCACGAGCCGAAGAAGTGCTCATCGACGCCGAGACGCTCGCGCGCGATCCTCGCTCGTACACGATCCTCGACGCCACCGTGTCCTTCCCCAAGCCCCGATTCGACGGGGACTACCGCCCCGAACCCGGGTACGCAGCCTGGCGCGACGCCCACCTGCCCGGTTCGTTGCACGCCGATCTGCTCGGCGATCTGAGTGCGGGTGATCCCGCCCTGCACTTCTCCCGCCCGACCGCGGACAGGCTCGCCCGAGTGCTGGCCGACCTCGGAGTCGCTCCCGACGCGGACATCGTCGTCTACGACGAAGGCGGAACAACCTGGGCTTCCCGCCTCTGGTGGATGCTGCGCAACGTCGGCATCCGGGCGCGGGTGCTCGACGGAGGTCTCGCACACTGGACGGCGCTCGGTCTGCCCGTCGACACCGGCGACGCGCCCGCCCGACCCGTCACCTCGCCGCGGACCGGCCTGACCGATCTCGGCTTGTGGCGGGACCGGGACGACGTTCTCGCAGTCCTGGCAGGCGACGCCCCCGGCACCCTGGTGTGCGCACTCGACCACGAGCACTTCACCGGCGTCGCCACCACCCGCTACTCGCGCCGGGGACACATTCCGGGGAGCCTGAACCTCCCCGCCAAAAGCCTGCTCGACGGTGGACTCGTGCGGTCTGCCCCGGACGTGGCCGACCTCGCCGATGCGACCCTCGGCGCGGCATCGCGGCCCCTGATCCTCTATTGCGGTGGCGGCGTCTCCGCATGCCTCGTCGCCCTCGCGCTCGTTCGGGCAGGGCACGACGACCTCGCGGTCTACGACGGATCGCTCGAGGAGTGGTCGGCGGATCCCGCCCTGCCGATGGTTTGCGAAAGGGCCGACGGTGAATCGATCGGCACGGAAGGGGAGGGCGACGCATGATGCGATGTCCCCCGTCCTGACTCCGTCCCGAATCCCCTCTGCGACAGGATCTTCTGTGTCTTCTACGACGAACACTCCCACCGTCGACGACCTGGCCTCGGCCCTCGATGCGCTCCGCGCCCGGGTTCCGTTGGTGCAGTCGCTCACCAACATCGTCTCCGCGAACTTCCTCACCAACGTGCTGCTCGCCGCCGGAGCCAGTAACGCGCACATCGACAACGCGCACGAGGCAGGAGAATTCGCCCGCATCGCCGGCGGAGTTCTGATCAACCTCGGCACCCCCGACGACGGGACCGCCGTGGCGTTCACCCGCGCCGCCGAAGCAGCGCACGAAGCGGGCACCCCCTGGGTTCTCGACCCCGTCGGTGTCGGTGGTCTGTCCTGGCGCACCGGTCTGGCCGCCGATCTGCTCGGATTCCGGCCTACCGCCGTCCGCGGCAACGCATCCGAGATCATCGCGCTCGCCGGACTCGGCGGCGACACCCGCGGAGTGGACAGTGCCGACGAAGCCGCCGCCGCGGTTCCCGCCGCGCTGGCACTGCTCGAGCACGCGGACGTGGTGTCGGCATCGGGGCCGGTCGACTACCTGGTCGGCCGGGACGCCGCCGGGCACGTCACCGGACTGCGCATCGCCGGAGGCAGCGCGATGCTCCCCCGCGTGACCTCCACCGGATGCTCGCTGGGAGGCCTCGTCGCCGCATACCTGGCGGTTGCCCCGACTCCGCTGATCGGCCTCGCGGCCGCACATGCCCACGTCGCGGTCGCAGCCGAAATCGCGGAAGAGAACTCCACCGGTCCCGGTTCGTTCGCCGTGGCCTACCTCGACGCACTGTTCACCGTCGACGCGGCGACGCTGCGCACCCGCGCTCGCATCGAGACTCTCGATCTCCCGACGAAGGACGCACACTGATGGGCATCAAGACCTTCTGGTACCTCACCCAGGCAGACGGCGACTACCCCTGGAGCCCCAACGGGCTGTACCCGGTCGACGGGCAGCGCCAGATCGAACTGGCCAAGACCATCGACGAGGGCGGCTTCGACGGTGCGCTCGTGGCGACCTGGCCGAACGACCCGTTCATCTCGGCGACGTGGGCTGCCGCGCACACCAGCAGGATGAAGTTCCTCGTCGCGATCTATGCCAACATGACACCCGCACGTCTGCTCGCCGAGAAGGCGCTCACCTTCGATGCATTCAGCGGTGGCCGATTGATGATCAACTCCGTCAACGGCCGGGAGAACATCCTCACCAAGTACGACATGAACGTCGAGCACGACCGGCGTTACGAACTCGGCGAACAGTACTGGGACGAGTTCCGCCGCATCTATGCCGAGGGCACGGAGTCGAACTTCCCCAACACCCCGTTGCGCATCGATCCTCCCGGCGGGGACCATGCCGTGCCGCTGTGGGGCACGGGCGATTCCCCCGCGGGATTGCAGAACGCCGGCAAGGTTCTCGACGCCTACCTGGTCATGCTCCGCGAAAACGCTTTCGTGCAGGACAAATTCACCGCTGCACGCGAATCCGCGGCTGCCGAGGGACGCGAGTTCACCGACTTCGGCGGACTGTCCGGAGTCATCGTGCGCCCCAACCGCACCGAGGCGATCGACCGCTTCCGCTCGTTGTTCGAAAAGACCGGGATCGACCGGATCCGCGAGGTTCTCGACAACGCGGTACGCCGGCGGACGGGCGGTCGGCAGACCCTGGAAACCTTCACGGCTCGCGACGCGCAACGACAGGGCTGGGTCGACACGATCAACGCCGGAAAGCTGCCCGAACCCGAGGACCTCTACCTCGGGGACGGCCTGTACGCAGGAATCACGGCGTGGTCGCCGCTGGACATCTTCGCGACCGGATCATCGGCGGTGTACTACGTCGGCGAACCGGACGAGATCACCGGTCACGTCCGCACACTGCGCGACACGACGGGTCTGACGACGCTCATCCTCGCCGGATGGCCGCTGATCGACGAGGCGAAGAACGTCGCGGAGCATCTCATCCCGCGGTTCCGCGAACTGTGATCCCGGCGGAGGCGGCCTAGGATTCCTTGGCCGCCTTCGCGGCAGCCTTGGCCGCCTTCTTGAACTCACGTACCTCGAGCAGCGTCTGCTGGTCGACGACGTCCGCGATGGACCGTCGCGAATTCTTGTCGCCGTAGGCACCTGCGGCCTCTCTCCAGCCCTTCGGCTCCACACCGACCTGCTTGCCGAGCAGCGCGAGGAAGATGCGCGCCTTCTGGTCGCCGTATCCCGGCAGCGCCTTCAGCCGTTTGAGCACTTCCTTGCCGTCCGGGTCTCCGGACGTCCAGATCTCTGTGGCGTCACCGTCGTAGTGCTCCACGAGGTACCCGCACAGCGAGTGGATGCGTTCGCCCATCGACTTCGGGAACCGGTGGACCGCCGGGGGTTGCGCGCACACGGCGACGAACTCGTCGGGGTTCATCTCGGCGATCTCGCGAACATCGAGTCGGCCGAGCCGATCGGCGATCTTCTTCGGCCCCGCAAAGGCGGTTTCCATCGGGACCTGCTGATCGAGCAGCATCCCGATGAGCAACGCGGCCGGATTCTGCGAGAGCAGAGCGTCGGCGTCCGGGTCCCCCACGAGATTCAGCGTCGATTCCATGGGTCGATCATGCACCGGCCCGCACACCGGACGCCACAGCCCGCCCACAGAATCGGCGTCGCTCTCGGAGCGCCACGGGTCGAGGCGCGCGCGTAACCGGACATTGCCGACAGGGTGTGGAAAACCGGATCATGCGCGATTTCAGCTGGTCACACGGTTGCGTTCACAGTTGTCCCCGCTCGGTCCACCGGATCTCCACAGGTTTGTCCACAGCTTGGGAACAAGCGTGGACGACTGTTTCGCGGGGACTGCCCGGGTCTGTTCGGACGGTCTCGGGCTACGCCTCGAGGTATTTCTCGGTCGCCGCGAGCAGCACGCAGGTCGCGACGCCGTCCATCGCCTTCTCGAGTTCGCCGAGCGATGGGAAGCTCGGCGCCAGGCGGATGTTCTCGTCCCGCGGGTCGTTCTTGTAAGGGAACGCGGAGCCTGCGCCGGTAAGCGCGATTCCCGCGTCCTTCGCGAGCGAGATGACGCGCTTGGCGGTGCCCTCGACGACATCGAGACTGATGAAGTAGCCACCCTTGGGGTCGGTCCAGGACGCGGCCTTCGACTCCCCCAGCCGATCTTCGAGAATCCGGCGGACGAGCGCGAACTTCGGAGCGAGAATCTCGCGATGCTTGGCCATGTGGGCACGCACACCGTCGGCGTCGCCGAAGAAGCGCAGGTGCCTGAGCTGGTTCACCTTGTCGGGACCGATGGTCTTGATGCCGAGGTGCTTCTGGTACCACGCAAGATTCTCCGTGGAGCTTCCGAAGAAACTCACACCGGAACCGGCGAAAGTGATCTTCGACGTCGACGCCAGGGCGAATACGCGATTGGGATGGCCCGCCTGCGCGGCGAGACCCAGGATGTCGATTGCCGGAGCCAGGTCCTCGGTGAGCGGATGCACCGCGTACGCGTTGTCCCAGAAGATCCGGAAGTCCGGGGCTGCGGCCGGCATCGACACGAGTTCGCGTGCAACGTCCTCGCTGTACACGACACCGGTCGGGTTCGAATACGTGGGCACCGTCCACATGCCCTTGATCTGCGGATCGTTCGCAACGAGATCGGCGATCAGGCGCACGTCGGGTCCGTCGTCGCGCAGCGGAATCGGGATCATCTCGATGCCGAGCGACTCCGCAATCGCGAAGTGCCGGTCGTAGCCCGGTGCCGGGCACAGGAACTTGACGGTGGGCTCCTGCGACCAGGGGCGGGGTGAGCCGACCGTGCCGTGCAGCAACGACCACACGACCAGGTCGTGCATGATTTCGAGGCTCGCGTTGTTGCCCGCGACGAGGTTCTCGGCGGGGATGTTGAGCAGTTCGGCGAAGATCGCGCGCAGCTCGGGCAGGCCGGTGAGGCCGCCGTAGTTACGGGTGTCCGTGCCGTTCGCATCGCGGTAGTCGTCCTGCCCGGGCAGCGACAGCAACTCCGCAGAGAGGTCCAGCTGTTCGGGCGACGGCTTGCCGCGCGTCAGGTCCAGCGTCAGCTTCTCGGTCTTCAAGCGCTCGTAATTCGAGGACTGGCGCTCGTGCTCTGCGACGAGTTCCTCATGGCTCATCAACCCGAACTGGGTTTGCCTAGGCATGCGGAGGGACCTTTCACCGTGCACGGTGACACGGGCATCGGCGGAGATTAAGAGGACCCCGCGCACCCGGCAGAGCCCGTTGACCCTTGCTGCCTTCCGGCCCTGGGGGAGTTCACAGGATGCGCGCCGCGCGGGATCCATCGGCAACTATAGAGGACGTACGGCAGGCCGCGCACCACCCCCCTCCCAGGGGCTGAAGTCCGCGGCTCGACCTGCCCGTTTGGTAACTATGGCCGGACATTCGCTATGCTTCCCCACGGAGGATTCGCCTAGTGGCCTATGGCGCTCGCCTGGAACGCGGGTTGGGTTAACGCCCTCAGGGGTTCAAATCCCCTATCCTCCGCCACGGAACCCCCGTGGGACGCGCAAGCGCCCCGCGGGGGTTCTCTGCATTCGGGCGGAACCCGCGGCTACACGGGTCGGCGGGTCCGACGGATACCTACGCCGAGCCCCCACGCATGACACGGTCGAACTCACCATCGCGAAAACCGGTTGTCGCGCACGTCTCGACCGACCGCGCGACAACCGGATTCGCAGACCTCACTCGCAGGCGACGCCGTCCAGGTCGCGGTCCATCTCGGTCCGGTATCCCGGCTCACCGGCATAGAGCGGCGCCGCTCCTGCGGCCCGGGCAGCCGAGCAGTTCTTGTAGTAGACGCTCGCGGGAGCGGGAGCGGGAGCGGGAGCCGGTGCCGGTGCCGGTGCCGGTGCGAGAGGCTGCGGCTGCGGCTGCGGAGCGACCGTGGTCGGCGCCGGTGTCGCGGTGTCGGTCCCGGCAGAACCCGACGCGAGACCTGTTGCCGTTCCACCACATTCGGTGAGGATTCTGGCCATCGCATCGTGCTCGGCCTGCGTCACCCACAGCCTGTACTCGGCTTTGACCTGGACCTGGCGTGCGACATACGTGCAGCGGTACGGGCGATGCGGCGGCAGCCAGGTCGCAGCGTCACCGTCGCTCTTGCGCTGGTTGGTGGGGCCGTCGACCGCCTGCAGATTCCGTGGATCGTTCGCGAAGTTCGCGCGGGTCTCCGGATCCAGTTGCTGCGCGCCCTTCTGCCAGGCGTCCGAGAGCGCGACGACATGGTCGATCTGCACCGCGGTGGAAGTGTCCTGGCCGCGAGTGAACGCGATCGTGGCCCCGGTGTAGGCATCGTGCAGCGTGCCGGAGGCGACCACGCAGTCGCGGGTGCCCGGCTTGTAGACGATGTCGACGAGGTCGCGTCGCAGGATGTCGTTGCGGGTGTCGCAACCGTTGTGCCCGAACTCGACGGACACGTCGTCGCTCCACGCCTGTCCGAAGAGGTCGCGGTCGTACCCGGTCTTCGGTGCGCGTCCCTTGATCGGCAGCGTCGTCAGTCGCGAAAGCGCCGCCGACATCGACGAGGCATCTCCGGACACCGGCGAGGCGTCCTCGGCCACCGCCGGCGCTGCGTCCGGTGCGGGCGTGGCGCTCGGCGCCGGGGTGGACCGTTCCCCCGTGGCCGCGTCGGTCGTCGCACCCGCGGGGACGGCCGAGGCGGTGTCCTCGTCCACGGCACCGCACCCCACCAGAACGAATGCTGCGGCAGTCGCCGCGGCGAACGCGCGAAGGCGCGAGGTGTGGCGTGAAGCCATGCGGAAACTCCTGAGAAAGGTGGGGCCGGTGTCGCCTGCTCATCGCCCGTCACACGGTGAGCCGTTACAACCGCGTATCCGCACCGGATTCCGTCCCTACTATTGCCCCGTGCCCGAAAACAACAAGGAGTTGCAGGCGCTGACGGTGGCACTGTCGGCACTCGCGGGATTCGTCGACGCTCTCGGGTTCATCACCCTCGGCGGAGTGTTCGTGTCGTTCATGAGCGGCAACTCCACACGATTCGCGGTCGAAACCGCCGACGCCTCCTGGCGCACGGCATCTCTGATCGGGGGCATCGTCGTTGTCTTCGTGATCGGGGTGATTCTGGGTGGGGTGATCGCGGAACTCACCGGCCGCGACCGCAGAACCCGGAAAACCGCGGTTCTCGTTGCGGTCACGGTGCTGCTCGCGATCGGGTCGCTGGCCGTGGCGCCGGGGTGGACG
Source organism: Rhodococcus sp. NPDC019050 (assembly GCF_055664235.1). NCBI lineage: Bacteria > Bacillati > Actinomycetota > Actinomycetes > Mycobacteriales > Nocardiaceae > Rhodococcus > Rhodococcus sp. NPDC019050. The sequence continues at coordinate 33,465 of NZ_JBVOON010000012.1, read as the reverse complement.
CAGGTGAGTGTGACGGCGATGACGCTGGCGATGGGCGTCGAGAATTCCGTGTTCCAGCGCAAGGGCGAGACAGCCGTGGCGCTCACCTACATGACCGGTGCGCTCGTGAAGATCGGGCACGAGATAGCGTCCGCGTTCTTCGGGGGCCCCCGCTGGGCCTGGCTGCCCTACGTCGGTCGTTGGGGAGGCCTGGTAGCGGGAGGGTTGCTCGGAGCCTTCGCACATCATCTGCTCGGCCTGCACGCCCTCTGGATCGCTACCGGGGTCGCGGCCGCACTCGTCGTGGCGGTCCGGTTCCTTCGGTCACCGGAAGTGCAGAAGACGGCGTGACAGCGGGATCGGGACCGGCGCGGAGCGTCCTCCCCATACGCTCGTACGGTGGTCGGCTCCGCTACGGTGCATCCATGCGCGCCCGCCCCTATGCCACCACCAGCCCCACCAGGCTCGCCGCGGCGCTCCTCGAAGTCGCCGCCCGCAGCGGGCTCGAGGCGGCCAGCGTGCGCGAAGTCGCCAACGAAGCCGGCGTGTCGATCGGCGCGGTACAGCACCATTTCCCCACCAAGGACGAGATGCTCGCGTACTCGTTTCGGGCCCTGTCCGACCGGGTGCTGACCCGGCTCGCGAACGTCGATCCGGACATCGATCCGGCGCGCACCCTGTTTTCCGCACTCAGCCAGTTGCTGCCGCTCGACGAGCAACGCGGCAGCGAGGTCCACGTGATGGCCGCGTTCGCCGTACGGGCTGTCACCTCGCCGTCGCTCAGCGTGATCCGCAGTTCGACGCTGTTCACCGTTCGTACCGGCATCGCAACCGTATTGATTCGGCTGGGCACCCCCGACCCGGAGACGCGCGCAACCCTTCTCCTCGCCGCGGTGCACGGACTCGCGCTCGACGCCGCGTCGAGTCCGGACCTCTATCCTCGCGAATACCTGACGCACGCCCTGCACACGCAGATCCAGCTCGCCCTGCACGGCGCGGACGCCTGCTGAGCCCGGCCAGGCTGAGTCGACCGATGCCATATCCCGACGACGAACCGGATCCCGCGGCAGGCGCCGGCAGATTCGCACCCAGTCCCTCCGGCGACCTGCACCTCGGCAATCTGCGGACCGCCGTGCTGGCGTGGTTGTTCGCACGCTCGACAGGGCGGCGATTTCTGTTGCGCGTGGAGGATCTCGACCGGGTCCGGCCCGGCGCCGAACAACGGCAACTCGCCGATCTCGCGGCACTCGGGCTCGATTGGGACGAGGAGGTCGCGCACCAATCTCGCCGAATCCGCTTGTACGAGGACGCAATCGGACGTCTCACCGACGCCGGTCTGACATACGAGTGTTACTGCACGAGACGAGAAATCCAGCAGGCCACGTCGGCTCCCCATGCTCCGGCGGGCGCGTATCCCGGCACCTGCCGTGACCTCACTCCCGAACAGCGGGACGCGAAACGAACGGCCGACCGCCCCCCGGCGATCCGGTTGCGTTCCACCGCACAATGGTTCACCGTCCACGACGTACTTCACGGCGATTTCACCGGCGTCGTCGACGATTTCGTCCTCCGCCGCAACGACGGGACGCCCGCCTACAACCTGGCTGTCGTCGTAGACGACGCCGCTCAGGGGATCGACCAGGTGGTGCGCGGCGACGATCTGCTCACCTCGGCTCCGCGGCAGGCGTATCTGGCCACGGTGCTCGGACTGACGGTGCCGGAGTACGCCCACGTGCCGCTCGCTCTGAACGAGGAGGGCAAACGGCTCGCCAAGCGCGACGGTGCCGTCACACTCTCCGACCAGCGGGCAGCGGGGCGTACCGCGGCCGATGTCCTCGGGACGATCGCCGTGTCGCTGCGTCTGGCCGACCCCGGTGAACCCGTGTCGCTGCCGCTGTTGCTCGACCGGTGGGACCCGGCACGAATGCCGCGCGAGCCGTGGGTCTTCCATCCCGATCGTGATGTGTGAGCCCGGTGGGACGAAAACCGAAGTGGTGCGTTTCGACTGACGGGCACGTACTCTGCGGTGGAGCAGACGTTCACCGATTCCTGCGGAGAGGGCACCGATGACTACCGGTGGTTACGACCCGAACAAGGACCCGCAGAATCCGGGCGGTGATCCTTATCCGTCACAGGGCGGGAGCTACCCGCCTCCCGGCGGATACCCTCCGCCTCCTAGCGGGGGCAACTATCCCCCGCCATCCGGGGGCGGCAGCTTTCCCCCACCACCGGACAGCGGCAATTATCCCCCGCCCGGCAGCTATCCCCCTCCGGGTAACTACCCGCCTCCGCCCGGCGGCAATTACCCACCACCCCCCGGCGGTTACGGATCCGGGGACTTCGGAGCCTACGGAACGCCCCGGTTGAGTGTGGGCGACGCGATCTCGTACGGCTGGCGCAAGTTCAGCGGAAACCCCGGCGTCTGGATCGCGATGGTCGTCATCGCCTTCCTCATCCAGGCTCTGATCAACGGCATTTTCAACGGTTTCGACTACACGCAGGACACCGACAACATCTCGTTCACGACGACGTTCTCCGCCGCGAACCTGATCGGAACGGTGGTCAGCGCGGTCGTCGGATACCTCATCGAGGCCGCATTCGTGCGCGGAGCGCTCAGCGAAGTCGACGGCCGGAAGCCCGCGTTCGGGACGTTCCTGCAGGTGGGTCCGATCGGCGCGGTCATCCTGACCGGTCTGCTGGTCGGGATCGGCACCTCGGTGGGTCTCGTACTGTGCATCGTGCCCGGCTTGGTGTTCGCGTTCTTCGCGTGGTGGGCGATGCCCTTCGTCATCGACCGGAACCAGGATGCGATCACGGCGATCAAGTCGAGTTTCAACGCGATCAAGTCGAACGCGGGCACGCTGTTCCTCCTCGCGTTGGCACTGATCGGTATCAACATCGTCGGCGCGCTGCTCTGCGGCCTCGGGCTGCTCGTGAGCATTCCGGTCACGATCATCGCCTCGACCTACGCCTACCGGCTCACCACAGGGGGTCCGGTCGTCGCCTGATCCCACTTCCCGATTGTCCGTTACACATCGCTACACATCGACTGTCGATGCGCCACGGTTACCTTGTACCGTGGCGCGTTGCACTGCCGATCGACAAGGAGTCAGATGACCACCGGTGGATACCCACCCCCTCCGCAGGACCCGCACAAGCACGGCGGCTACCCGGGCGCTCCGGCGCAGGGTGATCAGCCGTACGGCGGCGGCCAGCCCGCCGATTACACCCAGCAGTTCCAGAACCCGATGCAGTCCGGGTACAACCCCAACGACCCGTCCCAGGGCGGGCAGTACGGGGCACCCCAGTACGGTGCTCCCCAGTACGGGGCACCTCAGCACGGGGCGGGTGCCACTCAGTACGGAGCGCCCCAGCAGGGCGGACCGCAGTACGGGGGACCCCAGCAGGGCGGACCGCAGTACGGGGGACCCCAGTACGGTGCTCCGCAGTACGGAGCGCCCCAGTACGGCGGGCCGCAGAACGAGCAGTACGGTGCCACGCAGTACGGCGGCGTACCCGGATTCCCGCCCGCGCCCGGCGCCAATTTCGGCGTCACACGGCCTGGTGAACTGCTGCCCCGTCTCGGTGCCCGCATCCTCGATTCGCTGATCGTCGGCATCCCTATGGCGATTCTCACCAGCATCGTCGTGTTCGGGAGCGACAGCGGGTTCATGGCGTTCGTGATGACGGTGCTCTCCGGCGTCGCGGCGTTCGCGTACTGGACCCACTTCGAGTCGACCAAGGGCGCCACGATCGGCAAGAAATTGCTCGGTCTCTCGGTCGTCGGACCGAACGGTGGACTCCCGACCCGCGAAGAGGCTGCGAAGCGCAACGCCTTTGTCGCGCTGCAGATCCTCAGCGGTATCCCGTTCCTCGGCTGGCTCGTCAGCCTGGCTTCCTTCGCCGCGTGGATCGGCATCGCCGTGACCATCGAGAAGGACAGTGGCAAGCAGGGCTTCCACGACAAGTTCGCCGGTGGCACGCGGGTCGTCAAGTCCTGACCCCGCACTCTGCGAAGCGGGCCCCGTCCTCCAGGACGGGGCCCGCTGTCGTCGCGCGACTTCGCGATCAACGTCGCGTGATGCTTGGATGGCCGGGTGACACAGCACGAGACGAACTCCCCCTCCTCCGCCTCGCCCCAAGCGGCATTCGCCCGCGTCGGGCGTAGTTCCTACCCGGGGATCGTCGTCCTGTTCACCGCCGTGCTGATGATCTCCAACATCTGCGCCACGAAGGGAATCGCCTTCTTCGGCGACATGGAGTTCTCGCTCGGCCCACTGCAAATCCTGCCGATCATCACCGACGGCGGGTTCTTCCTGTTCCCGCTTGCATACATCCTCGGGGACGTGCTGAGCGAGGTGTACGGATTTGCCGCGACCCGCCGCGCAGTCCTGTACGGATTCGGTGCGGTGGCTCTCTCGGCGCTGGCCTTCTGGGTCGCGCAGTCGTTGCCCGCGGCCGAGTTCTATCCGAACCAGGAGTCGTTCGAAGCGGTCCTCGGCGTGGTGCCCCGCATGCTGCTCGCGGGCCTGGCCGGCTATCTCGTGGGGCAGTTGCTCAACTCGTACGTGCTGGTGCGGATCAAGGAACGCACGCAGGAGAAGCACCTGTGGGCACGCCTGATCGGGTCGACGGTGGTCGGCGAGTTCGCCGACACCCTCGTCTTCTGCTCCATCGCTGCCGGTGCGATCGGCATCTCCACCTGGGACGACTTCGCGAACTTCGTGGTCGTCGGCTTCGTGTGGAAGACGCTGATCGAGGTCGTGCTCCTACCCGTCACCTACCGCGTGATCGCGTACGTGAAGAAGCACGAGCCGACCTACGCTCCGGTCTCGGATGCCGCCTGACGCTTCTTCGCGTAGAACCGGCCCAGGGTTTCGGCCTTGTGCTCGTCGAAGTACCCGCCCTCGATGCTCAGACGGATCTCGTCGACGAGGCGCACCGTGAATCGTTCGTTGTGGATCGTGCACAACGTGGACGCGAGCATCTCCTTCGCCTTGAACAGGTGATGGATGTACGCCCGGGTGTAGTTCGCGCAGGTGTAGCAGTCACAGTTCTCGTCGATGGGTGTGAAGTCGCGACGGAACCGGCTCGTGTTGATGTTGAAGCGGCCGTCGGGGTGATAGATCGCCGCGTTGCGTGCCACCCGTGACGGGTTGACGCAGTCGAACGTGTCGGCCCCGTGCTCGATGGCCACGAACACGTCGTCGGGTTCGCTGATGCCGAGCATGTGCCGCGGTTTGCTGTCGGGCAGTTCCTCGCAGCACCAGCGCACGATGGTGCCGAGATTGTGCTTCTCGAGCGCACCACCGATGCCGTACCCGTCGAAGCCGCGGCCCGACTCGCCCACGATCGATTCGAGGCCCCGGCACGCCTCCCTGCGAAGGTCCTCGTACTGCGCACCCTGGACGACCCCGAACAGTGCCTGGTAGGGACGGTGCGCGCGCTCTGCGGTGAGCTTCTCGTGTTCGGCGATGCACCGGACCGCCCACGCCTGGGTGCGCTCGATGGACCGTTCCTGGTATCCCCGCGTGTTCATCAGCGTCGTCAACTCGTCGAACGCGAACATGATGTCGGCGCCGAGTTGGTGCTGGATCTGCATCGACACCTCGGGGGTGAACCGGTGCATCGATCCGTCGAGGTGCGATTTGAACGTGACACCGTCGTCGTCGACGCGTGCGAGTCGTTCCTTGCCGTGCGCCATGACGTCGTCGTTCTGCACACCGACCGATTCCATCGCGATGACCTTCTTGAAGCCCACCCCGAGCGACATGACCTGGAAGCCGCCGCTGTCGGTGAACGTCGGGCCGTTCCAGTTCATGAACTTCCCGAGCCCGCCGGCCTCGTCGACGATGTCGGATCCGGGCTGAAGGTAGAGGTGATAGGCGTTCGCCAGCAGCGCCTGCGCACCCAGATCCTTCATCGCCTCGGGCAGCACCGCCTTGACGGTGGCCTTTGTTCCGACACCGATGAAGGCAGGTGTACGGATGTCACCGTGCGGCGTGTGGATGGTGCCGGTGCGACCCAATCCGTTGTCGAGTCGGGCTCCGACCGTGAAGAACGGGTCGGGCGGAACCGGTAGCGCGGAATCGGTACTGCGAAGGACACTCACCCGACGATTGTGGCAGGTCACCGCTACCTCTCCGACGACCGCCCGGTACTCGGCACTCCGAACCGGCGTTCAGTCCCGGCGGCGGGCACGGGCGATCGCCTTCCCGATTTCGTCCACCCACAGCACCACCGAACCGACACCGATCGCCAGCATCCACTGGGTAGCGGTCAGGCCGGTGGTATCGAAGAGGCCCTGCAGGAAGCTCGTCTGCACCACGCAGATCTGCAGCACGATCACGACGACGATCGCGATCCAGATGGTGTGGTTGGTCAGCGTCTGCAGCGAGAACACCGAACGGAGATTCGAGCGCACGTTGAACAGGTTGAAGACCTGGAAGAACACGAAGGTGGTGAACGCGAGGGTGGTGGCGAACAACGGGTCGTCGGCGCTGTCCCGGAACAGGTCCGGTCCGAAGCGCAGCACCAGGAGGGTGCCGACGGCCATGACGATGCCCAGGCCGAGGATGCGCTGGATCCGCGACCGGGTGAGCAGCGCTTCCTTCGCCGGTCGTGGGGGCCGCTTCATCGCGTCCGGTTCCGTCCGGTCCACACCGAGGGCGAGCGCGGGCGGCCCGTCCATGATGATGTTGACCCACAGGATCTGCAGTGCCGTGAACGGAGCACCGCCCGCGAGGCCGAAAGCGCCGGCGGCGAGGAAGATCAACACGAATCCCCACGCGGTGGTCAACTGGAACTTCACGAACTTGACGATGTTGTCGTAGATGCCGCGGCCCTCGGCCACGGCAGCGACGATCGTCGCGAAGTTGTCGTCGGTGAGGATCATGTTCGCGGCGCCCTTGGACACGTCGGTCCCGGTGATCCCCATCGCGACGCCGATATCGGCCTGCTCGAGTGCGGGTGCGTCGTTGACGCCGTCGCCAGTCATCGCGACGATCTGCCCGTCCGCTTGCAGAGCCTTGACGTACCGGATCTTGTGCTCGGGTGCCACCCGCGCGAGCACGCCGAATCCTTCTGCCCGGGTGCGCAATTCGTCGTCGTCGAGACCGTCGAGGTCCGAGCCCGACGCGGCGACGCCCTCGATGCCCAGCTGGGAGGCGATCGCGGAGGCCGTGACGAGATGGTCGCCCGTGATCATGTGCACCGCGATGCCGGCGTCGTGCGCGACCTCGATCGCCGCCTTCGCTTCCGTTCTCGGCGGGTCCACGATGCCCACGACCGCGTAGACGGTGAGGTCCGAGACCAGGCTCTGCAGCGCGTCCGAATCGCCGCGTGGCACAGCCTCGAGGTCGCGTCCCGCGATCATCAGCGTCCGGAGTCCGTCGGAGGCGAGTCCGTTCACGGCCTCCCGGATCTGCCGGCGCTTCTCGTCGTCGAGGGGAACCGGCCCGTCCGGGCCGTCCACGGTGACGGCACGTTCGAGCAGCGCACCCGGCGCACCTTTGGCGAAGCAGCGGAACCGTCCTTCCGGCAGAGCATGGAAAGTCGCCATGAACTTGTAGGCGGAATCGAACGGAACCTCGGCGAGGCGGGGGTGTGCGGTACGCGCACCGTCGACGTCGATGCCGCCCTTCTCTGCGAGCACGACCAGTGCGCCCTCGGTGGGATCGCCGACCAGCACACCGTCACGCACCGTGGCGTCGTTGCACAGCCCCATGCCCAGCAGTGCGTCGGTGAAGTCGGGGGTCGGAAGTCCGTCACCGACAAGGATCTTGCCGTCGGTTCCGTACCCGGATCCGGTGACGCGGAACGTGCGGCCCCGCACCAGCAACCGCTGCACGGTCATCTCGTTGAGGGTGAGGGTGCCGGTCTTGTCGGTGGCGATATGTGTCGTGCTGCCGAGCGTTTCCACCGCGGCGAGTTGTTTGACGATCGCGCCCCGTGCGGCGAGACGCGATGCTCCCATCGCGAGGGTGAACGCGACGACCGCGGTGAGTCCTTCGGGGATGGTCGCAACGGCGAGGGACACCGCGGTGACGAGCAGGTCCGACCACGACTGGCCGCGGAGCAATCCGAGGACGAACACGAGCGCGACGGTGATGATCGCAACGATCGTGAGGACCTGCGCGAGCTGGCCGATCCGGCGTTGCAACGGAGTCTGTTCGACGCCCGCACCGCCGAGCAGGGTGGCGATCGCCCCCATTTCGGTGGCCATCCCGGTGGCGGTCACCACCATTTCCGCGCGTCCTCGCGTCACCTCGGTATTCATGAACAGCATGTCGGTGCGGTCACCGAGAGGCGCGTCGGGTTCGGCCACGGGTTCGATCGACTTGTCGACGGGATGCGACTCGCCGGTGAGTGCAGCCTCGGCCACCTGCAGACGCACCGCCTGCACGAGCCGGCCGTCGGCGGGTACCGAGTCACCCGATTCGAGCAACACGATGTCGCCCGGCACCAACTGCTCGCGGGGCAACGACTGTTCGCGGCCGTCGCGGCGCACCCGCGTGGTGGACACGGACATCTTCTTCAGAGCCTGCAGACTGTTCTCCGCGCGAGATTCCTGCACGAAGTTCAGGACGGTGTTGAGCGTGATCACGGCGAAGATGACGACCGGTGTCTCCCACTCACGGGAAACCACCGCGCTCACCACTGCGGCGACCACCAGCACCAACGTCATCTTGTCGGCGAGCAGGGAGAGCACCTTGCGCCACGCGGGTGTTCCGGCTTCCTCGGCGATGAGGTTGGGTCCGTGCTCCGCCAGTCGTTGCTGCACATCGGCGGTGGAGAGACCGCGATGCGTGTCGACGCTCAGCGCCCCGGCCACCTCGGGCGCCGATGCGGTGTGCCAGGGCTGCGCGGTTGCCACCTGCATAACGGCTCCTCGGTGTCGGAAATCGATCGATTCTCACCGTACTGTGAGGAGACAGTCATGGGGTTCGAGTGCACCCGGGCAGTGTTCGTGGTGAGCTAGGACAAAGACGCAGCGAGTTCGAGGAGTGTGCCGTGAGCGAGATTCCGAATACCGGCGAACCCACCACCGTCCTCACCGACGAGCAGTGCTGGGAACTGCTCGCATCCGAGAAGGTGGGCCGTCTCGTCGTCGTGGTGAACGGTTACCCCGAGATATATCCGGTCAACTACGCGGTTCGTGACCGGAAGGTGTACTTCCGCAGCGGAGAAGGCAGCAAACTCGCAGAACTGGCCGTGTACCCCCAGGTCGCCTTCCAGGTCGATCACATCGAGGCGAACGACGCGTGGAGCGTGGTGCTGCACGGACGCGCCCACATCCTTCAGCACTTCAGCGACGTGCAGGCCGTCGATGCGCTGGGTCTGTCCCCCTGGGTGCCGGATTCGAAGTTCAACTACGTCGAGCTGATCACCTCGGAGACGAGCGGACGAAGGTTTTCGCTGGTAGAGCATTGATCTCATGACCCACCCGGACGAGAACCGGCGGTTGATGCGATTCATGCTGCTGTCGGTGGCCGCCGCGCTGGCCACGATGGCCATGAAGGCGCTGGCCGCTGTGCTGACCGGATCGGTGGGCCTGCTGTCGGACGCGCTCGAGTCCGGGGTCAACCTCGTCGCCGCGGTGGTGGGACTGATCGCGCTGCGCGTCGCTGCCAAACCGGCCGACTACAACCACCAGTTCGGGCACGGCAAGGCCGAATACCTGTCGGCGGCCGTCGAGGGCACCATGATCTTCGTGGCAGCCACCGCGATCCTGTGGTCGTCGGTGGATCGGCTGCTGCACCCGCAGGCCGTGGACCAGCCCGGTATCGGGCTCGCGCTGTCCACGGGTGCCTCGGTGATCAACCTCGCGGTGGGACTCGCGCTTCTCCGGGCGGGCAGGCGGCACCGCTCGATCACGCTGGTCGCCGACGGCAACCACCTGCTCACCGACGTGTGGACCTCGGTAGGAGTCCTGGCCGGCGTCGGCCTCGTGGTGCTGACCGGGTGGGACGTGCTCGATCCGATCGTGGCGATCCTCGTGGCCGTCAACATCCTGCGGATCGGCTACGGGCTGGTGAGACAGTCCGTCATGGGGATGCTCGACGTCGTGCTTCCGGAGGACGATGTCGCGGCGGTGGACGCGATCCTCGACCGGTACCGGGAGGACGGATCCGTGGTGATCCTCCCGCCGCGCACCAGGGAGGCGGGCCGGCAGCGCTTCGTGTATCTGACGGTGCGGGTGCCCGGCGACTGGACCGTGCGGGCAGGCCACGATCTCCTCGATCGACTCGAAGCCGATCTCCGCGACGCCCTGCCCGGAACGACGGTCTTCACGCACCTCGAACCGATACGGCCGAGCGTGGTGGTTTCGGCAGACGAACCCCGCAGGCGATGAAGGACGCCTAGCGTGGAGAGATGGCCACACCGCTGATCACCTTGAACAACGGAGTCACCATCCCCGCGCTGGGCTTCGGTGTCTTCCAGACCCCGCCCGATCAGACCGTCGCGGCGGTGACCACGGCATTGGACACCGGTTACCGGCACATCGACACCGCGGCCGCGTATCTCAACGAGCGCGAGGTGGGCCGGGCAGTGGCGCACTCGTCCGTGGACCGGTCGGACATCTTCCTCGAAACCAAGGTCTGGATCACCGACTACGGCTACGACTCGACCCTGCATGCGTTCGACAAGAGCGCCGCGAAACTGGGTGTCGAGCAACTCGACCTGCTCATCCTGCACCAGGCGCTACCCGGCGAGTTCGACCTCACCATCGCTGCCTACAAAGCGCTCGAGACACTGCTTGCGGACGGCAAGGTGCGTGCCATCGGAGTCAGCAACTTCATGCCGGACCATCTCACCCGCCTGATGGAGGCGACCTCGATCGTCCCGGCGATCAACCAGGTCGAAGTACATCCCTACTTTCGGCAGACCGCCGTGCTCGACGCCGACGCCGAGAACGGCATCGTCTCACAGGCATGGTCGCCGATCGGCGGAATCACCTTCTACCGGAACGGTTCCCACGGATCCACTCTGGACGATCCCGCCATCGGGGAGATCGGCCGGGCACACGGCAAGACACCGGCCCAGGTCATGCTGCGGTGGCACCTCCAGCAAGGCCGCCAGGTCATCCCCAAATCGGTGACGCCGTCGCGGATAGCCGAGAACTTCGATGTCTTCGACTTCGATCTCACCGCGGACGAACTCGCGGCGATCGACGCCCTCGACACCGGGGTGCGTGGCGGCCCCGAACCCGAGGCCATCACGCGCGAGAACTTCGGACTCGACATTCCCGAACCCTGAGCCCGGGCCGCTAGACCGCTGTTGTCACAAGACCTGCACCGAGCCCGAGCATGAGCACCGCGACACCACCGTCGAGGATGCGCCACGCATTCGGTTTCGCGAACCAGCGCTGCAGATGGCGGGCGCCGTAACCGAGTGCGCCGAACCACACGACGCTGGCGACGATCGCACCGGCGCCGAACAACCACCGGCCCGGGTCGCCGTAGTGGTTCGCCACCGAACCGAGCATGAGGACCGTATCGAGGTAGGTGTGGGGATTGAGCCAGGTCAGCGCGAGACAGGTGGCCAGCGCTGCGCCGATGGTAACGGCACCGCCGGGTGCCGCGGCAAGCGCCGACGGGTGCAGTGCCCGTCGCGCAGCCATCAGGCCGTAGACGATCAGGAATGCCGCTCCGGCCCAGCGGATCACGGTCACCGTCCCGGGAGCACGGTCCAGGAGAGTGGAGATCCCGGCGATCCCGGCCGTGATGAGAATCGCATCCGATATCGCACACACGGCGATGACAGGAAGCACGTGTCGGCGCGCGATGGCCATGCGCAGTACGAAGGCGTTCTGCGCACCGATCGCGACGATGAGGGACATGCCCATGCCGAAGCCGGCGACAACGAGATGCATGTCGTCCACGGTAGGAATCCGAGGCAATGAAGAACAGTTGATTTTTCTTCATGTCCATTAGACTTGCTTAATATGGAGGCAGACTTCGCCCAACTGCGCACGTTCGCCGCTGTACTCGACGAAGGCACGTTCGACGGTGCGGCCGCGGTCCTGCGCATCACACCCTCTGCGGTGAGCCAGCGGATCAAAGCACTGGAACAGCATGTGGGACAGGTGTTGCTGCGGCGTACCCGTCCGGTGACCGCCACCACCGCGGGAGAGGCGGTGATGCGGCTCGCACGTCAGGTCTCGCGGCTCGAGGCCGACACCGAGGATGCACTCGGACTCTCACCGGGTGACGACAACCACGTCCCCGTGTCCCTGGTCGTCAACGCCGACTCGATGTCGACGTGGATGCTGCGCGCACTCGCCCGCATGCCGGAGCGTCACCACGCGTTGTTCGAGTTGCACCGGGAGGACGAGTTCCACTCCACCGAGTTGCTGCGCGACGGCACCGCGATGGCTGCGGTGACCTCGGTACCCGAACCGGTACAGGGCTGCACCTCCGAAAAGCTCGGAGCCATGCGCTATTACGCGATGGCGAGTATCGACTTCGCCGAGCACTGGTTTCCCGAGGGAATCACGGTCGCTGCACTACGCGAAGCACCCATGCTCAGCTTCGACCGCAAGGACGACATGCAGGACCGCGCCCTGCGGCGAGTGACACGCGCTCGGCTCGAACCGCCCCGCCACTACATCCCGGGTGCGCTGGAATTCGTCGATGCGGTTCGCCTGGGGCTCGGCTGGGGCATGTTGCCCGAGCCGATGCTCACCGATACGACCGGCATGGTCTACCTCGCCCCGGGCCGGCCGTTCGATGTGCCGCTGTACTGGCAACGCTGGAAACTCGAGTCGCCGGTTCTCGATTCGCTCACCGCCGCGGTGCGGCGCACCGCCCGGGAAGTGCTGCAGTGACGACGCACGCGATCATTCGACGAGAACCTTGAACTGAGCGTCGTACAGGCGCGCGTACGCCCCGCCCGCCTCGAGCAGACCGTGATGGGTGCCCTGCTCGACGATGTGTCCGTCCTCCATCACGACGATGCGATCGGCATCCCGAATAGTGGAGAGGCGGTGTGCGATCACGAAACTCGTGCGATCGTCGCGCAGACGCGCGGTGGCGTGCTGGACGAGCAGTTCGGTGCGGGTGTCCACCGAACTGGTCGCCTCGTCGAGGATGAGGATCGACGGCTTCGCGACGAACGCGCGCGCGATCGTGACGAGCTGTCGCTCCCCCGCGCTGAGGCTGCCGTTCTCCTCGTCGAGCACCGTGTCGTAACCGTCGGGGAGGGCGCGCACGAATCGGTCGACGTAGCTCATCCGCGCGGCGGACATGATCTGGTTCTCGGTGGCGTGCGGGTTGCCGTACGCGATGTTCTCGCGGATGGTGCCGCCGAACAACCACGTGTCCTGCAGGACCATCCCGATGCGCGAACGCAGTTCGTCCCGCGACATCCGGGTGATGTCCACGCCGTCGACGAGGATGCGGCCGGAATCGACCTCGTAGAAGCGCAGGATGAGATTGATGAGCGTGGTCTTCCCGGCACCCGTCGGTCCCACGATCGCGACCATCTGACCCGGTTCGACACGCAGCGACAGGTCCTCGATGAGAGGGCGGTCCGGCACGTACGAGAAGGAGACGTGCTCGAACTCGACGAGACCGTGACGGCTCCACGGCATCGTGGGCGCCGGGGATTCCGGTTCCTCTTCCGACTCGTCGAGCACCGCGAACACCCGCTCGGCCGACGCCGACGCCGACTGCAGCAGATTGACCATCGCACCGATCTGGGCGAGTGGCTGCACGAGTTGCCGGGAGTACTGGATGAGCGCCTGGATCTCACCGAGCGTGGCGGTACCCGACGCGACACGCAGTCCACCGAGGACCGCGATCACCACGTAACCCACGTTGCCGAGGAACGTCACGAGAGGCATCACGAGACCCGAGACGAACTGTGCACGGTAGGACGCCTGATACAGCGATTCGTTGGTCTCGGTGAACCGCTTCTGGACCTCGGAGGTGCGGCCGTAGGCGGTGATGAGTTCGTGGCCCGTGAACGCTTCCTCGATCTGCCCGTTGAGAACGCCGGTCGCCTCCCACTGCGACGCGAAATGCCGCCGGGAGCGACGCGCGACCAGCACCGTCGCCAACACGGAGGCCGGGACGGTCAGAATCGCGACGAGCGCGAGCGCCGGCGAGATGAACAGCATCATCACGACGAGACCGAGCAGCGTCAGCACTGCCAGCACGAGTTGCGAGATGGATTCCTGCATACCCGCCGACACGTTGTCGATGTCGTTGGTGACGCGGCTGAGCATGTCACCGCGCGAATGCGTGTCGAAGTATTTGAGGGGCAGTCGGTGGATCTTGCGTTCCACCCGCGACCGCATGTCCCGCACGACACGCTGCACGATCTCGTTGAGGCCGTACGCCGCGATCCAGATCAGGCCCGACGACAGCAAGTACAACGCGAGCACGATGACGAGAATTCGCCCGAGGCTCCCGAAGTCGATTCCCACACCCGGAACGACGTTCATGCCCGACACCATGTCGGCGAACTGGTCGCGCCCTTCGGCGCGCAGGCCCGCGACGGCCTCGTCCTTCGACAGCCCGGCGGGCAACTGCGTTCCGATCACGCCGTTGAAGATCACGTCGGTGCCACGACCAAGTACGAACGGGGCGACGGACACGCTCACGACGCCGAGGAAGGCCGAGAGCAGCACCGAGTAGACCGCGTACCGGTGCGGGTGCAGCATCCCGAGTACGCGCGCGACGGTGCGGAAGCGCGACGGCGCACTCTCCTCCGGGGTGGTCATACCGACGCCATCCTCTGGGACTCGACGATCTCGAAGTAGGTCTCACAGCGCCCCAGCAGACCGAGGTGCGTACCCACGTCGACCATGGTGCCGTCGTCGAGCACGACGATGCGGTCGGCGTCCTGCACCGTCGAGACGCGTTGCGCGACGATCAGGACGCACGCGTTGCGGGTCTCGGGTTCGAGGGCCGCGCGCAACTTGCCGTCGGTCGCAGGGTCGAGCGCCGAGAACGCGTCGTCGAAGAGGTAAATGGACGGGCGGCGGACCAGCGCGCGAGCGATGGCGAGGCGCTGCCGTTGTCCACCGGAGACGGTCGAGCCGCCCTGCGCGATCTGCGTGTCGAGCCTGTCGGGGGTGGCATGCACGAACTCCGCGGCTTGCGCCACCTCGAGCGCGTGCCACAACTCGGCATCGGTGGCGTCGGGCCGTCCGTAGCGCAGGTTGTCGGCGATGGTGCCGGAGAACAGGTACGCCTTCTGCGGCACCACCGCGATGCGGGAGCGCAACACGTCCGTGTCGAGCGCCCGGATGTCGGTGCCGCCGACGAGGACCTGCCCCTCCGTCGCGTCGATCAGGCGTGGCAGCAACCGGAGCAGGGTGCTCTTGCCCGACCCGGTGCCACCGATGATGGCGGTGGTCGTACCGGGGTCGGCACGGAACGAGATGCCGCGGAGGACCGGCGCATCGGCGCCGGGATAGGAGAAGCCCGCGCCCCGGAACTCCACCGAGACCCGCGCGGGCAACTGCCGGACCGGGTCGGGCGGCGACGCAACAGTGGGCTCCGTGTCGAGCACCTCGAGCAGGCGCTCGGCACACACCCCGGCCCGCGGCGTCATGATGGCGATGAACGAGGCCATGAGGACGGCCATCAGGATCTGTGCGACGTAGGTGATCATCGCCGTGATCGAACCGACCTGCATGTCGCCGGAGTCGACACGATGGCCGCCCACCCACAGCACGGCGACGGTGCTGGCGTTGGCGATCAGCAGCACTGCCGGGTAGAGCAGGGAGTTGACGCGTCCCACCCGGAGCGCGGTCGCGGTGAGGTCGTCGTTGGCGCGTTCGAAGCGCGCGCGCTCGGTCTCGTCGCGGACGAAGGCCCGTACGACACGGATGCCGGTGATCTGTTCGCGAAGGACCCGGTTGATCCCGTCGATGCGTTTCTGCATGACCCGGAATCCGGGCAGCATGAGGAGGATCAGCGCCACCATCGTGAAGACGAGGACCGGTACCGCGACGACGAGGACGAGCGATGTTCCGGGATCTTGGCGCAGGGCCATGATGATGCCGCCGACCGCCATGATCGGGGAGGTCACCACGATCGTGCAGGTCATGAGGACGAGCATCTGAACCTGTTGCACGTCGTTGGTGTTGCGGGTGATCAGCGATGCCGCCCCGAAGGTGCCGAACTCGCGTGAGGAGAATTCGCCGACGCGCTGCACGACCGCGAGCCGGACATCCCGGCCGAACGACATGGCGGCACGGGCGGCGAAGTACACGGCGCCGATCGACGCACCGATCTCGACCGCGCTGATCGCCAGCATCACCAGACCGGTGCGCATGATGAAATCGATGTCGCCGGCCGCGACGCCCTCGTCGATGATGTCGGCGTTGAGGCTCGGCAGGAGCAGCATGCCGCCCGTCGCGACGAGTTGGAGCAGGACCACCGCCGCAAGCGCGCCCTTGTAGGGCGCGAGAAACCGCCGCAACAGCCGTATCAGCATGGGCAACACGCTACCTGCGTGGCGGCGGGGACCCGGACCGCGGAGCCCGGCGCGTGGCCGGGCCCCGGGTGACCGGTCGAACGGTCACCGGCGGGAGTGCCGGTGACCGCCGACCGGATCGTCACACCCGGACCGTTTCTGCTTCTTCCTTCGATTCGCCGCCGGCGAGTTGGCGGGTGAGCTTTTCACCCTCGACGTCGACGTTGGGGAGGATCTTGTCCAGCCACTTCGGCAGCCACCACGCCTTGTCGCCGAGCAGTGCCATGACCGCGGGGATGATGACCATCCGCACGATGAAGGCGTCGAAGAACACGGCGACGGCGAGCGCGAAGCCCATCGACTTGATCAGCGAGTTCGGTTCGGCGATGAACGCCGCGAACACCGAGATCATGATGACCGCCGCCGCGCTGACCACGCGGGCGCCGTGACCGAAGCCGGCCACCACCGCGTCCTTTGCCGACGCACCGTGCACGAACTCCTCGCGCATACGGGTAACCAGGAACACCTGGTAGTCCATCGCCAGGCCGAACACGACACCGATGAGGAAGATCGGCATGAAGCTCACGATGGGTTGCGGGTTGGAGATGAGCCCGCCCCAGCCGTCCTGGAACACCGCCACGGTGGCACCGAACGTCGCGAGCACGCTCAGCAGGAAGCCGAGTGTCGCGGTGAGCGGCACCAGGATGGAGCGGAACACCAGCATGAGCAGGATGAACGCGAGTCCGACCACGACGGCGAGGTACGGCACGAGCGCGTTCTGAAGACTCTCGGACACGTCGCCTTCGAGCGCCGTCTGCCCGGTGATCCCGTACGAGACGCCGAACTCGTCCTGCAGCCGGGACTCGTCGCCACGGATGGACGAGACGAGGTCCATGGTTGCTTCGTCGCTCGGACCGCTGCGCGGGGTGACGAGGATCTGCGCGGTGTCACCCGCCTCGTTGACCGTCACGATCTGTGCGTTGACGACCTCGTCGTGTTCGGACAGCGATTCGACGACCGCACCGAATGCCGCGGTGGGCTCCACGTCGGCGTCGCGTGCATCCGCGACGACGAGGAGCGGGCCGTTGCGTCCCGGGCCGAAGCCTTCGTCGATCAGGTCGTAGGCCTGCCGTGCGCTCGTTTCGGGGTCTCCGGTCGCTTCGCTCGGCAACGCGAGTCGCAGGCCGGTCGCGGGAATGGCGAGCACACCGAGCAGGACCACACCCGCGACGAGCGGGATGAGCGGGCGACGCACGACAGCGCCGGCGTACTTCAGGGCGACACCGGGCTTCTCGTTCTCACCCACGGACTTCAGGCCGGGGATGCGGCCCGCGAATGCCTTCTCACCGAAGAGCGAGAGGACTGCCGGGAGCAGCGTGATGGCGATGAGCACCGCCATGAAGACGGTGAAGGCCGCCGCGTAACCCATCGCGGAGAGGAACGGGATACCCACGACTCGCAGGGCCGCGAGCGCGATGATGACCGTCAGACCCGCGAACACGACCGCCGAACCGGCGGTGCCCACGGCACGACCTGCCGCTTCGGCGCGATCGGACGTGACGGTGAGTTCGTGCCGGAAGCGCGAGACGATGAACAACGAGTAGTCGATCGCGACCGCGAGACCGATCATGATCGCGAGGGTCGGTGTCATCGAGCTGAGGTCCGTGAAGCCGGTCGCGATGGTGATGCCCAGGCTGCCGATGCCGATACCGACCAGTGCGGTGATCAGGGGCAGGCCCGCAGCGACGAGGGAGCCGAAGGTCAGGGCGAGCACGATCGCCGCGATGCCGATGCCGATGAGTTCCGCGGTACCGCCGGGGAGTTCGACGGCGCTGGCAGCGGTTCCGCTGACCTCCACGGTCAGGCCTGCGTCGCGGCCGATGTCGGCCGCTGCGGCGATCTGGTCACGCATGGTGTCGTCGACGTCGCTCATCTCACCGGTGAACGGCACGGTGACGAAGCCGACCGTGCGGTCGGAGCTCAGGGGCGACAGTGCTGCGGCGTTCGCAAGAGCGGCTTCCTCGGGAAGACCCTGTTGTGCACCGGCCGACTTCATCTGTTCGACGAGGCCCGCGTCGGCGAGCACCGGGTTGGCCAGCACACCGGCCTGCTCCTCGGGCGTTGCCGTCGCCGGATCCACCTTGGCCGGCGGTGCCACGCGGTCGATGCCGCGCACTGCGGCGAGCACGTCGTCGATGGCCTGCATGTTGGCGGGCTCGTCGAGGGTCTGGCCGTCCGGTGCGGCGAACACATATCGGGCGCTGAGCTGGTTCATCGGATCTTCGGCCGAGGGGAACCGTTCGGCCATCAGGTCCTGTGTCTTCTGCGCCTGCGTACCGGGCAGAGAGAAGGAGTCGGTGGTCGGACCCGACAGCGTCGCGGCACCGACACCGAACAGGACGAGGATCGCCAGCCAGAAGGAGAGAACCGTGCCTTTTCGCCGGTAGGCGAACTTGCCGATCCGATATAGGTAGGTCGCCACGAGGCACCCTTTCGTTCGGACATTTTCTTGCAGTGGAGGGAGGGCGTACTCGCGTTACGAGAAACCGAGGCGCAACCGGGCGAAGCCGTCGCGGATGAGGTCTTCGGGTGACCGGTCGGCTCCCGCGAGATGCATCTCGATCGCCGCCTTGATCGCGCCGAGAGCCACGTGGTGAATCAGGTTGGGTAACAGTTCCACGCTCGGATCGGTGCCCGTGCGTTCGGCGATGACGTCGATGAGCATCCGCGTCGACCGTCTCTCGACCTCGATGCCCCGGACGAGCAGTGCCGAGGACTCCTCCACGACCGATACACACGCACCGATCTCGTCGAAGGACCACTTCGGGTCGGTGACGAGCCCGACGGCGCATTCCTGGAGGGAGTCGAGGATGTGTTCGTCTGCCGGGCGCTGCCGCAACATCCCGATCCATTCCTCGATCAAGCGCTCGAGGTGTACGAAGACCGCTTCTTCTTTGCTTGCGAAATAGTTGTGGAACGTACGTGTCGAGACGCCTGCCCGCGCGGCGATCGCGTCGGCAGTGACGGCGTGCAAACCGTGCTCACGAGCGAGCTCTGCGGCCGCCTCTGCCAATGCCGCCCGCGTCGCCGCTTTCTTGCGGTCGCGCAGACCGGGTTGAAGACTCACTCCATCGACCGTACCGAAATTGCAGAACTCTGTAACTTTGCAGGAGTCTGCAAAGTTATGTGGTTCGCCACAACGGAACACCCACCGTAACGCAGATCACAGACGACGGCGCTCCCACGCGTCACGATCGCGCGTCAGCTCCGCGACGAAGTCGGGCAGATCGCCGGAGACCACATCTTCGAGCGACACCTCCTCGAGTACCGCCCGCAGGTTCACGCGCACCGCGATCCACACGTCGCGCAACTTGTCGGCGGCGCCGGTGTAGACGACATCCTCGGGTCGCTCTCCCCGAACGGACGCGAGCGGTCCCTCAACGGTGCGGATCACGTCGGCTATCGAGATCGCAGCGGCAGGGCGCGCGAGCCAATAGCCACCCTCCGGGCCGCGCCGGCTGCAGACGAGACCGCCCCGGCGCAGGTCGGCGAGCACGGCTTCGAGGAACTTGTGCGGGATCGCCTGCGCGGTAGCGAGGGACTCTGCCTTCGCCGGCCGACCGTCACCCCTTGCAGCGAGCTCGAGGAGCGTGCGCACGGCGTAGTCGACTCTCGCGGTGATGTGCACCCAACACCTCTCACTACGCTGCCGGCGGAACCCCCAATTCGTACCAGGAAACCCCGGAGACGGGCGTCCAGGCATCCAGCGTACTGGTGACTTACGCCACATACCGGGTAGATTGAATCGTTGTTCACACCTACCGAAAGTGGTGCCATGCGGGAGACCGTCTTCGACTCCTGGGGGTCCTTGCTCGAACCCCTGCACGATCCTGTGGCGCTCGCCATTCCCGCATTCGTACTGTTCCTCGTTCTCGAATGGGTTGCGGCACGCACGCTCGAATACGTCGAACCCGGGGTCGACGGCCGGACTTCACCGCCGCGCGGTGGCTACGAAGCGCGGGACGCACGGACCAGCATCTCGATGGGACTCGTCTCGATCGCCACGAGCGCCCTGTGGAAGGTGCTCGCGCTCGTCGGGTATTCCGCGATCTGGGTCTATCTCGCACCCTGGCATCTACCTGCCGACGCCTGGTACACGTGGGTGATCCTGCTGGTCGGCATCGACTTCCTGTTCTACTGGTACCACCGCACCGCGCACCGGGTCCGTCTCGTATGGGCGACCCATCAGGCACATCATTCGAGCGAATACTTCAACTTCGCGACGGCACTGCGCCAGAAGTGGAACAACAGCGGCGAGATCGTCATGTGGCTGCCGCTGCCACTGCTCGGAATCCCGCCGTGGATGGTGTTCGTCGGCTTCTCGGTGAATCTCGTGTACCAGTTCTTCGTCCACACCGAGCGGGTCGGCAAGTTGCCTCGGCCCATCGAGTTCGTGTTCAACACCCCGTCGCACCACCGCGTGCACCACGGCTGCGATCCCGAGTACCTCGACCGCAACTACGCGGGCATGTTCATCGTCTGGGACCGGATGTTCGGCACCTTCCGTCCCGAGACGCACCGGCCGATGTACGGACTCACGAAACCCGTGGGCACCTACAACATCTGGGAGCTGCAAACCCACGAATACAAGGCGATCGCGCGTGACTGGCGATCGGCCGCCACTCTGCGGGACAAGATCGGTTACGTGCTGGGCCCGCCCGGGTGGGTTCCGGAACCCACCGAGCGCAGCACCGAAGAGGTCAGTTCCGCGCGAGCGTGACCAGGAAGTCGACGCTCCCCGTGCCTTCGACGGTGACGAACCCGAGGCTCGGTGGTTCCACACCGTAGTCCGACCAGACCGTTGGGATGCTGCCCGACGCCACGATGACGTCACCCGTACGAAGCACCTGCATGTCGACCGTGACGGGACGTTGCTGGCCTCGCAGGGTCAGCGTGCCGGTCGCGGGCACCGTCGCCACCGTTCCGTCCGTCGGCAGCCCTGCGAGATCCACCGGTTCGGTGAGGACGAACGTCGCCGTCGGATAGGTCCCGACGCTCATCACCCGGTCACGGAACTGCCCGTCGCGCTGCGAGGTGTCGGTGGTGATCGAGCCCACCTGGACGGTCACCTCCGCTGCGGTGAGGGTGTCGTTCTCGATCGTCGCGCTGCCGGTCACCTGGTCGGTGCTGCCCACCACGGTGACATTCGCTCCGCGCAGGACCTCCGCGACCGTGTAACCCGCGGCGGTGCGGTTCGGGTCGGTCCCCGCCGTCACCGTCCAGGAACCGTTCAGATCACCGGAGGCGGCCTCGGCACCGGACGCCGATACCGACGCGGCCGGTGCATCGTCCTCGGCGATGAAGTTGCCGTAGATCCACGGCGCCACGAAGAATCCGAGGATCGCGATCACGACGATTGCCGCGAGGGACCATACGAGCTTGCGCATGCTCACGACAGTAATTGACGCTTCAACTCTGTGTGGGGTCGAACGCGAAGACGATCTACGACGGCGGACTGCTGTCGGCGTGTTTCGCAAGGACCGAGTGCCGCCGGCTGTACGCGAAGTAGATGACCACCCCGATGGCCATCCACACGACGAATCGCAACCAGGTCTCCACCGACAGGTTCACCATGAGCCAGAGGCACGCGATCACCGCGAGGATCGGCACGAAAGGCACCAGGGGCACCTTGAACCCACGCTCGAGATCCGGACGGGTCCGGCGCAGCACGAGCACTCCGATCGACACCAGAACGAATGCGAAGAGCGTGCCGATGTTGACCATTTCTTCGAGAGTGCCGAGCGGAACCAGGCCCGCGAGCACGGCCACCACCACTGTGACGACGACCGTCGTCCGCACCGGGGTGCCGCGCCTGCCCGTGTGAGCGAGTCGGCGGGGCATGAGGCCGTCGCGGGCCATCGCGAACAGCACCCGCGTCTGGCCCAGCATCAGCACCATCACGACCGTCGTGAGACCGGCGAGAGCGCCGATGGATATGAGGTTCTTGGCCCAGTCCATACCGTTGATCGCGAACGCGGTGGCCAGCGTCGATTCGTCGCCCTCGAGTTCCTTGTAGTTCACCATCCCGGTCAGGACGAAACTGACCGCGACATAGAGAACGGTGACGATCGCGAGCGAACCGAGAATGCCGATCGGTACCGCCTTCTGCGGGTTGCGCGTCTCCTCCGCGGTCGTCGCGACCACGTCGAATCCGATGAACGCGAAGAACACCAGGCTCGCCGCGGCGAGCAGGCCGTACCACCCGAACGTGCTCCCGCCCGCTCCCGTGACGAAGGAGAACAGGGACTGGTGCAACCCGTTGCCCGCGTCCGAGGCCTCGGCCGGCGGGATGTAGGGCGTGTAGTTGTCCGCCTTGATGTAGAACGCCCCGAGCGCAACGACGAACACAACCACCCCGACCTTGATCGAGGTGATCACCAGCGACACCCGTGAGGACAGTTTGGTCCCGGAGGCGATGAGAACACCGATCACCAGGACGATCAGGACCGCGCCCCAGTCCACCTTCACCGGTCCGACCATGACGCTCGAGGACAGCCCCCCGATCACCTCGCCGAGATACAGGGACCAGCCCTTGCCGACCACCGCCGACGCGAGCGCGAACTCCAGGATGAGGTCCCAGCCGATGATCCAGGCCACGAACTCACCGAACGTCGCGAACGAGTAGGTGTAGGCACTACCCGCGACGGGCACGGTGGAGGCGAACTCCGCGTAACACAACGCAGCGAGCGCGCACGCAATAGCGGCGAGGACGAACGCGAGCGAGACCGACGGTCCCGCGACGTTGCCGGCGGTGCGAGCGGTCAGCGTGAAGATACCGGCGCCGATGACGACGGCGACGCCGAAGACGATCAGGTCCCACGCGGTGAGGTCCTTGCGCAGCTTCGAATCCGGATCGTCGGTGTCGCGGATGGACTGCTCCACCGACTTGACGCGGAACAAACCAAGATCACGTTTGCTGTCGGCTCGAGTCATCGGAGTTCCTTTCGGTACCGAGCAGGAACCTACTCGTTGCGAGCACCGGGCACGCGGGATTCCGGAACGAACCCGTACCCCCACCCGACGACAGGCATAGATCGAACGGAGGCGGGTATCCGCCGCGCCTACTGCCCTGTACCGGCGTCGCCCGGTCCTGTGGGCGAACGTTTGTGCCGAGGGAGGTCCGTCTTATGCGCACACTGCGTGTCGCGTCGGTGCCGGCATCTCACGTCTACGTCAGACATCTGTCGTCGCCGGATGGCGACGACAACGTGATCAGGCTTCCCGATCCGGTACCCGCCGACGGGCGGAAGGTGCCCGGCGGATGGTGGCCACCGATGATGCTCGAACCCGGCTGGATCGACGACCACCACGACGAATTCGACGTGTTCCACATACATTTCGGGTTCGACGCGGTGGAGCCCGAGGTACTCGAGGACGTCGTCGCCGCACTCGACCATCACCGGATCCCGCTCGTCTACACGGTCCACGACCTCAGGAATCCCCACCATCCGGAACCCGGTGCTCACCTGAAGAACCTGGACGTGCTGATCCCCGCGGCCGACGAACTGATCACCCTCACTCCCGGTGCTGCCGCGAAGATCCGGGAGGGCTGGGGGCGAACCTCGACGGTCCTGCCACACCCGCATGTGCTCGAGCGCGACTGGTTCGAGGTGCCTCACCGCCCGCCGGACCCCTTCGTCGTCGGTGTCCACGCGAAAAGCCTGCGGGCGAACATGGACGTGCTGCCGGTCGCCACCGCGCTGGCGCGGATCGTCGCCGACCTGCCGGACGCCCGGCTACAGATCGACGTCCACGACGAAATCTTCTTCCCGTCCAACCATTGGTACGCCCCGGACGCCAAAACAGCACTGCTCGCGCTCGGAGAGAGTCCCGCGGTGGAAGTCCGGGTGCACCCGTATTTCGACGACGACGAACTGTGGCGATACCTGTCGGAATTGTCGGTGTCGGTGCTGCCCTATCGATTCGGGACACACTCGGGATGGTTGGAGGCCTGCCACGACCTCGGGACGGCCGTAGTCGCTCCGAGCTGCGGTTTCTATCACCAACAGCAGTCCTGTGAGGTGTTCACGCTCGACGAGCAGCAGTTCGACCCGGCGTCACTCGACCGCTGCATCCGGACGCTGTACGAGAGCAGGCACGATGTTCCGCGGGCAGAGTGGGCGCACAGGCAAGACCAGCGGCGGCGTCTGGCTGCCGCCCACCGCGCAATCTACGAACGAGCGCTGTCATGACCGGGCGACCGCTGCGGATCGCTCTGCTGGCATCGAACCGGTACCCCATCCGCCAGCCGTTCGCGGGCGGCCTCGAAGCCCACGTCTGGCATCTGGCGCGTGCTCTCGGAAACGCCGGACACCATGTGACCCTGTTCGCCGCACCCGGTTCCGACGAGACCCTCGGCGCCGCCCACCTGAAAGTTCACACCCTGTCCGTGAGCGCGACCGCACGGCGCGACCCGTCGACGGCAGCGGAGGACTTCCTCGGCGATCACCACGCCTACCTGTCACTGATGCTCGACCTGGCAGGACCGCTCGCGGATACCTTCGACGTCGTCCACAACCACAGCCTGCATTACCTGCCGGTCGCGATGGCACGGGCACTGAGCGTTCCGATGGTCTGCACCCTGCACACTCCCCCGACTCCGTGGCTCGAGTCGGCCCTCACCGCCACCGGGCACGTTCCGGCGACGTTCGTCTCGGTCAGCAGGCACACGGCGCAGGCGTGGCGGCACGCGCTCGACGCACCCGCGACCGTCATCCCCAACGGGGTGGATCTCTCGGGCTGGCCGGTCGGTCCGGGCGGGACGGACCTGATGTGGTTCGGCCGGATCGTGCCGGAAAAAGGCGCCCACCTGGCCATCGAGGTTGCACGTCGAAGCGGTCGCCGACTCCTTCTCGCCGGACCCGTATCCGACCGGCACTATTTCGATCACCTGATCGCGCCGCATCTCGGTTCCGAGGTCGTCTATCTCGGGCACCTGCCGAGGGAGGAACTGGCCGACCGGGTCGGCCACAGTGCCGCGGTCCTGATCACTCCGTGCTGGGACGAACCGTACGGCCTGGTGGTCGCCGAAGCACTCGCCTGCGGTACACCCGTGGTCGCCTTCGCACGTGGAGGCATCCCCGAAATCGTCGATTCCGGGTCGGGTGTGCTGGTCCCGGCCGACGACGTCGAAGCCATGGCGGTAGCCGTCCCCGAGGCCGTCGCGCGGTCGCGCGGTCACGCCCGCCGGCGTGCTCTCGAGCACTGCTCCGAACGCGCGATGGTCGAGTCGTACGTCGCGCTGTACCGGCGACTCGTCACCCCGAGCGCCGAACCCGTCTCCGCGGGTCGGTCGCGATGATCGGCTACTACATCCATCATCACGGCCACGGGCACCTCGCCCGGGCCACGAGTATCTGCGCGCACCTTCGCAACCCGGTGACCGCGCTGTCCTCCACGGCCCTTCCGGAACGCGACGCCGTGGTGTTCGACGAGGTCGTCCGGTTGTCGCGCGACGACGACGCCGTCGACGCAGCCGTCGATCCGACCGCTCACGGACTGCTCCACTGGGTCCCCCGCCACGACGAGGGGCTGCGAAAACGCATGGCAACGCTCGCCGAATGGATTGCGCGCACCCAGCCGCGGGTGCTGGTGGTCGACGTGTCGGTCGAGGTGACGTTGCTGGCGCGCCTGTTCGGGATCCCCGTCGTGGTCATGGCCATGCCGGGTACTCGCACCGACACCCCGCACACTCTCGGTTACCGGGCGGCAGATCACCTCATCGCCGCATGGGCGCGGGAGATCTACGACCCCGAGTGGCTGCGCCCGTACGCAGTCAAGACCTCATATGTGGGCGGGATCAGCCGATTCGACGGTCGCCACCTTCCTTCG
Source organism: Rhodococcus sp. NPDC019050 (assembly GCF_055664235.1). Lineage (NCBI taxonomy): Bacteria > Bacillati > Actinomycetota > Actinomycetes > Mycobacteriales > Nocardiaceae > Rhodococcus > Rhodococcus sp. NPDC019050. The sequence continues at coordinate 7,164 of NZ_JBVOON010000012.1, read as the reverse complement.
GATGTGGACGACTTCGACGACCGCTCCACCGTGCTGGTGATGGGAGGAAGCGGTGGCTCCGCCTTGTCCTTGGGCGACTTCCGGTCCTGGAGGCGTCGGCACACCCGGTTCCGGTGGGAAGGTATGGGAGTTCCGGGCGGCACCTGGGTCGACGACCCCTGGCCCTCCCTGTGCCGGGCCGACGTGGTGATCGGCCACGCCGGGCAGAACACCGTCGCCGATATCGCAGCCGCGCGGCGCCCGGCGGTCCTCGTCGCCGAGCGGCGTCCCTACGACGAACAGCACGCCACCACGACCGCCCTGCACCGCGCCGGATTGTCGGTGGGGTTGCCGGAGTGGCCGGACCTCGAACGGTGGCCGGAGTTGATCGAGCGGGCCCGCAGGACCGACCCCGCTCAGTGGGCACGATGGCGGACCTCGGGAGCGGCGGCGCGCGCCGCTGCGATCGTCGACCGGATCGCCGAAGAAGGAGCACCCGCGTGAGAGTCGGCGTGGTGACCATCGCGGCGCACCGAACCGATCACCTGCGCATGCAGATGACGGCACTCGCACGCGGTTCCCGCCTGCCCGACCGTCACGTCGTCGTGTCCATGGGTGACCCGGAGGTCGTGTCGCTGGCCCTCGGCGCCGGGGCGGACACCCGGTGGATCGAACCCGCGGGAAAGTCGCTGCCCCTCGCCGAAGCGCGCAACCTCGGTGCCGGGCGAGCGATCGAACTGGGCGCGGACCTGCTGATCTTCCTCGACGTCGATTGCATCCCGGCACCGAGCCTGGTGGGTCGCTACGAGGAGGTCGCCGGAGATCCGCACCATCGGGAGGCATTGCTGTGCGGGCCCGTGACCTACCTGCCACCGCCCCCGGACGGCGGGTACGACGTCACCGCGCTGGAGCGCATGATCGACCCCCACCCCGCCCGGCCGCACCCCGGACCCGAAGAGGTTCTCATCGGCGACGACCACACCCTCTTCTGGTCGCTCTCGTTCGCGGTCACCGCACCGACCTGGCACTCGGTGGGCGGATTCTGTACCGACTACGCGGGATACGGCGGCGAGGACACCGACTTCGCGCAACTAGCGGCGAAACAGGGCGTCGGACTTCGCTGGGTGGGCGGGGCACACGCGTTCCATCAGCATCACCCGGTGTCGGATCCTCCGGTCGAGCGACTGCACGACATCCTGACCAACGCGGCCGTCTTCTACGAGCGATGGGGATGGTGGCCGATGCGTGGCTGGCTCGACGCCTTCGCCGAGCGCGGGTTGATCCGATTCGACGACGACGCGACGCGTTGGGTCCCGACGCGCAAGTAGATCAACAGCACTGTCCCCGTGTGTTGCCCGTTTTGCCCATTATCGAGCTGGCATCACCGAGGTTCCTCCTTTCGGGTGTGGTACCGGCGCCGCACGTGGGATTCAGGAGTGGCGGCTCCCCCACGGCGGCGTCGGCTTTCGTTCGGCAGACCGCAACAAAAAAAGTCCCCCACCTGCGTGAGCAGGTGGGGGACTTTCTTGGCGGTGGCGGAGGGATTTGAACCCTCGGACGGGGGTTACCCGTCACACGCTTTCGAGGCGTGCTCCTTAGGCCGCTCGGACACGCCACCGCTAAAAGACTCTACCGGATCGTGCGCCTGCGCTGAAATCGGCACGTCAGAGGCCCTGATCGGGATCCCGTTGGGCTCGGAAGAACTCCTCGAGAACCCCCGCGCATTCGTCCTCGAGCACACCGCCGCGCACCTGCGGACGATGGGTGAGCCGACGATCCCGCACGACATCCCACAACGATCCGGCGGCGCCGGTCTTCGGCTCCCACGCGCCGAAGACGATCCGCTCGACGCGCGCCAGGACAGCTGCACCGGCGCACATCGTGCACGGCTCGAGGGTGACCGCGAGCGTTGTCCCCTCCAGCCGCCAACCGTCTCCGTGCACCCGCGCGGCCGCCCGCAGCGCCAGCAATTCCGCGTGTGCGGTGGGATCGCCGGTCGCCTCACGCGAATTCGCGGCCCGGGCCAACTCCGTGCCGTCGGCCGCAAACACCACAGCGCCCACCGGAACATCCCCGGCAGGCGCCGCAGTCGCAGCCTCCAGCGCGACCCGGATCAGTTCCTCGTCGTCGCGCAGTCCCATCTAGCGCAGTTTGTCCAGAGCGGCGGCCCACACGTCCTCGAACCCGAGACGCTGCGCGATCTCTTCGAGTTGCTCGTCGGGATAGAGGTCCGTCTCGGACAGGATCACCGACAGCACGGGTTCCGGGAGACCCATGTCCTTGAGAATCCCCAGGTCGCCTTCTTCCCAGGGCTCCACATCGTCCAGTTCGTCCGGGTCGATATCGGGGATGTCGACGTTCAGGGCATCGAGAACGTCGGCCGCCATGTCGTAGTCGATCGCCATCGTCGCGTCGGACACCAGCAGCCGGGTGCCCGACGGGGCAGGGCGGATGATGACGAAGAATTCGTCATCGACGTTGAGCAGACCGAATACGGCACCGGAGCTGCGGAGCTCCCGCAACTCCGTCACGGCCGTGTCCAGGCTTGTCAGTGCCGCATCTGTGAGGGCCCGGCACTTCCAGAGCCCGTCTTCACGCGTCACGGCGACGGCGAAACCGTCGAGGTCCTCGATCGAACTCACCGAAGGGCTCTTGTTCCCTACGCGTTGTGCAGCCATGCGCGCAACGGTAGTCTGCCTCGTCCCGCGAATGAAGCCCGCGCCCGAATATGCCAACCTGAAGCGGTGCCTACCGCAACGTTCGCCCCGCCCGTCTGTGTCCTCGGCCTCGGTCTGATCGGAGGGTCGCTCCTCCGCGCAGCCGCCGCGACAGGGCGTCAGGCCTGGGGATACAACCGTTCTCCACACGCAGTGGACGCCGCCCGGGACCTCGGGTTCGACGCCACCACGGACTTGGCAGCAACGCTGGAACGGGCAGCCGACGCGGGCGCCATCGTGGTGATCGCGGTACCGATGCCGGCGGTCGAAAGCATCCTCGAGGCAGTCGCCGAACACGCCCCCGATGTGGCGTTGACCGACGTCGTGAGCGTCAAGTCGGAGGTGGCAGCCGCCGTCGCCGCACACGGCCTGTCCAGACGCTTCGTCGGTGGTCACCCGATGGCCGGCACCGCAGAGTCGGGATGGGACGCGAGCACCGCAGACCTGTTCCGCGACGCCGTCTGGGTGGTGACGGTCGACGAGGGCACCGACGCAGAGGTGTGGCAGGAGGTCGCCGATCTCGCACTCGACTGCGGTTCCGTCGTCGTGCCCGCCGAGTCCGGTGAACACGACGCGGCGGTCGCACGGATCTCGCACCTGCCGCACGTCTTGGCCGAAGCCCTCGCACTCGCGGGCGCCGCCGGTGGTGACCTCGCACTGGGCTTGGCAGCAGGTTCGTTCCGCGACGGCACGCGCGTCGCAGCGACCGCCCCGGCCCTCGTCGACGCGATGTGCGAAGCCAACGCCACCGCGTTGCTCGGCGCGCTCGACGAAACCCTGGCCGTCCTGACCGCGGCGCGGGAACAACTCGCCGACGGCACCACCGCCGACCTCACGCGCGCCGGGTTCGAGGCTCGCAGCCGGTACGACCAGAGGACGCGCGTCCCCATCAGCGGCGTCGTTCCCGGGGAGGGCGACTGGCTCACCGCGCTTCGCGAGGCCGGACGCCGGGGCGAGGTGTGGACCCGATGACCCTGCGCGACATCGCCTCGGCGATCACGACCGGCACACTGACGCCGACGGACCATGTCCGGCAGGTGCTGGCGGATCTCGACTCACTCGACGGCACACCGTGGCAGAACATCGTCGCGGCTCGTGACGACGCATCCGCGCTCGAGTCTGCGGCACGCGCCGACGCGGAGATCGCGGCCGGCAACTGGATCGGACCGCTCCACGGTGTCGCCGTCGCGGTCAAGGACAACATCGACGTCGCCGGCATGCCGACCCGCTGCGGCAGCGCCGTGCTCGACGATGCGCCGCCCGCTACCGCCGATGCCCGCATCGTGCGAAAGCTGCGCGAGGCGGGTGCGATCGTCGTCGCGAAAACCCACCTCCACGAATTCGCCTACGGGCCGACCGGCCTCGTCAACGCGTCCGGTCCCGCTGCGCATCCCCACAACCCGGGTCTCATCAGTGGTGGCTCGTCGTCGGGGTCGGCGGTACTCGTCGCCCGTGGGATCGTCCCGGTCGCGCTCGGCACCGATACCGGATGCAGCGTGCGCACCCCGGCCGCACTGTGCGGCATCGTCGGTTTCAAGCCGGGCCACGGCGCCCTTCCCACCGACGGGGCGTTCCCGCTCTCCACGACGTTCGACCATGTGGGCCTGCTGGCTGCGGACACTCTCGATGTCGCACTCGCGTGGGGTGCGATTCCGGGTATCGCACATCTGCGGACCCCGGTGTCCGGCCTCCGCGTCGGCAGGCTGCGGGCCGGCATCTGGGACATCTCGGATCCGGAGTTCGAGGCAGCCGTCGACACGGCATCCCGAACGCTGGTCGATCTGGGCGCTGAGGTGGTCGACGTGACTCTGCCGGAAACGAACGCCCTGCTCGACGTGTATCCCGTCGTCACCGGTTCGGAGGCGTACGAGACGCACCGCGACCGCTTCGAATCGGAAGCGGGGCGCTACCAGCCCGCCACAGCCGCACTGCTGGCTGCGCAGCGCGACCGCCCCGCGTACGAGTACGTGCGTGCGGTACGGACCGCGTCACGCCTGCGGCACGACGTCGTGGATCGTCTGCGGAAATCGGAAGGTCTCGACGCGCTGATCTCGGTGACGACCGGTATCCGATCGGCTCCGCAGGACAGCGACCCGGCGGCACTGCGAGGACCGCTGCTGCAGAACTGCATCCCGTTCAGTGTCCTGGGCGTACCCGCGTTGTCGGTGCCGGCACCCGGCGGTGGTTCGCTACCGATCGGGCTGCAGATCGTCGGCCTGACCGGAGGCACCGGTGGGCACGGGAGTCATCCCGCCGAATCGACAGCACTTGCCGTCGCTCTCGCGGTCGAGACCGCCGACGACTAGCCGCACTCCGATGTGCTCCGGCGAGGCCTCCTCGCCGGACTCCTAGATCCGTTCGGCGAGCCCGCGGTACTCCATGACGAACCCGTCCGCGTCGACCGTCACCGACGACGTCGATACAGGCGACAGCACATGGATGCCGTCGGACGCGCTGCTGTACATCACGGCCGCCTCCTGAACGCCGAGGTCGACGAGGTTCACGTAGACCACGGGCACCTCGAGGTCGGCCGAGCCGGACTGCAGCCCGTACCGCCGGATCGGCAGTGCATTGAAGAACGGGCTGAGGATGACGTCGACGTCCAACGCCCCACCGAAGGTGGAACGTTGATGTTGGGTGCCGTTGTCCACCATCCAGATGCCCTCTTCGGACCTGCTGATCGACATATGACGCTCACCGGCCGCAACGGTGGTCCGAACCGACAACCGGCGTGTGACGCCGTTCTCGTCGGTCACCAAGTCGTAGGACGCGCTGAACGCCGGATGGTCGGCGCAGGCGCCACCCACGATGCGGCCGGACGCTTTGATCCGGCGGCCGTTGAGCTGCACGCGCACCGATTCCATTCGGGGCGCGTCCAGCGCTCGCCAGGTGAGAAGCGCCGGCCATGCCGACGCCGGACTCGCCGCAGAACCCGCGGCATCAGAGGCAGGGGTGCTCACGAGCTATACGTTAAGCGACGGCGCTCGGCGGGGAGGCAGCGGTGCCGTTATTGGGCGGCGGCACACAGTGGCGAGGAGTGGACAGCAGGCACGACGTGAACCGAGGCGGACTGTGCGCGGAGAGGCACTCGAGCCCTGGTATTGGCCTAGAGTCGCAGCATGCGCACCGTGTGGACAGTTCCTCTGAACATTGCCCAAACTCTGCTGGAATCTCCGGAGATCCAGATGTTCCTGACCAGCAATGAGCTGCCCGACACCGCAGACGACCCGCGTCAGAGGCTCGAGGAGTTCACTCTTGCTCTGGGTGCACTCAGCAAGCACGCCGGGCGCACGTTCGGGACCGTCGACGCCGCCAACCGGGAACTGTTCGGTGGCTCCGCCGGCAGGGTGCCGGTCTCGCTCCGGCTGACTGTGCTGCGCGCGATCGTCACCGAGGTCGACGACCGCACCCCCACCCCGCAGCCGATGCCACAGCCCGTGATCGACCAACTCGGCGCGTACGTCTATGCCCTCGTCGATCCTCGCGATCGCAGCATCGTCTACGTCGGCAGCGGTCGCGGCAATCGGATCTTCACGCTGGTGTGGTCGGCGCTGGGAGAAACCCACAAACTCACCGAAGCCGGGGAGAAAACGCCACCCGCGACTCCCGAAACCGAGGCTGCGCTCCGCCGCATCAAGGCGATCTTCGATTCGGGGTATTCCGTCGAACACTTCGTCGTGGCCGACCGTCTCGACCCGAAGTCGGATGCCGATCACACCGCGGGTGTGACCGCGCAGGCCGTGATCGCTGCCCTCGGACTGATCGAGCCGCATCGAGGTGAGTGCATTCTCACCAACCTCGCAGGAACGACCGACGTTTCCGAAGCAGACCGCACTGCCATCCCGATCGCCGAACTCGTTCGCCAGTACTCGGCGACACCAGCCCCCGAACTGCCGACGCCGTGCGTGGTTCTCCGCATCAACGAGGCGAAGAACGCGGATTCCGCACAGGTTCGTGCGCTGGCGTCACAGCCGTGGCCGGCGGGCACCGCGGCGCGGGGGATCGACGGACTGCCGATCATCGTGGTGGCCGACAACATCGTTCGCGCGGTCTATCGTGCGACTCGCTGGGAAGCGGCGGCGCGCAGCGACGAGAACGGCGGCACGATTCTCTACCGATTCATCGGCGACGCCGATCCGGATCTCGAACCCAAGTTCGTCGACACACGCCTCAGCCCCGACCGCCTGGGACTCAAGCGGTGGCCGTCACATGGTTGGGCACCGCGCTTGACGCGTGCGCTGCCCCGGCCGGCCGCGCGACCCATGCCCAAGGCACGCAAGGCGTAGAGCAAAGCCCGAAACGCACTCGAGGGGGCCACGCAATGTGGCCCCCTCGATGTGCGTCGGCATTCTGCCCGACTGCACAAATACCGAAGGCCCCCAACAAAGTTGGGGGCCTCCAGCAAACGGGTGTTCGGCGGTGTCCTACTCTCCCACACCCTGACGAGTGCAGTACCATCGGCGCAATG
>NZ_JBVOON010000011.1:0-153373 GCF_055664235.1 Rhodococcus sp. NPDC019050 | reverse complement strand
CGGGGGCGGTACCGAGTTCGGGATAGTGCTCGGTCCAGCTTCCCTCGGCCGGTTTGGTGAAGTGGGGCAAGGCTTTCTACCTTTCGTCTTCGAACCCGATACCGAAGGTGTTGTAGGCCATCGCCAACAGGCTGTAGCCACCTACGGTGAAGATCAGGTCCATGAGTTGTTTGGTGTCGAGACGCGCTGAAAGCGCCGTCCAGGTCTGCTCGGAGATCCGAGAGGACTCGTGTAGTTCGCCGACTGCCTCGAGCAGGGTGCTCTCGAACGAATCGTCCGACTTCCCGTCCAGCGCGGCGTCGACCCCGTTCGAGGTCAGGTCCGTTTCTGCCGTCGCGATGACCCTGTGATGCTCGCGCTCGTACTCGCACCCGTGAAGATGTGCGGTGCGGAGGATGACCAGCTCGCGTAGGCGAGGCGACAGCGTCGACCGGAAGAGCAGATGAACGCTGAACCCGAGGAACGCCTTCGTCAGGTCCGGGTGGTTGAGACGCTCGACCATTGGATCGGCGGCGCGGCGGTAGCACCCGCCGGTGGCGAGTACCTTGCGGTCACCGATCCCGCGACCGGCCGGACCATACGGCAAGTCGCGCGCGGTGATGCCCCCGACGTGGACGCAGCCGTGCGAGCGGCAGCGAAGGCGACGGAGCAGTGGCTTGCGATTCCCGCGCTCGCACGCGGGCGCCTCCTCGTCGACCTCGCCCGCGCGATGCGGGCCGACGCAACCGTTCTCGCGACACTCGAGAGCAGCGAAACCGGCAAGCCGGAGAAGGTCGCGCTCGCGGAGGTGGAGAACTCCGCGACCTATTTCGAGTTCTACGGCGGTCTCGTCGGCATGCCCGCGGGCGAGACCCTGGATGTGGCACCCGACCAGCACGTGTTCACCATTCGTGAGCCGTTCGGTGTGATCGGCGTGATCACCCCGTGGAACCTTCCGCTCAACCAGTCCGCGCGCGCGTGCGCTCCCGCGCTGGCGGCGGGAAACACGGTGGTTCTCAAGCCGTCCGAGAACACATCGGCATCGAGTGTGCGACTTGCGCAGTTGGCGACCGAGGTGGGCTTCCCCGAGGGTGCCTTCACCGTGGTGCTCGGTACGGGAGCCGAAGCCGGGGCGGCACTCGTCCGTCACCAGGATGTCGCCAAGGTTGCCTTCACCGGTTCGGTGCCCACCGGCCGTGTGATCGCCGGTATCGCGGCCGACCGCATCATTCCGGCCACGCTGGAACTGGGTGGCAAATCCGCGAACATCGTGTTCGCCGACGCCGACCTCGAGGCGGCGGTGGCGGGGGCCGTGCAAGGGTTCACCGCGAACGCAGGGCAGGTGTGCTCGGCCGGGACTCGGCTTCTCGTGCAGCGCGACGTGCACGACGAGGTGGTGACCCGACTGGTGGACGCGGTGTCCCGCATCCGCGTCGGCCACGACATGGGCCCCCTCATCACCCGCGACCAGTTCGAGAAGGTGCAGGAATACTTCAAGATCGCCGAATCGGAAGGTGCGCGTGTAGAAACCGGGGGCACGGTGTCGGCGTTCGCCGCCGAATCCGGTGGCTTCTACATCGACCCCACGGTGTACAGCGGCGTCGACAACGCGATGCGCATCGCCCGGGAAGAGATCTTCGGCCCGGTGCTGGTCGTCATCCCCTTCGACACCGAAGCCGACGCCATCGCCATTGCCAACGACTCCGACTACGGACTGGTCGCCGGAGTGTGGACCCGCGACATATCCCGTGGGCTCACGGTCAGCGGACGCCTGCGCACCGGCCAGGTTTTCGTCAACACTTGGTCGACGGGGTCGGTGCAGACACCGTTCGGAGGCTGGAAACACAGCGGGTACGGCCGTGAGAAGGGCGTCGAAGCGCTCCACCATTACGGCCAGGTCAAATGCGTCACAGTCAAACTCGATTCGGCACGGCTCTGAATGCGGCCGGCCACGAAGGGATCATCGATGTCTCCAGAGGTCACGACAGCGCCGAGCGAGATCGCTGCCGCGCACGACACTGTCTACAACGCCGGTCTTACCGTGCGGAGGGACGTGCTGGGTGACGAGTACGTCGACGCTGCACTCGGCCGCAACGCGGGCACGGACGGGGAAGCCCTGCAGGGGTACGTCAGCGAATTCGTCTGGGGTGGCGTGTGGACCCGTGACGGCCTGGGACGACGAGACCGATCACTCGTCACCGTCTCCCTGCTCATCGCGCTGGGCCAGCACACCGAACTCGCGACCCACGTGCGCGCGGGCCTCCGGAACGGGCTGACCCGCCGGGAGATATCGGAGGCGGTACTCCACGCCACCGCGTATGTCGGCGCGCCCGCGGGCCTTGCCGCGATGCGGGTGGTCCAGGCGACACTCGTCGAACAACTGGGACCGCTCGACGCAGCGGAGTCCGGTCCCTCCTCCGCCGAGGCGGGAGCATGAGTCCGACGTCGGTAGGTCGTCTGGGCCACGTCGGTCTCGGTGCGATGGGCCGCCCGATCGCACGCAACTTCGCGCGCAGCACCCGGCCCCTGGTGGTCCGCGACGCCGACGCCGATTCTCAGCAGCGCTTCGTCGACGAGCATCCCGGTGTCACCGGCGCAGCGGGATTCTCGGATTTCGCGAACTGCGATGCGGTGGTCCTCGTCCTGCCAACCAGCGACATCGTGGACTCCGTGGTGCTGGGCGAGGACGGTCTGCTGGCGCATCTCCGTCCGGGCGCCGTGCTCATCGACATGGGGTCGAGCGTGCCCACGCGGACCCAGCGTCTCGCGCGGATCGCCGGCGAGAAGGGGATCTCGTTCGTCGACGCGCCCGTCAGCGGTGGGGTGGCGAAGGCCGAGCAGGCTGCCCTCGCAGTCATGGTCGGTGGTGATACCGCAGTCGTCGACGGGGTTCGTCCGTTGTTGCAGGAGACCGGACGCGAGATCATCCACGTCGGCGCGGTCGGTTCGGGACATGCGGCCAAGGCGCTCAACAACCTGCTGGCTGCGAACAATGTCCTCGTCGCGGCGGAAGCCCTGCTCGTCGGGAGGAAATTCGGCATCGCGCCGGAAACCCTTCTCGCGGTGCTCAACGCGGGTAGCGGACGCAATCAGGCCACCGAGACGAAATACGAGAAGTTCGTGCTGTCGCGCACGTTCGATTCGGGATTCGCCGCCGCGTTGATGCGCAAGGACATCGGCATCGCGCTCGATCTCGCGCACGACCAGGGGATCGAGCCGGTGCTGGGAGAAGCCATCGGCCGCGTCTGGGATGCGGCGGTCGACGCCCTCGATCCGGGTGCGGACCAGACCGCAGTGGTGCGCTACCTCGAACAGGCACACGGTGTTTCGCTGGAAGACGCTGCGGCCGAGCAGGGCTAGCGCACCACGGACACGGACCAGGTCGTCAACGCAGGACGGTTCCGCCGTCCACGTTGACAACCTGCCCGTTGATCCAGGACCCGTCGTCGGACATCAGATACGCGACCATGCTCGACACGTCGGCGGCTTCCCCGAGGCGGGTGCTGCGCGTGCGCGCCAGCATTCCGGCGAGGAGTTCGGGCGCCGCGCCCTCCCGGATCTCGTCGGTCAGGATGAGCCCCGGTGTCACCGCGTTGGCGCGGATTCCTTCACGCCCCCACCGCGACGCTACATGACGTGCGAGAGCATTGATCCCCGCTTTCGTCGCCGAGTATGCAGGCCGTTGCGGATCACCGGTGAACGAGGCGATCGACGAGGTGTAGACGACGGCGCCACCTCCGCGCTCGAGCAGCAGAGGGACAGTGTGCCGCGTGACGAGCATGTGGCCGCGCAGGTTGACCGCGACCGTGCGGTCCCACACGTCGAGGTCGATGCTCACGACGTCGGAATCCTTGGTGACGGCGGACATGTCGCCGGCGTTGATGTGAACCGCGTCGAGTCCGCCGTAGCTATCCACGGTCGACGCCACGAGGACTCGCACGGAATCGTCGTCGGAGATGTCGAACTGCACCGCGGTCGCCTCACCGCCCGCTGTGCGGATGGAGGCAGCGGTCCGTTCGGCACCGTCCGCATCGATGTCGCCGACGACGACTCGAGCACCTTCCCTGGCGAGACGATGCGCGGAGTCGGCGCCGAGTCCGGTTGCGGCGCCCGCAATCAGAACGACTTTGTCCTTCAATCCGTCCATAAGTCGAACCTACCCACAGCAAGAACAAAGTTCTAGTGTGTGAGAACAATGTTTCCGTTTCGTCGGCGGGGCTGGCGGGCGACGAAGAAGGCGAGAGTCCGTGACCGAAACACAGGGACCGTTGATACCGAGTACGCACGCGCGCGCCACCCCGGACCGTCCCGCGATCGTCATGGCCTCCAGCGGAGAGACCGTGACCTACGCGCAACTCGAGGAGCGTTCGATCCGGTTCGCGCGAGCACTCCGATCCCGGGGACTACGCCCCGGCGACCACATCGCAATCCTCATGGAGAACAACCGCCCGTTCCTCGAGATCTGCTGGGCGGCACAGCGGTCGGGTCTGTACTATACGGCGATCAACCGGCATTTCAGGGCCGGTGAGGTCCAGCACGTGCTGAACGATTGCGGTGCCATCGCCCTCGTCAGCAGCGAAACAATGGCGGAGGTGGTCGACAACCTCGACCTCGGTGCCATTCGAGTGCGGGTGTCGGCGAGCGGTTCGATCCGGGGATTCGAGAACTACGACGACGTCCTGTGCAGCGAATCTGCGGAACCACTCGACGGCGAAGTCGAGGGCCGGGAGATGCTGTACTCGGGTGGCACCACGGGCTTTCCGAAGGGGGTGCGCAAGCCGTGGCCGGGCACGCCCCTCGGTGATCCCACGTGCGCCCCCGTTCTCATCGCCCGCGGTCTCCTGCGTAACGGACCGCGTCAGAACGTCGTCTATCTCTCACCCGCTCCGCTGTATCATGCTTCGCCACTGGTTTTCTCGATGTCCTGGCATCGGCTCGGCGGCACGGTCGTGGTGATGGAGAACTTCGATGCACGCACCTGTCTCGAGTTGATCGAGAAGTATCGCGTCACCGACGCGCAGTTCGTCCCCACCATGTTCGTTCGTTTACTCAAACTCCCCGAGGAGGTTCGCGCTCGGTACGACACGTCGAGCCTGCGGGAAGTCGTCCACGGGGCCGCCCCCTGCCCGGTTGCGATCAAGCAGGCAATGATGCAGTGGTGGGGACCGATCATCCACGAGTACTACTCGGGTACAGAGGATGTGGGCGCGTCGGCGATCTCCCCCGAAGAGTGGTTGTCGCACCCCGGTTCGGTGGGCCGGCCGATGCAGGAGTGCCACATCGTCGGGGAGAACGGAGAAGAGCTTCCGCCCGGCGAGGTGGGGGTGGTGTACTTCGCGGGCGGCCGGGCGTTCGAGTACCACAACGATCCGGAGAAGACGGCGTCGATCACCAACGACAAGGGCTGGCGAACCCTGGGTGACATGGGGTACCTCGACGCCGACGGTTATCTCTACCTCACCGACCGCAAGGCTTTCACGATCATCTCCGGGGGGTGAACATCTATCCGCAGGAGACCGAGAACCTTCTCATCGGTCACCCCGCGGTGGTCGACGCAGCCGTGATCGGTGTGCCGGACGACGAGATGGGAGAAGCCGTCAAAGCCGTTGTGCAACTGGCCGCATCCGACGCTGCGGGTCCCGAACTCGAGGCCGAGCTGATCGAGTTCTGCCGAACGAAACTCGCCGCCTTCAAATGTCCTCGCACCGTCGACTTCGTCGCCGAACTCCCGCGCGATCCCAACGGGAAACTGTACAAGCGCCGGCTGCGCGACGGGTACTGGACCGGCCGCGAATCCCGCCTCGTCTGACGGCCCGGCCGAGACATCGGGGCGGCGCACATCGCGTGCGCCGCCCGATGCCCCCAGGTGCGTGGTTCTACGTTCGAGCGTCGATCGCGGTGTCGAGCACACCCAGGTCGGCGCCGAGTTCGGCGACCGTGGCGCGCACGACCGCGACGTCCTTCGCGAGGAACTCACCGACGGCACTGCGGAACTCTGCAACCGAACCGCGCATGGCGATGTTGCCCATCACCTTGCACGCCGAACTCGCATGAGGAAGCGCTTCGAAGAGTGCCTTCTCGTCCAGGCCGAGCCGGCGTCCGAGTTCCGCTGCCTCCGCCATCAAGCCGATCTCCGCCGCGAACAGAGCATTGTTGACCAGTTTGACCCGCTGTCCACTGCCGCTTTCGCCGACATGGATGACCGGATCTCCGTAGCTCTTCAGCACGGGCGTGACCGCGGAGACCGCGTCGTCCGGGCCACCGACGAAGAGTGTGAGCGCGCCGGCCGCGATGTCGTGCGGTCCGCCGCTGACCGCCGCGTCGACGACCGACACCCCGTAGGGTTCCGCCTCGGCCGTCAACGTTTCGATGGAACGCGGGGTGATCGTCGTGTGGACGACGAGAACAGAGCCCCGCGGCATACGGGCGAGCACTCCGTCGTCGAGGAACACCTGCCTGACCTGGGCGTCGGTGAAGACGCAGACCGCGACGATGTCGGCACCGTCGCCTATTTCGGAGACGTTCGTAACCGGCGCGGCTCCGGCCGACTCGAGAGCGGATCGGGTTTCCTCGTTGCGAGCCAGGGCCCGCACGTCGTGGCCGTTCGAGACGAGACGCTGCACCATGGGCAGGCCCATGCGGCCCGCGCCGACGAAATGCACTGTGGTCACCGCGGGTACTCCATCATCTCGAGGGTTGCGTCCGCTGCGGTCAGCGCGGCACCGGGGGTGACGCCGGCCGTGTCGGCGATCTCCGCGATGTGCCGCACGTCCTTGCGTAGGAGTTCACCCGCGTGCTGCGCGATACGGTCGAGTGTTCCGCCGGCCGACACGACCCGTCCGAGGGCGAAGCTGTTCGCGGTGCCGTTCGCGACGACCTCACCCAGGCGTGCCGAATCGATGCCGAGTGCCGCACCGAGTTCGAGGGTGCTCGCGGCGGCGGAGAGGTTCGCGGTGAACAAGAGGTTGTTGAGGAGCTTGGTGACCTGGCCCGCCCCCAACTCGCCCAGATGCACTACTGGGTTGCCGTAGGTCGAGAACACCGGACGGCACTTCTCGACGGTGTCGGTATCGCCTCCGACCATGACGAGCAGAGTGCCTGCGGCTGCGCCCATTCCACCACCGCTGACCGGCGCATCGACAATCGAGACCCCGCGTGTTCCGGCGATCTCGGCGAGTTCCCGGCAAGTGTCGGGGTGGATCGTGCTGTGGATCGCGATGACGGCGCCTTCGCGGAGTCCTTCGAGGAGTCCGTTCTCGCCGGTGACGATCTGACGGACGTCGTCGTCGCCGACCACGCACACGCACACCAGATCGCTCACCGCTGCGAGCTTGGCGGGTGATTCTGCGTAGGTGGCCGCAGTGTCGGCGTACGGTTCGAGCGATGCGGGCCGGCGCGCCCACAGGGTGGTCTCGAAACCTGCTTCGACGATACGGCGGGCCATGGGCCCGCCCTGACTTCCGAGCCCGATGAATCCGACGCGCATCACCGAACCTCCTTACCGTTGGTGGTGGTCATGGGCTGACATCCGCGCGGTACTCGATGCACTCCTCGAGGAACGCGATCACGCGACGGTGGTAGGCGGGGGCGGCGTAACCGATGCTCAGGTTGTGCCCACCCGACGGCTCCACGTGGACCTGTACTCGGGGCGCCTCCGTGAACATTGCTGCAACATCATCGAGCGCGGACGGGTCGTTGCGCCAAACCTTTTCGTGTTCTGCGGCGGTGAAGTGCACCGGTACTCGAGTCTGCGCTGCGAGCGCGGGGAAGTTCTCCTGGGGCCAGGATGCTGTCACGACCCCTTCGTACGACGGGGTGGACGAGGCGATCTTCGCACCGCCGATGATGTCGGCCGGGTAGAGATCGGCCGGGGTCCAGAGCAGTTCGCCGACGCCGCGGGCATTCGCGTACCGATCCTTGGTACCGAAGATCTCGGCCGCGAGCGGGTGATGTTCGCGTCCGGTACCCGACAGTTCGAGACCGAGGATGTCGCCGTTGCGATCGTCGGCGGCCATCCGCATCGTCAATTCGCTTCCGACGGAGTGCCCCCAGAGGAACACACCGGCACCGCGCGGTCCGGTGCCGAGGAACGCGTCGATCGCCGCGTACGCAAGCTCGACCCTTCGCCCGGGTTCGGTCATGTCCTCGTGGTGCGGCCGGGAAGACCCGTAGCCGGGACGGTCGAGCGCCAGGACCGTGAACCCCTGCGCCACGGCCTCTCTCATCAGCGACAGTTCCGGGTGGTCGGGGCAGTCCCAGTACACGGACCGGGCGGCGCCACCGTGCAGCGCGACGATCACGGCGCGCGGCGTGTGGGCTTCGGCGAGCAGACCGGACATCGGGATGCCCTCGACATCGACGACGCGAGAGACGGGTGAGTCGCCTCCCGCGCCGTCGACGCGGGCCTCCTCGATCGGTGAGGTGTGGGGGTGAGCGGCCATCACGACTCGCTCCGGAGCAGCATCGCGCTGCCCGGGGTGAGCCCGCCGCTGCTGACGACGGCGACACGCGCATCGCGAACCTGACGGTCGCCCGCTTCGCCGCGCAACTGTGTGACCGCTTCGTGGACGAGGCCCATGCCGTGGGTGCGGCCGTGCGAGAGCTGACCGCCGTGCGTGTTGAGGGGGAGGATGCCGTCGCGCGCGATGTTCTTTCCTCCGTCGAGGAAATCTTTCGCTTCGCCGATCCCGCAGAACCCCAGCGCCTCGATCCAGGACAGGGCGTTGAAGCTGAAGCCGTCGTACAACTGGGCGACGTCGACGTCCTCCGGACGAAGCGACGTGCGTGTCCACAGATGCGCGGCCGGTCCGAGGACCTGCGGTTCGTGCGTGAGGGTGCTCTGGTCCCACTCGATGCGCTCGACGATCTGGGTTCCGACCGCTTCGACGCGGATGGCGGGCCGGGCGAGATCGCCGGTCGTTTCGGCAGCGGAAACGATGACCGCGACGGCACCGTCGCACGGGACGTCGCAGTCGTAGAGCCCGAAGGGAGTGGTCACCGGACGGGCGGACAGATAGTCGTCCATGGTCATCGGGTCGCGGTAGATCGCGGTCGGGTTGAGTGCGGCATTGGCCCGCTGGTTCAATGCGATCCAGCCGAGAGTCTCGCGGGTCGTTCCGTACCGGTGGAAGTGTCGCTGGGCGTTCTGGGCGAGTGTGTGCGCCGCGGAGACTGCACCGAACGGCATCATCCAACTCGTCGTGCGCCCACCGGACGGGGTGATGTCGCCCGAGCGCATCATTTCGCTGTAGGTGGACTCCCACAACGTCCGGTAGCAGAGCACGTGGCGTGCGAGCCCGCTCGCCACCGCGAGCATCGCGGCGATCACCGAGCCGCTGGGGCCGGGGGTTTCGAGCCCGCCATTGAACCAGGTGGGGCGCAGGCCGAGCGCGGATTCGAGTGCGCTGATGCCGCCCTCGCCGACTCCGACCAGGGGGCCGGCACCGGGGTAGGTCGACAGTCCGTCGATGTCGTCCATCGTCAGCCCGGCGTCGGCCACGGCGCGCTCGCAGGCCTCGATGGTGAGGGCGATCGGATTGACCATCATGCGGCGTCCGATGTCGGACATGCCGACACCGCTGATGGCGACTTTGTCCTCGAACTTGTCCTGAGTGACAGGGGGACGGATATGGAATCGGATCCGGTCCGGTTCGATCTCGTCCGTCGGCAGGGGAGCAGGGGGACCCTGCTCCGCTACCGGGCGGAAGAACGGAAGCCAGACGTCGCCGTCGGCTTCGAACACGACTTCCATGCGCATACCGAGTTCGAGTTGCTCGGCGTCGCATTCCACCGGGTTGGTCGTGAGCCGCACCCGGGGGTCTTCTTCCAGTGCGACCTGAGCGATGACGAACGGCGTAGGGAGGCCGGGCAGACCGAAGCGGTGGTTGACCGTGAATCCGATGAGTGTGGCGTATCCCGAGACGACACGTACACCCATCTGTTTCCCCCGGCAGTAGCGGCAGATCGGCTGAGGAGGATGGATGAGAGCCGAGCACGACTCGCATTCCTGTATCCGCAACCGGCCGTCCGCGCCCGATTTCCAGAAGAACTTGTTCTCCAGGGTCAGCTGGGGGAGGGGGCGTCCGGACGCTTTCGCCGGCGTGTCCCGTGTCCCTGCGTTCCCTGATTCCTGATCGACCACCGCTGTGTCAGCCACTTACCCGAGCGTCCTTACTTCTTTGCCGTGATGGGTGCTGCGAGTCCCTCTTCGTCGATACGGACCTGCAGCTTTTTCAGGGTCGCGTCGAGACCGGGGCCGATCCGCTCGCCCGGTGTGAACGTTGCGGGCAGGTGCCGCATCCCCTGGATGACTCCGATCGAGTCGTAGTGAACCGTGTTCTCCGCATCGCACTTGTAGTCCGGCATACGATCGAACACCGCGATCAGCATCCGCTTGAACACCGTCCGCGCCAGGTTCGAACCGATGCAGCGGTGTACACCCAATCCGAAGCTGAAGTGGCGGTTGCCCTTACGTTCGATGTCGACCGTGTTGGGTTCGTCGAACAGGGCCGGATCGCGATTGGCCATCGCCCACGAGAGCCAGATGCGCTCGCCTTCCTTGACCTGCGTGCCGCTGAATTCACAGTCCGCGGAGAAGGTCCGTCCGTCACCGGGTGTCGGAGCGAAGTAGCGCAGGAACTCCTCGGTGGCACTGTCGAGCAGGGCGTCGCGTTCTTCGCTGAGACGCGTCCGCTCGTCGGGGTTCTCGCCCAGCCATTCGAGCGCGTGTGCTGTCAGCGCGGTGGTGGTGTCGAAGCCGCCGCCGATGAGCAGGCTGAGAATGCCCAGCAACTCCATGTCGTCGGGCTTCTCACCGAGCACCTCGACATCGGCGATCGCGTTGATCAGACCCGGACGGGGGTTCTCCCGGATCTCGAACAGATTGGTGAGCAGGTCGATACCCATCGTGCGGTGAAGTTCACCGATGCGTGCGATGTCGGGGGAATCCGGCGGGGTGTAGATGGCCGCGTGGACCGGTTCGCAGTAGACCTCCCACTTCTCGATCGGGATTCCGAGCATCGCCAGTGTGATGACCGCCGGCACGACGTTCGCGAGGTCGTCGACGAAATCGAGTCGGCCGCTTTCGATCTTCTCATCGAGGCTGGCCTGCACGACCTCGTCGATGATGGGGATCCACTTCTGGATCGCAGCGGGGGAGAGATACGGGTTGAGGAGGGCCCGGAACTCGCGGTGCTCCGGATCGTCCATCTCGAGGATGCCGCCTCGCACGCCGGATGCGCGTTGTGCGGTGGGGATCATGATCCCCTTGTAACCACGACGGACTCCCTTGAGGTCGTGGTCGTTCGAGACGTTGGGCGAACGGACGATGTTGAACACCTCGTCGCTACCCGCGGCGACCCAGTGGCCGCCGTGGGTGTCCGACCATGCCATAGGGCATTTGGACTGCATTTCCTCCGTGATCGGCAGGAAGTTCTCGCGGTAGTCGGCGGCGTGCCGGTCGAAATTGAAGACCGGGGTCCGGTGGGAATTATCGGCAACGACGTCGTCGACACTCATGGTTTCCTCTCTCACGCTTCGCTTGAGGGTTTCGAAACGCTGCGGGTCAGGAGATCTGGACGGCCTGCTCCGGGCAGGACCGCGCGGCTTCCCGCACAGCCTCCTCGAGATGGGCCGGTACTTCTTCGACGACGGCTGTGGCGTGGCCGTCGATTTCACTGAGTTCGAATACCTCCGGTGCCGCCATGGCGCAGAGGGTGTGCCCCTGGCAACGTTCGGGATCGACTTTCACCTTCACGATATTTCCTCCCGGTTGAGGTTGAAATTGGTTGGCGCCCGGATATTCCCACGACCACCCGGGAAAGTCCCGCGCGTTGTGACGGTCAGATGTGGAAGTCGTACCACTTCAGGTACCCGCCACCGTCGACGCGCATCTGCATGCCCGTGACGTAGCGCGACTCGTCGGACGCGAGGAAGAGCACCATGTTGCTGGAGTCTTCGGGCTCGATGTAGGGATCGGCATGGCCTGCTGGACACCGAACACGGGCTCGGCGTCCGCGCGGGTCGGGTGCTCGAGGTCCGGACGGAACGAGCGGTACATCGGCTCGCTCTGCAGCATCTCCGTGTTGCAGTTGGTGGGATGCAGTGCGTTGACCCGGATCTTGCGGGGTGCGAGATGCGTTGCCAGTTCGTGCACCAGCTGGGCGATGGCACGCTTGGAGAACACGTAGGCGACCCCGCCGAGATCCTTACCGGGGACGTCGACCTTGGCCACATCCATCAGGGCGGCCGTCGAGCCGGTGGCGATGATGGAGCCGCCTTCGGTGAGATGCGGAAGCGCGGCGTGGATCGCGTTGAGGGTGCCGACGAGGTTGGTGTCGACGACATCGGCTCGAAAGTGTCGCCGGACCGGGACGCTGTGGCGGTGCCTGCCTCGCTGAGTCCGTATCCGGTCATGATGGTCCGGAAGGGCAGTTCGTCGGCGATGCGGCGGACCAGGTCGACGGGGATGTCCGCGGCGCCGGTCACCGCCGCCCGCAACGACGACAGATCCCGTGACCCGCGCGCCGCCAGGAGAGAGTGGTAGAGCGCCGGTGGACCGGGCAACATGGTGATTCGTTCTCGTTCCACGAGGTCGAGGACGTGGTCGACATCGAGGACGGGCACGGGAAAGACGGTGGCGCCCCGGATCATCGACGCGACGAGTCCGGCCTTGTAACCGAACATGTGGAAGAAGGGGTTGACGACGAGGTACCGATCACCCTTGCGGAGATCGGCGAGATCGCACCACTCCGAGAACATCCGCAGCGTTTGGGTGTGATTCATCATCACGCCTTTGGGGCGGCCGGTGGTTCCGGAGGTGTACATGATGTCGGCGACGTCGTCGCCGCTCAGCCTCCGCGCGAAGGGGTTGCCGCTACTCAGGAACCCGGACTTGAGGTCGAAAGTGGGTATGCCTGCGGGAGCGCGGAACTCGGTGTCGAGGAAACCGTTCTGAACCAGCACCAGCTTGGCGCCGCTGCGACGGATGATGTCGCCGGCCTCGTCTTCCCGGTAGCGCGTGTTGACGGGCACGAGAATGCCGCCGGCCGCGAGCAGTCCGAAGGCCGCGACGATCCACTCGGCAGAGTTGGGGGCCCAGATCGCGACCCGATCACCCTTGTCGATGCCGGCCGCGGCGAAAGCCCCGGCCGCGCGACGGATGCGCTCGGTGAGTTCGGTGAAGGTGATCCGGAGGTCCCCGTCGACGACCGCTTCGGCATCGCCGAAGCGGTCGTCCGTGCTGAGGACCATCTCGGGGATGGTCCGCCAGGTCATACCTTCAGCAGCCTCGCGAGATTGCCGCCCATGACCAGCTTCTGATCCTCCAGCGGAAGATGCTGGATGTGTTCGATGTAGCTGGTCGGTTCGGCCAGGCCCTCGGGGTGGGGGTAGTCCGAGCCGAAGAGCACGTGGTCGGCGCCGATGAGCGCCGTCAGCTTGCTGAAGTCCTCTTCCCAGAAGGGACTGACGTAGATGCTCTTCTTGACCGCCGCGACAGGATCCTGCATGCCGAAGCCTTCGGGAGCCTTCTTGAAGGTGTCTCCGAGGGTCTGTAGGACGTGCGGCAACCAGGACGCACCGTTCTCGATGACCGCGATCCGCAGTTCGGGGAAGCGGAACAACGCACCGTGGCACACCCAGGACGCGACGGCGTCCTGAATCGGCCGCCACTCGCTGACCATGCGGAACGCATTGGTGACGAAGGGCAGCATCTCTTCGCCGGTGCCGTCCCACTCCTGGTTGTACCGGGCGTAGCCGCTGTCGGACGAGTGCTGGGTGACCAGGACGTCGAGTTCGACGACGCGCTTCCAGAACGGGTCGAACTCGGGGAGGGCGAAGGAACGCGGACCCTTGTAGCCGGGGACCGGAGCGGGCCGGACGAGGATCGCCTTCGCGCCGCGCTCGACACACCATTCGAGTTCTTCGATCGCCTTGTCGACGATCGGCAGGCTGATGACGGGGACGGTGAAGATGCGGTCCTTGTAGTTGAAGCCCCAGGTCTCGTACAGCCACTGGTTGAGTGAGTGGACGACCGCGTGGATCAGTTCCGGATTGTCGCGCATCCGCTCCTCGACGAGGCTGGCCAGCGTCGGGAACATCAGGGTGCGGTCGATCTGAAGCTCGTCCATGAGTTCGAGGCGTGCGGCGGGTTCGCGGAAGGCATCGATCGCCTTCATCGGCTTGCCGAAGATCTCCCGCTTGCTCTTGCCCTCGGGATTGCCGTTCTTGAAGTAGTCCTCCATCGCTCCGGGGCGAGCGACCACCTCGAAGGTGGGGTTGGGGATGTACTCGCTGATCTGGTTGCGGATCGCGATCTTCGTGCGGCCGTCGACCTGCACGTACTTGATGGCGCCCTTGTACTTGTCCGGGAGGAACTTGGTGAGGGCTTCCTCGGTCTCGTACAGGTGGTTGTCCGCATCGAACAGCGGATACGGCAATTCTTTCGATGACATAGATCCTCCTTCTCCTGTTTTGAGAATACTATTCTCTTCCGTGGGAGGCCGCAATATCCCCGCGCACCCGGAACTTCTGGATCTTCCCGCTCGCCGTGCGGGGAAAGTCCACGACTTCGTGCAACTCCTCGGGCCACTTCTGCTTCGCGATTCCGGACTGCCGGAAGTGTTCGCGCACCTCGTCGAGCGTGGGCAGCGCGTGGCCCGGATGCAGGCGCAGGACGGCCGCGGCATGTTCGCCCAGTCGTTCGTCGGGGGCCGAGACGACCGCGGCCTCGGCAACAGACGGGAGAGTCAGCAGTACTTCCTCCACTTCGAGGGCGCTGATGTTCTCGCCGCCCCGGATGATGAAGTCGGCCTTACGGTCGGTGATGGTGAGGAAGCCGTCCTCGTCCAGCACTCCGATGTCGCCCGTGTGGTACCACCCGTCCTCGTCGAACATGCGGGCGGTCAGGTCGGGGTCGGTGTAGCCCATGCAGAGATCCGGTCCGCGGCTGAGGATCTCGCCGTCCTCGGTGAGGCGGATCTCGACACCCGGGGATACGCAGCCGTCGGTGAAGAGCCGCTTCTCGACGGGGTGGGTCACCAGAGAACTCGTGATCGACGGGTGCTCGGTGCTCCCGTACGCCCGGAACACGGTGATGCCGAGCGAGTCGAGCCGGCGGGTGACGGCGGCCGGAACAGTCGATCCGCCGAGGCCCGCGTACCTCATGTACTTCAGGTGCCGGTCGGGGTCGAAGTCGGGGTGATCGAGGAGGCTGGTGACGAAATAGGTCGCGCCGCCGCCGATGACCAGTCCGTCGCTCTCCATGAGTTCGATTGCGCGAGCGGGGTTCCAGACGTCGAGCAGATTGATGGGACTGTTGTCGAGCAGGGGGATCAGAAAGGCGTTGACCATGCCGATGAAGTGCCCGACCGGCGCACCGGTGAGCTGCCTGCCGCGGTCGGAGGGGTAGCGGGCGGTGAGTTGGCGCGTCTCGAATCCGAGTGTGCGGTGGCTGTGGACCACGCCTTTGGGGTCACTCGTCGTGCCGGAAGTGAACGCGAGCAGTGCCGGTGCCGCCGGGTCGGTCGGCAGCACGCCTTCGAAGGGTTCGGCGTCGAGTAGGTCGTCGAAATCGCGTCCGACCACGCCGACGATCGGGATGTCGGCGCAGAGGTCGGCCTGGTACTCGGTGTAACCGAACCGCTCGGCACACACGAAAACCTGGGGGGACGCTTCGCGGAGGATGAACCCGAGTTCCTTGCGGCCGTAGAAGTGCACGATCGGCACCACGGTCGCGCCGAGGAAGGATGTCGCCCAGAAGACGGCCGCCGCCTCCATCCAGTTCGGCAACTGGAATGCCACCGTGTCACCGGGGCCGACGCCGCGCCGGCGAAGCCCCGCTGCGAGACGCCGCGCGACGTTCTCCACCTCACCGACCGTTCCCGACCAGGGGCGCACGTCGGAGTGCACCCGGAATTCGATGTCGGGAGCGGCCTTCAATCCGCGCGCCAGCATGTCGCCGATCGTCTCGCGCGTCCACCAGCCTTCGTTCTCGTAGCGTTCGACCAATTCGGGGGGCAACTGCCGCATCGTGGGAGCTCCAAGGTCAGAGGGGTGAGACCGCTCCGGCCTGCTTCGTAGCTCTCGGAGTCGGCTGAGGCATCTTCGAGCATGTTATTCTCCGTTTTCCAGAATCCCAATATCAATTTGGAGAACAGAACTATGGTCGACCTCGAAGTCGAAGACGGACTGGCGATCGTCACGATCGATCGCCCCCACGCTCGCAATGCGATTGCGCCCGAGACCATGGATCAACTCGAGAAGGTTCTCAACGAGGCGGCGGGTGCGCGCGCACTGGTGATCCGGGGCGCCGGAGACAAGGCATTCGTGTCCGGCGGGGACCTGAAGGAACTGGCAAAACTGCGCACCCACGAGCAGGCCGCCGAGATGGCGCGCCAGATGCGGGCGATCTGCGATCGGATCGCGGAGTTCCCGGCACCCGTCGTCGCAGCACTCAACGGACATGCGCTCGGCGGAGGCGCCGAGGTCGCGGTGGCCGCGGATATCCGGGTCGCCGCCGCCGACATCAAGATCGGCTTCAATCAGTCCGCGCTCGCCATCATGCCGGCGTGGGGCGGGGCAGAGAGGCTGGCCGCTCTGGTGGGTCGGGGCCGAGGCCTGATGCTGGCGGGCGCGGGAACGATTCTGCGCGCCGAGGAGGCCGAGCGGATCGGTCTCGTCGACCGCGTCCTGCCCCGCGAGACTTTCGAAGAGGGGTGGCGCGCGCTCGGCCGGTCGCTCGCCAACGGGTCGTCCGCGTCGATCAAACGGGTGATGAGCGGTGCGACTCCCGCCGAGGCCGTCGACGCCTTTGCCCGACTCTGGGTCGCCGATGCGCATTGGGAAGCAGCCGAGAAGGTGATGAACCGGACACGCTGAAACCTTGTCCGAGAGTGATCCCGATCACTTTCGGTGTGAAACCTCCGAGACCTCGCGAATCGACTGAGGTTCGTGTGACTGCAGAGATCCCGAATTCGTAATTCGAAACACGTTTGGCAACGGTTGTGTCAAGGCGCCACGCCGTAAATGCCCGGATACGACGTTATCGTGATGCTGTCGTAATCACTTCGTTACCAGGGGACGAGCCAAAGGAATCCTGCTTTGTCACACACATCGGAACACCAAGACCACACCACCCGTGCACCCCACGGCCTCACCAAGGCTGCACGCGTCGGCCGGTGGGCGGCCGTGGTCATCGTCACCGGTGCTGTCACGGCAGGCGGAGCAACGGCTGCGAGCGCAGCCGGCGGACCCTACGGAACAGACACCCCCGCATGGACGGGTACCGGTTCGATCGTCCTGTCCACCGCACCGCAAGTACTGAAGGTCGCCGGACTCGAATCGGCCGATTACGCAGGAAAGCTGCAACGCGCAGCCGAACGCGACGCGCAGCGAATCTCCGACGAAATCGCCGCACGGCAGGCTGAAGCCGACCGTATCGCGCGGGAAGAAGCCGATCGGGCGGCCGCAGAACAGGCTGCTCGCGAAGAGGCTGCGCGGCGCCCCGCCCTGGCATTCCCGGCCGCGGGAATCCTCACCTCCGGTTTCGGCGCTCGCTGGGGCACCAACCACAACGGCATCGACGTCGCCAACGCGATCGGAACGCCCATCGTCTCCGTCACCGACGGCGTCGTGATCGAAACCGGCCCCGCGACGGGATTCGGCCTCTGGGTGCGGGTTGCTCAGGACGACGGCACGATCGGCGTCTTCGGGCACATCGACCAGTCGCTGGTCTCGGTCGGGCAGCACGTTCGCGCCGGCGAGATCATCGCGACCATGGGTAACCGGGGCCAGTCCACCGGACCGCACCTCCACTACGAGGTGTGGCTGCCCAACGGCGTCAAGACGGACCCGATCCCGTGGTTCCATGCCCGCGGTATTCCGGTGCCCGGCGCCAGCCAGGGCTGAGGTAACCGGGACTGCAAATCCACCGAACGCCCCCACATCCGGGACGGATGTGGGGGCGTTCGGCATCGGTCACCAGATCTTCACACGCTCCGACGGATCGAGGTAGAGGGCATCGCTCTCGCGTACATCGAACGCCTCGTAGAACTCGTCGATGTTCCGGACGACACCGTTGCACCGGAACTCCGGCGGCGAGTGCGGGTCGACAGCAAGCCGGCGCAAAGCCTCTTCGTCGCGAACCTTGGTGCGCCAGACCTGCGCCCAGCCGAAGAACACGCGCTGCAACCCGGTGAGTTCGTCGAGCACAGGCGCCGGTCGGCCGCCGAGCGCGATCGCGTACGCCTTCAACGCGATCGAGAGCCCGCCGAGGTCGCCGATGTTCTCACCGATCGTGAAGCTTCCGTTGACGTGGTGCCCGGGTAGCGCTTTCGGCTCGAACTCGTCGTACTGTGCGATGAGTTGTGCGGTGCGCTTACCGAATTCCGCGCGGTCCGAATCGGTCCACCAGTTCTCGAGGTTTCCGTCGCCGTCGTACTTGGCGCCCTGGTCGTCGAAACCGTGGCCGATCTCGTGTCCGATAACCGCGCCGATCCCGCCGTAGTTGGCGGCGTCGTCGGCGTGCAGGTCGAAGAACGGCGGCTGGAGAATCGCTGCGGGGAAGACGATCTCGTTCATCCCCGGGTTGTAGTAGGCATTCACCGTCTGCGGAGTCATGAACCACTCGTCGCGATCGACCGGACCCCCGAGCTTGGCGAGATCACGGTCGTACTCCGCGGCATATCCGCTGCGGTAGTTGCCGACGAGGTCCCCGGCTGTGACGGTGACCGCCGAATAGTCACGCCACTTGTCCGGATATCCGACCTTGGGCGTGAACTTGTCGAGTTTGCGGAGCGCCGCCGCGCGCGTCTCCGGGCTCATCCACTCGAGGTCGGTGATGCTCTGCCGGTACGCCTCTTTGAGGTTCTCGACCAGTACCTGCATCCGGGTCTTCGCCTCGGCGGGGAAATGCTGTTCGACGTAGATCTTGCCGACTGCCTCGCCGAGCAGGTCCTGCACCAGCGACACCCCCCGCTTCCAGCGAGCGCGGATCTCGCGGGTACCGGTGAGTTCGCGCCCGTAGAACGCGAAGTTCTCGTCGACGATCGCCGAGGTGAGATACGGCGCGCGTGCCCGCAGGACCCGCCACGTCGCCCACGCCTTCCAGTCGTCGAGGGATTCGTCCGCCCACAACCGCGCGAACACGTCGAGGAAACTGGGCTGCCGCACCACGATCTCCGACCACTGCTCGGTGGTCGCACCGGTCGCGGTGATCCAACCGGTCCAATCGAACTGCGGATGATCGGCGACCAGCGAATCCAGGGTGATCAGGTTGTAGGTGAGGTCCGCGTCGCGGCGTTTGACGACGTCCCAGTGCCCGGCCGCGAGCGCGGTCTCCAGCGCGACGACGCGCGCGGGGTCGAGGTCGAGGCCGGCGAGGGCGAACATGCGGCCGATGTGGTCCGTGTACGAGGCCCGGATGTCGGCGTACCGGTCCTCCCGGTAGTAGGACTCGTCCGGCAGACCGAGCCCGCCCTGGGCCACGTGCATCAGATACCGCTGGGAGTTCTTCGAGTCGGTGTCGACGTAGTGTGCGAGCGCCCCGCTGACCCCGGTCCGCTGCAGCGCACCCAGCACCGATGCGAGCGCAGTGCGGTCGGGTGCCCCGGCCACGGCGTCGAGTTCGGCGGAGATCGGAGCGAGGCCCGCGGCCTCGATGGCGTCGGTGTCCATGAAACTCGCGAACAGGTCGCCGATCTTCTGGGCGTCGGTGCCCGGTTCGGCACCGGAAGCGGCAGCGTCCTCGATGATCGAGCGGACATCGGCCTCGGCTTTGTCGGCGAGTGTGCGGAACGCGCCGTCGAGCGCACGATCGGCCGGAATCTCGTGTTCGGCGAGCCACCGCCCGCTGACGTGCTCGAACAGGTCGTCCTGCGGGCGAACATGCTGGTCGACGTATTCGAGGTCGATACCGGAGCGGGTCTCCGAATGTGGGGCGATGGTCATGTGGTCCATCCTTACACCGATTCCGCAGCGGATGCAGGCGCCTCCGAACGCGGAGAACTTCCACGCCGGTGGTGCCGGGCTCCTACCATCGTGCGAGAAGTAGTGGTTGGGGACGTCAGCGGTAGGAGCACGCTCGCATGACCCAGAACGACATACCGGCCACGCAGATGGTGGTCGACCCGCGGTTCATGCCGGTCGCGGATTTGTTCTTCCGGATGTTCTTCTCGCCGGGTCAGGGCGGTGGCGCCATGACGTGTTATCTGGACGGCGAGTGCGTTCTCGACATCTGGGCGGGATGGGCCGCGCGGGACCGGCGCTGGAACCACGACACCGTGGCCCTGTCCTTTTCGACCGGGAAGGGTGTCGCCAGCACCGTGCTCCACCGGCTCGCCGAGCGGGGACTGGTGAAGTACGACAGTCCCGTGGCGGAATACTGGCCGGAGTTCGCCGCCGCGGGCAAGGACACCATCACCGTGCGTGAGCTGATGTCCCACCGCGCCGGTCTGCACAAGGCGCGGGGCCTCGTGCCCGGACGGTTCGGTCTGCTCGATTCGGACGCCGTCGCCGTCGCGCTCGCCGCAGCGCCTCCCGATCGGCGCCGCACGACCGGTCCCGGATATCACGCCGTGACGTACGGAAACCTCGTTGCGGAGGTCGCCGCGCGCGCGTCCGGGTCGTCGTTCGAAGAACTCATCCGGACCGAAATCGCCGGGCCGCTCCGCACGGAGGAGTTCTGGTACCGGGTTCCGCAGGACCAGCGCTACCGAATCGCAAGGGTGTTTCCCAAGGTCAACTTCCTGCCCGCGCCGTGGTCGATAGCGGGCGCCGTCCTGGCCAGGACACCCGGCCTGCGCGGACTCGCCGAGGCCGGTATGGCGGAGGGCTTCGACGAATTGATGCGCAGTCCGCGGGCCCACGATTCCGTCATGCCCGGCTGGAACGGCGTCTTCACCGCGCGGGCCCTGGCCCGGATGTATGCGGCGATCGCAGGCGGCGGGAAGATCGACGGTGTCCGCCTGCTGAAGAAGGACACCGTGGCACAGATGCTCGAGGTGCAGACCCGGCATCGCGACTACGTGCTCGGCATCCGGGCGAACTGGCGTCTCGGCTACCACCCGGCCTGGGTCGCTCTGCGGCAGCAGCCGCTCCGATCCGTCGGGCACTACGGCTTCGGCGGCTCCGGTGCGTTCGCGGACCCCGAGACGGGCTTGTCCGTCGCGTTCGTCACCAACCGGATGGGCAACGCGTTCACGACGCTGTCGGACGGGCGTTTCCCGCGGCTCGGCGCGGCAGCGGTGACTGCCGCGCGCCGAGCCGCGTGACCACGCGCGTGCGGTCCTACGCGCCGGGGAACAACTGAGCGTTGGCATGGGCACGCACATACACCGTGCCGTCGGCACCCGAGAGAACCGTCTCGATCGAGGCGAGGCGGCGACCGGCGCGGGTCACCTCGGACCTGAGCTGCACGGCAGGGCCGGGAACGGCAGGGGAGCGCAGGTAATCGGCGCTGATCTGAAGGAGCCGGTACCGTCCGCCGACGCCCGTGAGGGTTTGCGCCGCGAGACCGGACACGATCTCGGCCATCGCCATGAGCACGCCTCCGTGGATGGAGGCGATCGGATTGGCCATCCATGCGCGCGGGACGATCTCACCCTCGACCGCGCCGCGCCGGACGCCTGTCAGGGTCAGGCCCAGCAGTCCCGCCAGCGGGCCGCGCGGCAGCGTCTCGGCGGCGATTCCCTCGACGATCTCGAGCCCCGGCAGTTCTGCGAGAACTCCGGTGTCCGCCCACGTCTCGGGCTCGATGTCGGTGACGGCGGCATGAGTGGTGTCCGGTGCCCGCAGAGCGTCGGACGGCGCGCGGCCCACCACGATCGACCGTCCGGTGAGGTGCATGACCGGGTTGCCGTCGTCGTCGAACATCGTTGCTTCGGCGAGGCCGGTGGTGTCGTCGAAGTACACACTCCGTCCGCGCCCCGAGACCGTGCCCGCGACGGGGAATGCATGCGCCGACGAGGCGGTGATCTGGGACATCACGGACTGCGGCCGCTCGCCGGTCGCCTGCAACCGCCCGACGGCGACGGCCGCGCCCACCGATACGTCGGTGAGGACGCCGACCGAGCCGATCGTCGTCTGCCCACGGTGGTCGAAGAACCGCGGGCCGACGGGCTGGGAGACGGTTATCTCGTTGTCCCCGACGATCGAGAGGGCGATGCCCGTGAACGAGGTGGGTCTGTCGAGCGGGAAGGGCGCCGCGTCGGTGATCATGCCCCCTTCTCTATCAGGGGCGCTGAATCAGGGGATGTCGTGGGTGGCGGTGTTACCGCGACTCGTGACGGTGTTGCCCGGAGAACGTGCCGTCAGCGTCGGGCCGGCGGGAACTCCGGCAATCCGAAACGGGCGAACAACGCGGTCGTGTCATCTGCGAAGAAGACGGTCGTGTGCGCGACTTTCCCGCCGACAATGTCGAGCACCTGAAGCTGAAAAGGGCGATGCCGGCCGTCCTCCCCGATCATGTAGAGCCCGAGAGCGGGCTGACCGTTGGCGACGGTCGGGAGCATCACCTGGTCGCCCGGACCCTTTGCCGGGCAGTTGATCTTGATGAGTCTGACGATGGCGTCGGCACCCTGGTACCAGCCGTCGAACGGCGGCATCTCCCAGATGGCGTCCTTCGTGAGCATGTCGACGAGCGAGTCGATGTCGTACTTCTCGAAGCCCTCGACCCACCGTTCCAGCAGGGCCTTCGCTTCGGCGCTGTCGGGTTCGGTGAGGTCGTCGTCCGAGGTGACCTGGGCTTCCTTGAGCTGTGCCCGGGCACGTTGCAGCAGGCTGTTCACGGCGGCGGTGGAGGTGTCGAGAGCGGCCGCCACCTCTGCGGCGCGCCATTGGAGGACGTCGCGCAGCAGCAGCACCGCGCGTTGCCGGGCGGACAGGTGTTGCAGCGCGGCGACGAAGGCAAGTCGGATCGAATCCCGGGAGGCAACGATGGTGGCGGGGTCGGACGGATCGTCCGAACGTCCGTCGTCGGTGTAGGTGCCGGGGATGGGTTCGAGCCAGGGCACCTCCTGGCGGACGACGAGATCGTCGGCCGGGTCCGAACTGGGTGCGCCCAGGCCGGTGGGCAGCGGGCGACGTTTGCGTCCCTCGAGTGCGGTCAGGCAGACGTTGGTGGCGATGCGATGCAACCAGGTGCGCAGCGACGAGCGGCCACCGAAGTTGTCGTAGCCGCGCCACGCGCGGAGATAGGTTTCCTGCACGAGGTCTTCCGCATCGTGGAGTGAGCCGCTCATCCGGTAACAATGCGCGAGAAGCTCTCGACGGAAAGGCTCGGCCAACCCCATGAAATCGGTCTGGTCGGCCGCATCGCCGGAGAGGTCGTCGAGGAGTTGTTCTGCCATACCGCACCCACCCTGAATCGTCGGCCCGAACGACTACCCGTCAAAGGGTAGTCGGGGGCACCGACACTGAACACCCTGAGAAATACCCTGAGAACTCACGTTCGAGTGTTCGTGCCTCTCGATCCTGAGGAACTCTCCGGGTACCGTGCTCCCACAGCCGCGCCGTGGTGAGCGCGTGGGGATGGAGATGGGGGCACGCGGTGCAGGATCACACCCTGCGCGACCAAGCGTCGGTGACGGAGGCGTACCGCTCGATCGCCCCGGAATCACGTCCTGACTGCTGCGGTAGCGCAGGCGAGGAGAACGCGGATGTGGCGCAGCTA
Source organism: Rhodococcus sp. NPDC019050 (assembly GCF_055664235.1). Taxonomy (NCBI): domain Bacteria; kingdom Bacillati; phylum Actinomycetota; class Actinomycetes; order Mycobacteriales; family Nocardiaceae; genus Rhodococcus; species Rhodococcus sp. NPDC019050. Next base: position 129,726 of record NZ_JBVOON010000011.1, on the reverse strand, counting down.
CCGATTCCCGGTCCCGTGGGACCGTGTTCGGGTGGCCCGTCGCCCGAGGCGTTGCGCGTCGACAGGCCGCCGCTCGATCGATTCGGACTCGCCGAACTCGGACGTGCGGTGGTGGTGGGCGTCGTTCTCGTGACGTTCGTGTTGTGGGCGGTGCTGCGCTGGGCGGTGCAGCGCTGGGTAGTGCGTGCGCGCACACGCAGCGTCGTCGTCGCTGCCGCGCACGGCACGGTCGACGCGTTCGAACACCTCGGGCCCACGTTCGTGAAACTCGGTCAGCTGATCGCCTCGTCGCCGGGGCTGTTCCCGGCCCCGCTCGCGGATGCCTGCCTGCGCATGCTGGACGACGTCCCCACCTTTCCGTCCGCCGAGGCGCGCGCGGTCATCGAAGAAGATCTCGGTCACCCGATCGACGAGCTGTTCACATCGTTCGAGGACGTACCGCTCGCCGCGGCCTCCGTCGCCCAAGTACACGGATGCGTGTTGCGCGACGGACGCCGCGCGGTCGTGAAGGTTCAGCGGCCCGGAATCGCCCGTCGGATGCTCGTCGACCTGCGTGCCGCATACATGGGTGCCCGACTGCTCCAGGTGTTCGAGTTCTTCCGGATCGCCAACACACCCGCGATCATCCGCGACCTCTACAACGCGACCATGACCGAACTCAACGCCACGGTCGAGGCGGACCGGCAGGATCGGTTCCGCCGCAACATCGGTGCCTTCGGCGACAACGCCTTCGTGACCGTCCCCGAGGTCTACTGGGACTGGTGCGGTCCGCGGGTGATCTGCATGGAGCGCCTGAGCGGTCGTCCGCTCGACCGCGTTCTTCCGGATCAGGAAGGTATCGACAGTGCACTGCTCGTCCGGCGCGGTGTGAAGGTCTGGATCGAAGCGGTGCTGTGCCACGGGCCGTTCCACGGTGACGTGCACGCCGGCAATCTGTGGCTTCTCGACGACGGCCGGGTCGCGCTGCTCGATTTCGGGATCGTCGGTGAACTGCCCGAGAAGTGGCGGATGCTGCTCCGGGAGTTGTTCCGCGCGGCGCTGCTCGACGGCGATTTCACGGAGGTCGCGCGAAGTATCCGGGCACTCGGGGTCGCGGCAGATCTCGATGTCGACGACGTGGAGGTGGGCCGTCAGGTGGCCGAAACCTTCGGTCCGCTCCTGGGCAGGGACATGGGGGAGTTGCGGCTCAGCGAACTGATCGGTGCTCTCGTATCCCTGGGACGCAAGTGGAACACCACGAGTCCCGAGGAACTCGTCCTCTTCGGCAAGCAACTCGGGTACTTCGAGCGTTATGCCACGGCGCTGGCACCGGGATGGGTGCTCGGGCAGGACCCGTTCGTGTTCCGCAACGTCTTTCCCGACGAAGTGCGCATACGAATCGCCGAATCGGGCATGAGCCTTCCCGACTGACCGTATGCCGCCCAAGTCTTTACAGTCGCCCACGTCACCCGTAGTTTAACGATCGTTCGACCAAAATTTGGTGCGAGCCGTATCGGCGACGGAAGGACCACACCCCACATGTCGACAGCGCAGGACGTCGTACTCAGCGAGCGCAACGGAAACGTCGTCACGTGGACGATCAATCTCCCCGACGCCCGCAATCCGATCTCGGGCAACGACGTCGTCGAGCGCCTCGTGCACCTTGTCGACGAAGCGAACAACGACATCGACACCCGCGTCGTGATCCTCACCGGTGCCGGGTCCGCATTCTCCGCCGGCGGCAATGTGAAGGACATGGACGAACGCGCCGGCATGTTCGCCGGTGCCCCGCATGCGCTCCGCGAGGGGTACCGCCGCGGCATCCAGCGGCTGCCCAAAGCCGTGTACCACTGCGAAGTGCCGATCATCGCTGCCGTCAACGGCCCTGCCGTGGGGGCAGGATGCGACCTCGCGATGATGTGCGACATGCGGATCGCCTCGACGAAGGCGTTCTTCGCCGAGAGTTTCGTCAAGCTCGGCATCATCCCCGGCGACGGCGGCGCCTGGTTGCTGCCCCGCGCGGTCGGCGCTGCCAGGGCGGCGGAGATGGCGTTCACCGGAGACCGGGTCGACGCCGCGACCGCACTCGAGTGGGGCATGGTTTCCCAGGTCGTCGAACCCGAAGAACTTCTCGCAGCGGCGGGCGCACTCGCCGAGCGGGTGGCGGTCAATCCACCCACCGCGCTGCGGATGACGAAAAAGCTTCTCCGCGAAGGACAGCGCGTCGACCTCGACACCCTGCTCGAGCTGTCGGCGTCCCTCCAGGCACTGTCGCATCACACCCAAGACCATCGTGAGGCCCTCTCCGCGTTCCTCGAACGCCGCCCCGGCAACTTCACGGGCAACTGACCGGCCTCCCCCCGTTCGAAGGACGGATCCATGCAACGCACGATCATGACCGAAGAGCACGAACAGTTCCGGAAAATGCTGCGCGACTTCATCGAAAAGGAAGTCGTGCCCCATCGGGAGGAGTGGGACGAACTCGGACGTCCGCCGCGCGAATTCTTTCGGCGGCTCGGTGAACTCGGCGTCCTGGGCATCCAGGTCCCCGAGGAATTCGGCGGCGGCGGGGAAACCAGCTTCATCTACAACGCGATCGTTTTCGAAGAGGTCGCGCGCGCCGGGGTCTCGTTCGGCTCGTACACCGTCCATGCCTGCCTGATCCTGCCGTACCTCCTCGAATATGCCACCGAGGAGCAGAAGAGACGCTGGCTACCGGGATTCGCAGACGGTTCGATCATGACCGCGATCGCGATGACCGAACCCGGAACCGGCTCCGACCTCGCCAACATCGCGACCACCGCGAAACTGTCCGAGGACGGTTCGCACTACATCGTCAACGGAGCGGAAACGTTCATCACCGGCGGGATGACCGCGGATCTGATCCTCACGGTGTGCCGGACGTCGCCGTTCGATCCGGAGGACCGCCGGGGCGGCCTGTCGATCATCGCGGTACCCACCGACACCGAAGGATTCTCCGTCGGCCGCAAACTCGACAAGATCGGTCTGCACCAACAGGATACGGCCGAACTGTCCTACAACGACGTCATGGTTCCGGTCGAGAACCTTCTCGGCGAGGAGGGTGCCGGCTTCGGGTACCTCACCCACAACCTGCCGCAGGAACGCCTGAGCATCGCGCTCAACCAGGTCGGATTCGCCGAGGCGGCGATCGCGCACGCCGTCGCATACACCAAGGACCGCAAGGTTTTCGGCAAACCGGTCGCCGCATTCCAGAACACCAAGTTCGTGCTCGCCGAGTGTTCCGCCGAGACCCAGGCCGCCCGCGTCTACGTCGACCACTGCCTCGAACTGCTCGACCGCAAGGAACTGAGCGTCGCCGACGCCGCCCGCGCGAAACTGTTCTGCACCGAGGTCGCCGGGCGCGTGATCGACAAATGTCTCCAACTGCACGGTGGCTACGGGTACATCACCGAGTACCCCATCGCGCGCTTGTACGCGGACACGCGCGTGACCCGGATCTACGGTGGAACCAGCGAAGTCATGAAGACGATCATCTCGAAAGACCTGGGGCTGTAGGCATGTTCGGCGGCGTCGAGGGGCTGTCGTGAGAGCGCCGTCGGCAAAACAGCGGGTTTTCATCGAGGCGGGCCGCAGAGAGTTCGTCCGCAACGGGTACGGCTCCTCGTCGATCCGGACCATCGCGCAGGAGGCCGGGGTGAGCCTGTCCGCCCTGTACTACCACTACAAGAACAAGCAGGAGCTGCTGCTGGCGACCCTGATCGACGGTGTCGACACGTACGACGCGGTCTGCGACGCCGAACTCGCGAGGGCCGGAAGCGATCCGGTCGAGCAACTGCGCGCCTTCGTCCGAGGGAACGTCAAGTTCCGTACCGAGTTTCCCGACCAGGGCCGAATGATCGCCACCGAGGTGCGCAACCTCGAACCGCAAGGCGCACGACTGTACGAGGAGCGGCGCAGGGCCGGTCGTCGCCGGATCCGCGACATCATCGATGCCGGTGTCGCGGAGGGTGTGTTCACGACCGGCTTTCCCGACGACTGCCGACGTTCGATCCTGGCGATGACCTCTGCGATAGCGAACTGGTACGACCCCGCCGGTCCGGATTCGCCCGAGGTCATCGCCGAACGATACGCAGAACTGTCCTTGAATCTGCTGTGCCCGGGCGGCGTTCCGGTGTCGGCAATCGACGGAAGAGATCAACGATGAGCACACGGTTGGTGCCACAGGCCGGACCGGCGGATGCCGCACTCACGGAACTGCGCACCCGCGTCCGCACCTTTTTGAACGAACAGGTGGACGCGGGGGTGTTCGTGCCCGGTGTCGACACGTGGCTGACCCGCTGGGATCGCGATTTCACCCGCAGCCTGGCTGCCCAGGGATGGGTCGGGATGACGATTCCGGTCGAGTACGGCGGCCACGGACGGACCTTCATGGAACGTTTCGTCGTCACCGAGGAACTTCTGGCGGTCGGTGCGCCGGTCGCCGCGCAGTGGGTGGCCGACCGGCAGGCAGCACCGTCGCTGCTGAAGTATGGGACCGAGGAACAGAAGCGGCGGTTTCTCCCCGGCATCGCAGCGGGGGAGATCTGCTGGGCCATCGGCATGTCCGAACCCGAATCGGGCTCGGATCTCGCCAGCGTCAAGACCAAGACGACGCAGGTCGACGGCGGGTGGCGAATCACGGGCACCAAACTCTGGACGTCGGGTGCCCACCACGCAGACGCGTTCTTCGCGCTCGCGCGATCGGCCCCTCTCGACCCGGCACACAGGCACGACGGCCTGAGCCAGTTCATCGTGCTGCTCGATTCGCCGGGTGTGACGATCCGGCCGATCCTGTCGATGTCCGGCGACCACCACTTCAACGAGGTGCAACTCGACGACGTCTTCGTCCCCGACGACCTCGTGCTCGGCACGGTCGGCGCGGGCTGGGAGCAGGTGACGAGCGAACTCGGTTACGAACGCAGCGGTCCGGAACGGTTCCTGTCCACCTTCGGCGTGCTCGACGGCCTCGTGCGATCGGTGGCGGACTGTGTTGTCGAGCCGGACCACAGGATCGGAGCCACGATCGCGCGCATCGTGGGTATGCACCACATGTCCACCGCGGTGTCCGAATCCCTCGAGCGCGGCGAGAACGCAGAACTCGCGGCGTCGGTCGTCAAGGTTCTGGGCACGAAGACGGAGGGGGACATCGCCGACCTCGCCGACGAGATCGTCGGGTACACCGCCACCGACGACCGACTCCGCAGCCTCGTCCGGGCGGGCGTCATGCAACGGCCCGGCTTCACGCTGCGCGGCGGAACCAGCGAGATCCTGCGCGGGGTCATCGCACGAGGATTGGGAATGAGATGACCGAGCCCACCGAATTGCGCGACTTCGCGCAGATGCTGTCCGAGGTTTTCACTGCCGGAGACGACCACCGTATCGGCGATGTCGTCGAGTTCGACCACGCGCTGTGGTCCACGCTCCGCGAACTCGGCCTCGACCGGCTGACAGGCAGCGAATCCGCCGGCGGCAGCGGCGCGGGCTGGACCGAAGCGGCGCTGCTTCTCGGCGCCGCCGGACGTTCCGCCGCTGCGGTGCCCGTGGCGGAGAACGACCTGCTCGCGGGGTGGTTGCTCGAACTGGCCGGTCTCGGAGAGGGGAGCGCGGTACGCACCGCAGCGCTGCTGGACGAGAACGGTTGTGCCCGGCACGTGCCGTGGGCGCGGTTCGCCGACACGATCGTCGTGCTCTGGCCGGCCGCCGACGCATCCTGGCGGGTCGCGGAGGTGGCCCGCGAGGAACTCGACCCGACCGAGGACGTGAATCTCGCCTCCGAACCGCGCGATCACATCCAGGTCGACACCTCCGCACTCGGCGGCACCGAAGTACCGGGCACACTCGCCGAAGAGTTCCGGTACCGCGGCGCACTCGCGCGGGTACTCGCGTCGGTCGGTGCGATGGACCGGATCCTCGAACTCGTCGTCGAACACACCACCGCGCGTGTGCAATTCGGGCGTCCTCTCGCGAAGTTCCAGGCGGTGCAAGCACTGGTGGCCGACCTCGCGGCCGAGTCCGCGCTCGCCCATGCCGCCGCCGATGCTGCCGTCGTCTCGGTCGACACGCACGGTTTCGGCAGTGCCGGAACCCGATTCGCGATCGCTGTCGCGGCGTCGTGCAGCGGTCACGCCACAGCCGTGATCGTGCGGAACGCGCACCAGGCTCTCGGTGCGATCGGATTCACGATGGAGCACGAACTGCATCGCCACGCGAACAGAATTCTCTCCTGGCGCAGCGAATTCGGGACGGTGGCCTCGTGTGATGCCGAAGTTCTGTCCACAGCGGTCGCGTCGGGCGACCTCTGGCCGCTCGTCACCGACGGCCCCACCGGCTGACGCCTCACCTCACGAAAGGACGTTTCCGTGACGAGCAATCGACCGGATCCTGCAGGCGCCGGTGACAGCGCGCAACTGCCGCTCGAAGGCTTCACGGTGGTGAGCCTCGAACAGGCTGTCGCGGCACCGCTCGCCACCCGGCACCTCGCGGATCTCGGGGCGCGCGTCGTGAAGGTGGAACGGGTCGGTGACGGCGATTTCGCGCGGGACTACGACAGTGCGGTGCACGGTCTCGCCGCGCATTTCGTCTGGCTCAACCGCGGCAAGGAATCGTTCGCGGTGGACCTGAAGTCCCCGGCCGGGATCGAAGCCGTCAAGTCGCTGGTCGCCGGTGCGGACGTGTTCGTGCAGAATCTGGCTCCCGGTGCCGCGGAGCGACTAGGCCTCGGCGCGGAGGTGCTCCGCGCCGGCCATCCCGAACTGGTCGTGGTGAACATGTCGGGATACGGCACCGAGGGGCCGATGCGAGACCGGAAGGCCTACGACCTGCTGGTGCAGTCGGAGACCGGTCTGTGCTCGATCACCGGGACCCCGGAGACAGCCGTGAAGACGGGCATCCCCACGTCCGATATCGCGGCAGGGATGTACGCGCTGACCGCCATCCAGGCGGCTCTGCTGCGCAGGCATCGCACGGGTGTCGGCGCGATCGTCGACGTGTCGATGTTCGACGCGACAGCGGAATGGCTCGGCTACCCGATGTACCTGCAGATGTATCAGGATCGGCAGGTGCCCCGGATGGGACTGGCGCATACGTCGATCGCCCCGTACGACAAGTACCCGACGTCGGACGGCGAGATTCTCATCGGCGTGCAGAACGACCGTGGCTGGCGCACTTTGGTGGCCGAGGTGCTGGGATTGCCCGACCTGGCGAACGACCCTCGGTATGCGACGAACGTCGAACGCGTACGGCGACGCCACGAGGTCGACAAACTGGTCGGTGATGCGACGAGCCGCCTCACCGCCTCCGATCTCGACGAAAAGCTTGCCGCCGCAGGCATTCCAGCCGCACAACTACGTGATCTGCGGGGGCTCATAGAGCACCCGCAGATCACGTCACGCGATCGGTGGCGCGAGGTGGACACCGAAGCGGGCACCGTTCACGGATTGCTGCCGCCGATGAACTTTCGCGATGTCGAACTCCCGATGCGGCCCGTGCCCGCACTCGGGCAGCACACCGACATGGTGCTCGCCGGGCTGGGCCTGACGGACGCGCAGATCGCAGGACTGCGCGATGCGGGGATCGTCGGCTGACGTGACCCGGTGCTCTGTGCTCAGTGCTGAGCGGCGAGCGTGTCGATCGCGGCCTGCAGGCGCTTTCCGGCGTCCTCGGCGACAGGCTCGAGTTCGGGTTCCCCGGTGACTTGCACCATCAACTGTGGGTTCATCGCTTCCACCAGGACAGTGCCTTCGACGGCCGGATCCTCGCGCACGACGACGTTGCAGGGCAGCAGTAGTCCGATCTGACGGTTCACTCCGACCGCGCGGTGTGCGAGCGGCGGGTTGCAGGCGCCGAGGATGAGGTAACGCTCCATGTCCTCGCCGAGCTTGGCCTTCAGGGTGGCCTGCATGTCGATTTCGGTGAGCACGCCGAACCCTTGTTCCTGCAACGCGGTTCGGGTCTTGTCGACCGCGTCGTCGAAAGTGGTCCGAAGTGTCGCGGACAGTGCGAGTTTCATGATCGGTCTCCGTTCGCCCCGAAGGGCTGTATCAGTGGGTTCCGGTGGCCGTCGGCCTCAGTGGGTTCCGGTGGCTGTCGGCGAGATGCGGCAACTCGCCCGCTCCAGGCCGGCCTTCTGCATGATCAGGCTGGCGGGGCACCATCCGGCGGCGGAGTAGAAGACGAGGTTGGCGCCCACGAATCCGGTGAGAATCAGCCACCAGGGCGAGAAGGCCAGTGTCAGTGCCACGCTCAGTAGCACCATGATGCCGGCCATGAGCGGAACGACGCGCTCGACGGTCCAACCCTCGTGTCGGGGAAGCTTGTTCACCGAAAGTCCCTCTTCTTGCTGTCGTCTTTTTTCGTCATGGTCGGGCCCTCTCGATTGTACTCCCGCTGTACCCCTGGGGGTATGGGTGGCGGGGGAGCCCCGCCACCCATACCGCAGGTCAGCCGTGCGAGAAACTGATGGAAGGCAGAATCTTGCGCAGCCAGGCCGGCGACCACCAGGCCGCGTGGCCGGTCAGGCGCAGCAGCACCGGGAGCAGCACGAGGCGGATGAGGACCGCGTCGAGCAGGACGGCGACGCCGAGGATGATGCCCATCTCCTTCGGCGGCAGCGGTTCGGCGAAGGCGAACGTGAAGAACACCGCCACCATGACCGCCGCCGCGGCAGCGATGACCCTGCCGGAGTGCGCCAGGCCCATGACCTGGGCGACCTTCGGGTCACCCGACTTTTCGTAGTGTTCCTTGGCGGTCGAGAGCAGGAACACCGTGTAGTCCATCGCGATGGCGAAGATCATCGCGAAGAAGAACACCGGTCCCCAGCCGTCGAGGAAGCCCTGCGGGGTGAAGCCGAGGAGTCCGGCACCGTGTCCGTCCTGGAAGATCAGCTTGGCAACACCGAACGCGGCTGCGGTGGAGAGCAGGCTGACCAGCGTGCCCAGGATGGCGATCAACGGCGCCTGCAACGCGACCAGCAGCAAGAGGAACCCGAGAACGAGGATCACCCCGATGATGATGGGGAGGTAGTCGTTGAGCGCCTGCTGCAGGTCGAGGTTCTCTGCGGGCGCGCCGCCGACCAGCGCCTGCGACGGCAGGTCGGAACGCAAGCTGTCCAAGATCGACCCCATCGCGTCGTCCGACGGGTCGACGTTCGGGACGGCCTGCAGCATCACGTAGTCGGAACCGTCCATCGCCGGCATCGGTGGGGTGACCATCGAGATGCCTTCGGTGTCCCGCGCCGTGGCCGCTGCCGATTCGGCATCTGCCGCGGGGCTGATGATCTGGAGCATTCCCGGTGCGCCTTCGCCCATCTGGGACTGAACGAGTTCGTAGCCCTGGCGGACGGGCGCGTCGGTGGGAACGACCTGGATCGAGGGCATCGCGACCTTGAGTCCCAGGACCGGAATAGAGAGTGCGATCAGCACCAGAAGCGACCCGATGGCGAACGGCCACGGATGCTTGCGCAGCAGGTTGCCCCATGCCTCGAACTTCGGCGACCGGTGTTCCTGCCGCTTGGCGTACGGGAGCGAACCGGCATTGACCTTCGTGCCGATCTTGCCCAGCACCGCAGGGAGCAACGTCAAGGTCGCGGCAAGGACGAACGTCACCGCGAGCATGATCCCGACGGCCATCGTCCGGACTGCGGGAGCGGGCACCAGGAGCACTGCGGACAGGCTCACCAGCACCGTGAGGCCCGACAGCACGACAGCCTTGCCGGCGGTGTCCATCGTCTCTGCCACTGCGGCGCGGGCGTCTCCGCTCTTTCTCAGTGCATCGCGGAAACGCGCGACGATGAACAGTGCGTAGTCGATGCCGAGAGCGAGCGCGAACATCATCGCAAAGTTCATGGCCCACACCGAAATCGGAGTGATCTCATTGAGGAGGACGAGTCCACCCGCCGAGGCGACCAGTCCGGCCAGGGTGAGCAGCAGGGGCAGTCCCGCAGCGACCAGGGAGCCGAAAGCGAGCACCATGATCGCGAGCGTGACGGGCCAGGAGACCATCTCCGCCTTGATCATCGCGTCGTGGTTGGCCTCGTTGAAGTCGCTCCAGAGCGCGGATGCACCGGTGGGGTAGACCTCGATGCCGTCTCCGGACAGGGCGGTCAGTTCGGCTTTCAATTCGTCGACGGCCTTGACCATCTCGTCGGTGCTCGCGTTCGCACCCGCGATCAGGATGCCCGTGTGCTCGTCGGGGCTGATCGACATCCCGGGCTGGGGGGCGATAATCTCGCCGAACCGGGGGTCGTCGGCGAACACCGCGGTGACCTCGCCGAGGACCTGCTGGACGGCGGGATCCGAGACCTGCTCGGCAACCGAGTGCACGACCACCTGGACCGCGGCGGAGGAATTGCCGCCGAAGTGCTCTTCGGCGAGCTCGCGGACCTGCACGGATTCCGAACCGTTAGCCTGCCAGCCGGCGCCGGCAAGTGAACTGAACACGGTAGGGGCTGCGGCCCCGAGTGCGATCAGGGCGACGAGCCACGCACCGAAGACCCACTTTGCGTGTGTGGCCATGAAGGCGCCCATGCGCGCCAGCACGCCGCCCGCCCCCTTCGGCGGGGCGGTCCCCGGCTTCTGTGTCGTTGTCCCCGGCGACCGATCGCCGTCGACAGCGTGCTTGCTGCTCATATCGGGTGGAGCTCCTTATACGGGTGGGGGTATTCATGCGAGCGCAGTACGCCCCGGGAAATTTGCAGGGATCGGCGCGAACGTCCTCGGGTGAGCGACTACGGGCGTCGTTCACAGAGTATACCCCCGGGGGTAATATTCATACCCAGGGGGGTACCTGTTTCGGACGTGGCCAACGGGTGGCGCGAGTCGGGCGGCCCCTGCCGTGAAGGCGAGGGCCGCCCGATCTATCTAGAAGGTGGTCAGCGACCGAAGAGCCGGCTGAAGAATCCGGGCTTGTCGCTCGCGGCATCCTTCGGGCACTGGCAGCGACGGGAAGCGGGAACGGACTTCATGACGCTGTCCACGTGTGCGCCACACCCGCCCCAGGTCGTCTTCTTACAGGTGGAACAGGTGACGGGGTAGCACACGAGGCTCTCCTTCGAGGTTGGGGATTCACCCACTATACCCCCAGGGGTATACATAAGGCGGTGCGGTTCGCCACAGCTCTTCGGTGCGATCCTTTGCGTATCGAGTCACGGCCTGGGGTCGGAGGCGAGCACGGCGTACACGAAGCTGTCCGTCCACTCGCCTTTGCACCAGAAGTCCTGGCGGAAATGAGCCTCCCGCCGCATCCCGACGGCATCTGCCAGTCGTGCCGAGCGGGTGTTGCGAGCGTCCATCTGAGCGACGACACGGTGTAGTCGGCCATGGTCGAACCCGAGGGCGAGGGCGGCGCGGACAGCCTCGCGACCGAATCCGTGACCGGTGTGGGCCGGATCGAGCACCCACCCGATCTCCGCGGTACGCCGCTCGCGATCGGTGAGCCACAGCGAGATGTCGCCGATCGGCGAGCCGTCGTGCTCCACGATCAGCGCAACCGCCCCCTCCTCGCCGTCGAGGTCGGTGCGCGCCAGGCGCTTGTCCAGAACCTCTGCCGCCCGAGTCTCCGACCACGGGCCCTCCAGCAGAAAGCGGGCGACCTCCGGACGGGAGCGGACCGACACCATCCAGTCGAGGTCGTCGGGTCGATGAAGACGCAGGCGCAACCGGTCGGTGCTCGACGGCAGAGGGAAGGGCACGCCGCGACCCTAACAATGGGATCGCCGACCTGCCGGTCGCTACTCGAAGTTGCTCAGCGACACCGATGCTGTGGGAGTCGACCGCGCGCGTCGTCAGCCGACGTTAGTGACGGGGATCAACGCACCCGTGACGGACGAGCCCGCATCGGAGATGAGGAACTCGATCACCTTGGCGACGTCGGCCGGCTGCGACCACTTGCTGGTGTCGGCATTGGGCATCGCCGCACGGTTGGCGGGCGTGTCGATCACGACGGGCAGCAAAGCATTCACCCGGATGTGGTCTTCGCGGTACTCGAGTGCCATCGTCTCGACGAGAGCGGAGACCGCGGCCTTCGACGCGATGTAGGACGCGCCGCCGGGGAACGGATTGCGAGTCGCGGCGGTGGAGATGCAGACGATCGATCCACCGCCGCGACGGATCAGGTGGGGCAGCGCAGCCTGGCTGACGGCGTACGCGGTCCGCAGATTGAGGTCGAGTTGGGAGTCGAGGACCTCGATGGGCGTTTCATGGACCTTCGGACCCGAGGCGAATCCACCGACGAGATTGACGACGCCGAACAGCGGCGCATCCGGATCCTCGCCGGCGACCGCGAGAGCGTCCTCGAGTTGCTGGTCGTCGGTGAGGTTCGCCTGCACGAGATGCAGGTTGGGGTGCGTGCCGACGCGGCTGAGCTCTTCGCGCACGAGCCAGGGCACCACGACTCGCCACCCGGTGTCGAGCAGGTGTTTCGTCACGGCTGCGCCGAGACCGCCGGTGCCGCCACTGACCAATACGGTGCGAGTCATGCCATCGCCCTTTCTCTGACAGGTCCTCGCGGGTGGCGCGAGGCTCCGAAGTACTCTCGGCATCGGCCACCGAGGTGATGAGAGCCACACTATCGCAAACGGAAATGTAATTCTCCAAATGTTTCCGGCAAGTGGGATGAACATCGGACCGGAACCCGTACGAAGATCGTCACGGACCGGAGTTCCGGTCCGATCACCGCGAAGGGACCATCCGTGACCGACATCGAAGCGAACTTCCTCCACGTCGGAGAACTGCGCGCCTACCTCGCTCGGCCCGCCGGAGGCAGCACCGGCGCGATGCTGCTCCTACCCATGATCACCGGTATCGGTGCCCAGGTCCGCGAATACGCCGAGGACATCGCTCGCGCCGGAGCCACGGCGCTCGTGTGGGACCCGTGGCACGGACCGAGCGCCGACGACACCCCGCAGGAACAACTCGCCGAGATGATGGGCCGACTCGACGACGAGACGTCCCTCGCCGAGATGGGAACGCTGCTGGACTACGCCTTCGACGAGTTGGGCGTGGCGAAGATCGGTGTGATCGGGTGGTGCCTCGGGGGCCGCCTCGCGCTGCTCCTCGCCGCACGCGACGAGCGAACCGTCTCCGTGGTCGCGTACCACCCGTCCATCTGGGATTCGGCACCGCCGAACCACACACTCGACGCCGTCGAACAGGCCGCCAGGATCACCGGACCGGTGATGGTGCTCCATGCCGGCGCCGACACCGTGATGTCCACCGAAACGTTCCGTGACCTGCAGCAAGTGCTCCAAGAGCGCCGCACCGGGGCGACCATCGTGCACGTCTATCCTGGTGCGGAGCACGGATTCAGTGCGCGGGCCCGACACGGCAATCAGGTCAACGCCGACGCCTACGCGCTCTCCTGGCCGCAGGTGCTGCGCTTCGTCGCCGAGACCACCCTCGGCTGAGCCGGAGCGTCGGCCGCGCGGTCGGCCGACGCGCAGTTCGCAGCGTCCCCGGACGAAAAAGTTCCGGGAACAGGTTGCGGATATCCGGATGAGGACGACCATGGAGCACACCCGACCCCCGGCGCCTGCCGGGGGAAGAAGGAGCCGACCGTATGACGTCGAGACCGACCGCGAGGAAGCTGGAGCAAGTCGTCATTCGCATTGCCGGTGACTCCGGCGACGGTATGCAACTCGCGGGCGACCGATTCACCGCTGAGGCCGCCGCGTTCGGAAACGACCTCGCCACCCAGCCCAATTTCCCCGCCGAGATCCGCGCGCCCCAGGGCACACTGCACGGCGTCTCGAGCTTTCAGATCCAGATCGCCGACTACGACGTCCTCACCGCCGGGGACCGGCCCGACGTGCTCGTCGCGATGAATCCGGCCGCGTTGAAGGCCAACCTCGGCGACCTGCCTGCCGGCGGGATCCTCATCGTCAACAGCGACGAGTTCACCAAGCGCAATCTGAGCAAGGTCGGCTACGACAGCAATCCGCTCGAGACCGACCTCGTCGAACCGTTCGTGGTCCACGCGATCCCCATGAGCACCCTCACCGCAGGCGCGGTCGAGCCGTCCGGGGTCGGCAAGAAGGACGCCCACCGCGCCAAGAACATGTTCGCGCTCGGAGTGCTCTCCTGGATGTACGGGCGGCCGCTGGCGCCCGTCGAGGAGTTCCTCGAACGCAAGTTCTCCGCGAAGGCGGACATCGCGCAGGCCAACATCCTGGCGCTGCGCGCGGGATGGAACTACGGGGAGACCACCGAAGCGTTTGCCACGACGTACGAGGTCGGCCGCGCGGATCTGCCGCCCGGGCGCTACCGGCAGGTCACCGGCAACACGGCGCTGGCGTACGGACTCGTCTCGGCCGGCCGGTCCGCGGGCATGGACGTGTTCCTGGGGACGTATCCCATCACCCCCGCCTCCGACATCCTGCACGAACTGAGCAGACTCAAGCGGTTCGGTGTCCTCACCTTCCAGGCCGAGGACGAGATCGCCGGTATCGGCGCGGCGATCGGCGCGTCGTACGGCGGGTCCCTCGGCGTGACCAGCACGTCGGGCCCCGGTCTCGCCCTCAAGTCCGAAGCAATCGGCCTCGCCGTGATGACCGAACTGCCGCTGATCGTCATCGACGTGCAGCGCGGCGGGCCGTCGACCGGCCTGCCGACCAAGACCGAACAAGCCGACCTGCTCCAGGCACTGTTCGGTCGCAACGGCGAATCCCCGGTGGCCGTGGTCGCACCGCAGTCTCCGTCCGACTGCTTCGACGTGGCGCGGGAAGCGGCACGCATCGCCGTGACCTACCGGACGCCGGTGATGATCCTGTCCGACGGTGCGATAGCGAACGGTTCGGAGCCGTGGCGCATTCCGGACGCCGACGCCCTGCCGGGTATCGAACCCGGATTCGCCACGCCGCCGGAGGACGGCGACGCAGGCCACCTGCCCTACGCGCGGGACCCCGAGACACTCGCACGGGACTGGGCGATCCCGGGTACCCCCGGCCGGGAGCACCGCATCGGTGGTCTCGAGAAGGCCAACGGCACCGGCGACATCTCGTACCACCACACCAATCACGAACTCATGACCCGGGTTCGGGGCGCCCGGATCGCCGGAATCGCCGTACCCGACCTGGTGGTCGACGATCCAGACGGCGACGCGCAGATCCTCGTCCTCGGCTGGGGATCGTCGTACGGGCCGATCGGGGAGGCCGTGCGCCGGGCACGTCGCGGGGGTCATTCGGTCGCCCGCGCGCACCTGCGCCATCTCAACCCGATGCCCGCGAATCTGGGTGACGTGCTCGGCCGCTATCGCAGGGTCCTGGTACCGGAGATGAACCTCGGGCAACTGTCCATGCTGCTTCGCGCCCGGTATGACGCCGACATCCAGCCCGTGACCAAAGTTGCGGGGATGGCGTTCCGCGCCGACGAACTCCACGACGCCCTGCTCGAGGAGTTCGGCGACGCAATGCGGAGCGCCGAATCCGCAAAGACCCCAGCCGCTGTCGCTGCGGCCGTCACCCGTTGACGCCACCGAAGATCGGAGACCCGAACCCATGACGGAAACGATTCACAACGGTGCGGCTCACGAGGGTGGCATTGCGGGAAGAGAACTGGCTCTGAGCGGCCTCGCTCACGTTCCGCGCACCGACGTGCCGCAGAAGCCGAAGGACTTCACCTCCGACCAGGAGGTTCGGTGGTGCCCCGGATGCGGCGACTACGTCATCCTCGCGACGGTCCGAAACCTGTTGCCCCAGTTGGGTCTCGCGAGAGAGAACATAGTGTTCATCTCCGGCATCGGGTGTGCGGCGCGTTTCCCGTACTACCTCGACACCTACGGGGTGCATTCCATCCACGGTCGCGCACCGACCCTGGCAACCGGATTGGCCGTCACCCGGCCCGACCTGTCGGTGTGGGTCGTCACGGGGGACGGCGACGCACTGTCGATCGGGGGCAACCACCTGATCCACGCCCTGCGACGTAACGTGAACATGCGGATCCTGTTGTTCAACAACAGGATCTACGGACTGACGAAGGGGCAGTACTCGCCCACGTCGGAGGTTGGCAAGGTCACCAAGTCGACGCCGATGGGTTCGGTCGACGCGCCCTTCAACACCATGTCGCTGGCGCTCGGCGCCGACGCGAGTTTCGTCGGCAGAGCCCTCGATTCGGATCGGGACGGGCTGACCGAAGTGTTGCGCGCCGCGGCGCACCACCGCGGTGCGGCGTTCGTCGAGATACTGCAGGACTGCCCGATCTTCAACGACGGATCGTTCGACGTGCTGCGTAAGGAAGGTGCCGGTGCGCGGATGATCCACGTTCGGCACGGTGAGCCGATCATCTTCGGAACCGACGACGAACTCTGCGTGGTCCGAAAAGGTTTCGGCCTGGGCGTCGCACAGCGTACCGAGGTGGACCCCGACGAGATCATCGTCCACGACGCGTACACCGACGACCTCGAGTACGCCTACGCCCTGTCGCGCCTGTCGGATCAGGACCTCCGGTACACCGTCACCGGTGTCGTGCGCGCGGTGCATCGGCCGGCGTACGACGACGGCGTGCGCGACCAGGTGGCGCAGGCGAAGACCGAGGCACCCGCCGACCTGCAACAACTCCTCGACGGGCCCAATACCTGGACCGTCGCCTGACGGTCCTCGGGGACAACCGGAATCATCCGTGGACGATCCGTCCACCGATGAGGGTGGTACGCACAGCGGACGACGAAGGCGACCGGAGTACCTCGGCGAGAGGTGCGTGGAGCAGGACCACGTCCGCAGGCCCGCCACGCCGGATCGTTCTCGGCCGACCACCCGGATCGTCCGCCGGCGACAGAAAACCGGTGAGCGACTGCATCGGGGTGAGCTTTTCGGCCGGCCCGACGACAGCACCCGAGGCGGCCCTCCGCGTCGTCGCAGCCCGAATGATCTGCCACGGGTCGAGCGGCCCGTACGGGGCGTCGCTCGACAATGCGAGGGAGATCCCCGCGTCGACGAGGCTGCGGCAGCGGTACAGGTCGCCGAGGTCCCTCGGCTCGACCTCGCTCAGATAACTGTCGCCGCGGTCGGCGATGAAACCGGGCTGGGACACGACGCGCAGACCGAGTCGACGCAGGTCGTCGATCGACTCGGCGGGGATGAGCGCACCGTGTTCGATGCGGTCGCCCGGATAGGTGCCCACCTCGGTGAAGACGGCCACGAGAAGCGCGAACGCCTCCCTGCTGACGCAGTGCACAGCAACCGCACGACCTCCCGCATGCACCCGGCGGATCGTCTCGGTGAGACCGTCGAGATCGGGTAGCCCGGAATCGGCGAGCACGATCTTGAAAGGCCCGCATGTGATCGTGTCTGCGGGAGAGACGAAATCGGCCGGTGCGCCCAGAAGGTGCAGACGCTGGGGAACAGCACCTCCGGTGTGCGCGTCCACGAGTGCGGTGAGTGAACTCGGTGACAGATCCGGTGTGGCGTCGGTGATCCCGGTGACCCCGTACCGCGCGAGTTCTCCGCCGATCACATCGAGTGGGGGCGGCGCGGTAGCGGGAAGGCGGTCCCGCAGCCAGGTGTCGGCCCGCCACACCTGCCCCGTCGGACGCCCGTCGTCGTACCGTTCGACACCCGGGTGGTCGGCGCTGTCGAGATGCGCTTGCGCCACGGCAGCGGAGTTGAGCACCCACAGCGCGCCGCTGCGATGCTGGATGCGCACCGGCCGTCCCGGGTGCAGCCGGTCGAGGATCTCCGAATCGAGCACCCCCGCCACCGATTCGAAGTATCCGACCCCGCGGACCGCGTCCCCCGGCGCGGACGCAAGCGCCGCTCCGAGTTCGTCGGCGGTCCGGACCTGCGGCGGACCGCACCGTACCGACATCCGCTCGGCGGCCGCCGCGTGCAGGTGGATGTGGTGGTCGTGCAGGCCCGGTACGAGTGCTCCTCCGCCGCCGTCGATCACGTAGGCGTCACCCGCCGGTTCGAGACCGGCCACGACCTGTGCGATCGCCGCGTTCCGGATCACCACCGTCGACCCGGGAACGCCGTCGACTTCGACATCGCGCAATACCAGCGATCTCACGGCCGGATTCCCAACTCGAACAGCACTTTCTCGGTGTCCCGCCCTGTCGGGGCGGCGTCACCCTGCGGCGCGCGCGGGCGTGGGGCGGCGATCTCCACAGCGCCGGACGTGGTCTCCGCCCACCAGGCACCGCCGCGCCGATGGACCTGTGGCACAGGGGGATACGGGGCATCGAGAGTCGCGGCCACCACCGCGGACATCGACACGTCCCACAGGACACCGGAACCGTCGGCGGGCGCCGACAGCGCAAGCGCGGCGGCGGTGAGTCCGGTGAGCGGATCGGCGAGCGCGTCGCCCACGAAGACCGGACCGTGCGCGTCGCGGGCGAGCAGGCCTGCGGTGGCGGCGACGTCGTCGCCGAACCCGATCCGCATCGACTCCCTGCCGTGGGCGGTGATGGACACCCACGTGCCGCCCCGCGCGACGACCTTGCGGGCATCGAGTCCGAAGCCCGTGAGGGCACGCGGACGTGACGCTTCGACGACGATGTCCGCGGCGTCGACGAGGGCAGCGAGTTCGCGGCGTTGCCCGTCGTCGGCGGGGTCGAGCACGACCGATTCGTGACCGCCGTGCAGAAGGCGATAGAACTCGGGGTTGCCGCGACGTGCTCCGTCCGGCCGGGTCGGAGTTTCCACCTTCACCACCCGGGCCCCGGCCAGTCCGAGCAGGTGCGCACACAGCGGTCCGGCCCACAGCGCACTGAAATCGACGACGAGCAAACCACGGACGGAGCGCGGTTCGAGCGGCCGGGGCGGGAGGCCTACCGGTGCTGCAACGGGGCCGGCCGCGATGCCGAGGAGTTCCGCGCGTTCCGCGAGTTCCGCACCGGTGTGCTCGGTGAGCCAGATCGTCACCGCCGGCCACGGATCGTCACCCACGTCGCAGCCGACGAGCGCACCGAGCAGAAGCGGGTCACCGGGACGCGCGCACGACACCGCTGCCCACCCGTCGGCGGTGGGCAGCAACCGGCACGCTCCACCCACGGACGTGGCACCCGCCCGGCGGGCTCCGGTGAAGGCGGCACGTTCGGACAGCAGGCGGGCGCCGTCGAGCAGCACGGCGTCGCCGGTCGCGGATGCGATCCATGCGCCCAGTTCCCGTGCCCTCGTCGCTGCGCGGCCCGGAGGAATGATCGGTGGTCCGTCGAGTCTGCCCGTCAGAGAAGCTATTCCGCTCTCCGCCCAGTCGCGGACCGGATCGTCGGTGCGACAGGTGGACATGGGCCTGATGCTACATTCCTGCGGACGGAGCCGAGTCGAGCGCGAAGGCGGGGCATATGGATACGGCACAGACCGTGACGATCTCCCTCGCGGACCTCGCCGACGGAGCAGCAGACGCACCGCTCGTCGGTGCGGACGGCGCGGTCGAGCGCCCGATGATGATCGTTTGCCTCGACGATGCGCCGGCGCCGGTCGTCGCGCGGGCGGTGCACCGGGCCACCCGGTCCGATCGGGTGCTGGTGGGCCGGGCCACGACGCCGTACGGAGACACCCCGGAGGGTTTCGGTCCGCTGCTCGACGCCCTCGACGTCACCTACGCGAGTTCCGGATCGAACTCTAAAACCACGGTCGGATCCGCCGATCCCGACGCGGATATCGCGACCTTCTTCGCCGCGGTGACCCGGAATCCACTCGCGTCCCTGGTGGCCCGGCAGGTGCTGCGAGCAACGGAGACACTTGCGGTGGGCGAGGCGATCGATGTGGAGTCGCTGGGTTACTCGACGCTGCAGGGCGGACCCGAATTCGCACGCTGGCTCGCAGAGCGTGGCCCCCGTCCTCTGCCCCTTCGAGTCCGCAGGACCCGGTGCTCCTGACGCGCGACGGGGACGTTCTGCACGTAACCCTGAACCGCCCGGAACGGCGCAATGCGTACGGCACGCAGTTGCGTGATGCACTGGTCGAGGCGCTGCACGTGGCCCTCGCCGACGAGAGCATCACGCGTGTCGTGCTGGACGGCGCGGGCCCGTCGTTCTGTGCGGGCGGCGATCTCGACGAATTCGGGCGTACCCCCGATACGGCGACGGCACATCTGATCCGCACGCGTGGGGGAGCCGGTCGTCTCGTCGGGCGTCTCGCCGACCGCGTCGAGGTACACCTGCACGGTCATTGCGTAGGTGCCGGCATCGAGATTCCCGCGTTCGCCGGCAGGGTCGTTGCCCACCCGGACACGATCTTCCGGCTTCCCGAGGTGTCGATGGGGTTGATTCCGGGCGCCGGTGGGACCGTGAGCATCCCGCGCCGGATCGGGAGATGGCGGGCGATGCATCTGTTCGTCACCGCCGCGCCGGTTGCCGCCGTGCGTGCCCTCGAATGGGGTCTGGTCGACGAGATCCGCGCCACCGGAACGGAGTAGACCGCTTCGGTGCTTAGGCCATCAGCGCGGTGAAACGCCAGTCCAACACCGGCGCCGATGCGTTGTCCCCGCGATGGGCGAACACCGAGGACCGCAGCGTGAGCACACCACCTCCCTGCGGGAGCGGTTCGGCGGACTCGACATGCAGGTCGCTGGTGAGGGTGTCGCCCTCGTGTACCGGACCGGTGTGATCGCAGGACTCCCAGCCGAGCACGGTCACCAGGTTCGGTAGCGCCCGCGCAGCCTGGGACAGCGCCAGTCCGATGGTGTGCCCGCCGTACACCAGACGTCCCGCCGCGCCGACGCGCTCGTCGTGGTGCGTCGCGGCGATGTTGAGAGTCAGCCGTGCCAGTTCGGGTGCATTCGACACGACATCCCCGCTGGATCGCAGCACGGTACCGGCAAGGGCCGGGTCGAAATGCGCGCCGGGCACGCGGGCGCGATACAGCGCGAGATCCCAGTCGCCCGGAACAGACCATGCGGGGCTGTCCTGTGGGCCGATGGCGGACAGATCGTCGGCAGGGACGGCCCTGTGGGGATCGGGGTTCGCACTCAGCGGCAGCATTGCGCAGCGGTAGAAGTCGAGCACCGTGGTGCCGTCCTGATCGACGGTGCTCATGCGAAGCGCCGCCAGGCCGGTGGGTCTACGCCCCGGCTTGGCCGAGTTCTCTTTCAGGCCTACCACTTCGGTGGTGGTGTAGAGCGTGTCGCCAATGAACGGGAAACGGTGGAATCGAAGACCGCGGTAGAAGAGATTGGCCTTGACGTGATGGGTCACCAGCGTGGACTGACCGATGGCGATGTCGGTGACCAACCCGGCATGGGCGAGGGCGCCGCCCGCGACGGCGGTCGACAGGTGCCGGTCCAGTGGGAGACGGAATCGATCACCGAGGATGGACTGGTGGGCGGCCGCGAGACCGTCGGTGAGGGTGACTGCGGGTGCTGCGTCGAAAACCTGCCCGACGGACAGTTCGTCGAAGTAGGGTCCGCCGACGTCGACGGGGGTCGTGGTCATGCCGGCGCTCCGATCTTCGGCAACGTGCGAGAACGCCGTGAATGTACGGCCAATGTGCAGTGCTGCGCCAGCCTTATAGGCAGATGTAGCGGGACCGATCACCGAAAACTCTGGATTCCTCGGCATCTTCGCGAGTCCGGCCATTGACAACGGTTGCGCAAGGTCCACAAAATGGCCGTACAAAGTCCGGTCGGGTGGTCGCACCCGAAACCGATCGAAGGATCCGCGTGAGCACTCTGAACGACGAAGAGACCTTCCTGATCAAGACGGTTCGCGACTTCGTCGACCGCGAGGTCAAGCCGACGGTGCAAGAAGTCGAGCATGCCGACGAATACCCGGAGCGCTGGATCGAGCAGATGAAGCAGATCGGCATCTACGGTCTCGCGGTGCCGGAGGCGTACGGCGGGTCGCCGGTGTCGATGCCCTGCTACGTGCAGGTCACCGAAGAACTTTCCCGAGGCTGGATGAGCCTTGCCGGAGCGATGGGCGGTCATACCGTCGTCGCCAAACTTCTCGCGCTGTACGGAACCGAGGACCAGAAGCAGAAATATCTGCCCAGGCTCGCCACCGGCGAGATCCGCGCGACGATGGCGCTCACCGAACCCGGGGGCGGTTCCGACCTGCAGGCCATGACCACCACCGCCAAGCGCGACGGCGACGACCTGGTGATCAACGGGGCGAAGACGTGGATCACCAATGCGCGCCGCGCGGGATTGATCGCGCTGCTGTGCAAGACCGACCCCAAGGCCACGCCGCGGCACAAGGGCATTTCGGTCGTTCTCGTCGAACACGGTCCGGGACTGACGGTTTCGCGGGATCTTCCCAAGCTCGGTTATAAGGGCGTCGAGTCGTGCGAACTGAGCTTCGACAACTACCGGATTCCGGCAGAGGCGATTCTCGGCGGTGAGCCGGGCAAGGGATTCGGGCACATGATGAAGGGCCTCGAAACCGGGCGTCTGCAGGTCGCTTCTCGCGCGCTCGGCGTGGCCGCGGCGGCGCTCGAGGACTCGCTGGCCTATGCCCAGCAGCGGGAGAGTTTCGGTAAGCCCATCTGGAAGCACCAGTCGATCGGCAACTACCTCGCGGACATGGCCACCAAACTCACGGCGGCCCGTCAGCTCACCCGATATGCCGCGGAGAAGTTCGACAGCGGGGAGCGGTGCGACATGGAAGCCGGTATGGCGAAGTTGTACTGCTCCGAGATCGCGATGGAGATCGCTCTGAACGCGGTGCGGATCCACGGTGGATACGGATATTCGACCGAGTACGACGTGGAGCGGTACTTCCGCGACGCGCCGCTGATGATTGTCGGCGAGGGCACCAACGAGATCCAGCGCAACGTGATCGCGAGCCAACTCGTCAGCCGCGGCGGAATCTGACCGGCAGCACGGGAGCACGGTCGTGGACAGCAGGGCACGGGAGACGGAACCGGCCTACGCGCAGGTCGCGCGCCGGTTACGCACGGAGGTCGAAGCAGGCCGGTACAGCAACGGAACCCGCCTGCCCACCGAAGCGGAACTCGCCCGGCAGCACGGGGTGAGCAGGCAGACGGTACGTCGTGCGTTCCAGGACCTCGTGGCGGACGACCTCGTCTACCGCGTCCCGGGGCGGGGAACGTTCGCCAACGAGTCGAGCCGGCGGTATCGGCGCAGGCTGGGGTCGATCGAGGATCTGCTCGCGCTGTCGGCCGACACTCTCATGCAGATCGCGGTCCCGCTGCGCAGGGGCGCTCACATCGATGCCGCGAGCCGGTTGCGGCTCGACACCGACCTCTTGTACTCGGTCGTACTGAGACGCGTTCACGGGTCCACCCCGTTCGTGCTCACTACCATCTATCTCCCCGACGAGATCGCCGCCCACGTGCTCGGCGCCCCCGAATTGCAGGCCGGTGCGTCGAGCGGCAACACGGTGATCGGGCTACTCGAACCGCATCTGGACAGCCCCATCACCGAGGCCGCACAGTCGATCACGGTCGCGCCCGCATCCGATCAGGTCGCGTCCGAGTTGGACTGTGCGGTAGGACATCCGCTGCTACGAGTGGACCGTCTTTATTCGAACGCCGAAGGCCTACCGGTGGAGCTGTCGGTGAGTTACTTTCTGCCGGAGCACTACACCTACCGCGTCACCCTCAGGCGGACAGCGAACTGAACTCCCGCCACAACCCGAAACAGGAGCGGCAATGCGAGTTTTCAACGGAATCGACGAAGTCGAGAAGGCAGTCGGGGAGGATCTCGGCCGCAGTGAGTGGATGGAGATCACCCAGGAGCGCGTGAACCTGTTCGCCGACGCCACCGGCGACCACCAGTGGATCCACGTCGACCAGGAGAAAGCGAAGGACGGCCCGTACGGCACGACGATCGCCCACGGCTACCTCACCCTCTCGCTGTTGCCGGTACTCGGCGCGCAGATCTTCTCGCTCGAGGGAGTGACCATGAAGGTCAACTACGGCGCGAACAAGGTGCGTTTCCCGGCGCCGGTGCCCGTCGGTTCCAGGATCCGTGCGGGAGCCGAATTCAAGTCGCTCGAACGCACTGCGAAGGGTGCAAACGTGGTGGTGAACTACGTCGTCGAGGTGGAGGACGGAACCAAGCCGGCGCTGGTCGCCGAAACGGTCGTCGTACTCGTTCCCTGATCCGCTCAGGATATTTCGACGCGCAGGATGCGATCGTCGTCGTCGCCCGGTTGCCCGCGACCGTCCCGGTTCGAGGTGGTGAGCCACAGTGAACCGTCCGGCGCGGCGGCGACGGTTCGGAGCCGCCCGTACTCGCCGACGAAGAACTCTCGTGCGGAGGCGGTGCCGTCGGCCCCGACCTCGATGCTCCACAAGCGTTCTCCCCGCAGAGCGGCCATCCACAGTCGTCCATCGGCGTACGCGAGGCCGGACGGTGACGCGTCGGCCACCGGCCAGGTCGTGACCGGGTCGGTGAACTCCGGTGCGCCTCCGCTGCCCTCCACCTCGGGCCAGCCGTAATTCGCCCCCGGCGTTACGAGATTCAGTTCGTCGACGTCGTTCTGGCCGAACTCCGACGCCCACAGGCGACCTTCGTCGTCGAACGCGAGGCCCTGCACATTGCGGTGTCCGAGCGAATAGACCGGCGACGCGGGGTCCGGGTTACCCGGGGCGGGTGCACCGTCGGGGGTGATCCTGAGGATCTTGCCGCCGAGCGACGCCGGGTCCTGGGCGAGTTCACCGTCGCCCGCCTCTCCCGTCGCTGCGTACAGCAGTCCGTCCGGGCCGAACGCCATGCGGCCACCGTCGTGGATCCGCGCGGCGGGGATGCCGTCGAGGATCACCGACGGCTCCGACAGCGCCGTGCCGTCGTAGACCGCGCGCACGATGCGGTTGTCGTCAGCGGTCGTGACGTACAGGAAGACCAGACCGTCGGTCTCGAACGCAGGGGAGACGGCGATGCCGAGAAGCCCGGATTCGCCCTGCGCGACGACATCGTCGATGCGGCCGACTTCGCGGATCGAGCCGTCCGCGCCGACATCGAGGACCCGGCCCGAATCACGCTCGGTGACGAGCGCGGAACCGCCGGGCAGGAACGCGATGCCCCACGGGGTTCCGAGCCCGGATGCGACCGTCCCGGTGACACGCGGAACGCCTGCCTCGGACGCCGCAGACCCGGTCGTCACGGAGGTGGCCCGGGTGGGCTCCTCGTCGACAGCGGGGGTGGACGGTGACGCGCACGCCACGAGAGTTGCCGCCAGCAAGGCGACGGCGAGACGAGCCTGGTGCATTCCGGTCACGTGATGCATCCTCTCGCGGCGTGTGCGATCCCGCCGGGTCAGGACGAGAATCGAATACGGGCCTGCGTCTTCCCGAGGACGGTCCGGCCTCCGGCGGAGACGGTGATGTCCACTCGTGCCACCCGCTCCTCCTCGTCGAGCCGGGCGACCTTCGCCGAGATCGACAGGTCGGCCCCGTCCACGGGATCTACGACGACCGGCCGCGTGAAGCGGGCTTCGTACGACACCACCGAGGTCGGGTCGCCGACCCAATCGACGACCACCTGCAATCCGAGCGCTGCGGTGAGCATTCCGTGGCAGAGCACCCCGGGCAACCCCTCCTCGGCCGCGACCTCGTCGTCGAAGTGGATGGGATTGAAGTCGCCCGACGCACCGGCGTAACGCACCAGGTCCGTGCGGGTGACCTTCACGTCGGACTTGGCGACGATCACTCCGAGTTCGAGATCGTCGAATCGCGGTGCCGTGCTCCGAGTCATTCGTCGTCCCCCCGGTGCAGCAGTGTCGATGTGATGGTGGCGACCGGATCGCCGGTGGTATCCCGGATCTCGCAGACGGTGGAGAGGATCGCGCTCCCGGCGCGTTCGGTGACATCGGTGATGATCATCGTGGCGGCCAGGTCGTCGCCGGCGACGATCGGGCGGTGATACTCGATTTTCTCCGAGCCGTGGACGGTCCGCCGCAATTCGAGGCCGGTGCCCGGCGTCTCCAGCAGTTGTACGACCGCCGGGCTCTGGACCACGGTGGTGAAGGTGGTCGGGGCGACGACATCGGCGAACCCTGCGGCGCGCGCGGCATCCACATCGTGGTGGATCGGATTCTTCGATCGCACGGCACGAGCGAACTCGCGAATCTTCTCGCGTCCGACGAGATACGACGTCGGTGGGAAGACCCGTCCGGCGAGGTCGGGGTTCAGTGGTGCAACGGAGCCTATTGGGACCGGGCGCGGATCAGGTATTGCATCCGCGTGCCGCGACCGCCCACGTCCCGACGACCGCATCGCCGGAGACCGCCACCAACTCGTCGACGAGGTTCACCGCGTTGCACGCGTGGTTCGGCGCCACGCGCACCCGCTCACCGAGCGCGGGCCGGGGACTGCCATCGGGCCACTGCACGGTGGCGTGATGTTCGGACAACGCGACGATCCGGGCGTCGGGTGTCCCGAGAATGCGACCGTATCCACTCGCCCACGGCGCGCGGTCGGCACCGAGAATCTTGCTCCCGGCATCGAGGACGAGAACGTCGTCGCGTGCCGACACCACGGTGGCCAATGCGGACAGTGCGATGTCCTGCTCGGTGATCGCTTCGAGTTCGAGTTGCTGGGCGTCGCCGAACACGTATACGCCGGGACGCAATTCCGTTGCTTCCGTCGGAGTTTCGATCATCGCGGTGGGTGAGGAACCGCCGCTGATCACCACGGGTTCGATGCCGGCCGCGCGCAGGGACGCGGCTGCCGCGGTGAGTGCGGCCGACTCTTCGGCGGCGACTCGCGGGCGAACACCCGGACCGTACGAGTGTCCGGGGAAGGTGAAGATACCGGCCACGTCGAGGCCTTCGTCATGGGCGGCCACCGCGACGTCGCCGGCGCGTTCGGGAGGAACCCCGGTGCGATGGTGTCCGCTGTCGATCTCGACGAGCGCGCGGGTACCCGTCCCGGCGTGGGCGGCGAGCGCTCGCGCACCGGTGGCGGACTCGACGCCGACCGTGAGCCGGACCCGGCCGGCGAGTGCTCGGATCCGTGCACCTCGCGCCGCGTCCACCCACAACGGATACGCCACGAAGAGGTCGTCGACACCGGCGTCGGCGAACACCTCGGCCTCGGAGACCGTCGCGACCGTCAGTCCCCGGGCACCCGCCTCGAGTTGACGGCGCGCGATCTCGACGCACTTGTGTGTCTTCGCGTGCGGGCGCAGCGCAAGTCCACGTGCCTCGGCCGATTCGGCCATGCGCGTGAGGTTGCGTTGCAGGACGTCGGGGTCGACGACGAGTACGGGGGTTTCGTCGAGTTCCGGAAACGAGGTCATTTCCGCAGCATATCGGGGGTGGACGGGGTTGCCCGGAAACGGAACGGGATTTGGAGAGTGCGCGACCTCTAATTGGGGTTACACTCGCCCCCATGAGTGGTGTGGATCACAAGAACGAAGATTTCGATGTCGTCGTGCGCGGCGGCCTGTGGTTCGACGGAACGGGGTCCCCGGGGGTTGTCCGCAACCTGGGAATCCGCAACGGTGTCGTCGCGGCCGCGACCTCCGGCGAACTGCCGGTCGGCCCGGATACCGAGGTCGTCGAAGCCGGAGGCCGGTGGGTGATGCCCGGCTTCGTCGACACGCATACGCACTACGACGCCGAGGTGCTCGTCGGGCCGGGCCTGCCCGAGTCGGTGCGGCACGGCGTCACCACCGTGCTGATGGGCAACTGCTCGATCTCGACGGTGTACGTCCCGCCCATCGACGCCGCCGACCTGTTCAGCCGGGTCGAAGCGCTGCCGCGCGAGCACGTGCTCACCGCCCTCGAACGTTCCAAGACCTGGAATTCGCCGCGCGAATACATCGACACGCTCAATGCTCTGCCGCTCGGCCCCAACGTCACCGCATTCGTGGGGCATTCGGATGTGCGGGCCTCGGTGATGGGCCTCGGTCGCTCGACGGACGGTGCCAACCGGCCGACCCGCGACGAACTCGCCGCGATCGACGCGCGGGTGTCCGAAGCCCTCGACGCAGGTTTCCTCGGCGTCTCCACGATGACGAATCCGTGGGACAAGATGGACGGTGACCGCTACCGCTCGCGCACGCTGCCGTCGACGCATGCCACCTGGTCGGAATTCCGAAGACTGCACAGGATTCTGCGCCGTCGCGGACGGGTCCTCCAGGCGGTCCCCAATCTCAACACCAAGTACGACGTCGCGTTCTTCGCCGCCGCGAGTACCGGGTTCGGCAGGAAGCCGATGAAGACGTCCGTCCTCGCCGCCGCCGACACCAAGGCGGAGCGGTGGGTCAACCGGATCTTCGGGCCGATCGCGTTCGCCGCCAACAAGATCGGTAAGGGTGCGTTCCGCTGGCAGCATCTGCCGACGACCTTCGAAGTCTATTCCGACGGAATCGATCTCGTGGTGTTCGAGGAGTTCGGTTCGGGCCGCGCGGCGCTGCATCTCCAGGAGGAGATGGGCCGCAACGACCTGTTGCGCGACGAGGCGTACCGCCGGTGGTTCCGCCGGGACTTCGAGAAGAAGTTCTCGCCGCGCGTCTGGCACCGCGACTTCAATGACACCCGCATCGTGGAATGCCCGGACGACTCGCTCGTCGGCCGGTCGATCGGTGACGTCGCCCGGGAGCGCAAGCTTCACCCCGTGGACACCTTCCTCGACCTCGTCGTGGAGCACGGCCGGGAATTCCGGTGGCACACCGTGATCGCGAACGATCGTCCCAAGGTCGCCGATCGGCTGATTCGCACGGAAGGCATCACGCTCGGCTTCTCCGATGCCGGAGCACACCTGCGCAACATGGCGTTCTACAACTTCGGCATCTGCCTGCTTCGCCGGATCCACGAAGGCGAGCAACGCGGAAAGCCGGTGCTGCCCTTGCACACCGCCGTCCACAAACTCACCGGCGAACTCGCGGACTTCTACGGAGTCGACGCCGGTCACCTGCGCATCGGCGACCGTGCCGACTTCGTCGTCATCGATCCGGCCGGCCTCGACGAGGACACGGATCGGTACCACGAAGCGCCGCTCGAGGAATTCGGCGGACTGCGGAGAATGGTGAACCGCAACGACAGGGCGGTCACCGCGACCGCTGTGGCCGGCAAGGTCGTCTTCCGTGACGGGGAGTTCGTACCGGGATACGGGCGCACCGTCGGCACCGGTCGCTTCCTGCGAGCGGGTGTGGAGGAACGCGGACCCGCGCCGGTGCGGACGATGGAGTCGTCGGCCTCGGTGGGGTAGCGGTGCCCGTCCTGCAGGGTGAGCATCTGCCCCGGCGCACCCAGAAGGAACGGCGCGAGGAAACGATCGGCCGCATCCTCGACGCGACGATCGCTTCGCTCGCCGAACGCGGCTACACCTCCACGACCATCGGGGAGGTGTGCCGACGTTCGGGAGTGTCGTCGGGGGGCGTGTTCCGGCATTTCCCCACGCGACTCGACCTGATGGTCGCGGCGGCCGAAGAGGTGAGCGACCGCCAGTTCGCGAACTTCCGGGCAGGACTCGAGGTGCTCGGACGTCTGGAGGAGCGCAGCGGTGCCGATACCACCATCGACGTGGTGCGTACCTGCCTGCTGTTGTTGCGAAAGGCGTGCCGGGCCCCGATGAATGCGGCCTGGTACGAACTTCTCGGCGCGGCCCGCACCGATCCGGCGCTGCGCGGTCACCTCGCGCCGATGGCCGCTCGGTACCACGCGCAGATCGCCGAGTTCGGCAGGTCGTTGCCGGTCGCAGACCGATTGCCGCCCACACAGTTCGACATGGTGCTGTTCTCGCTCGTGCACATGTTCGACGGTGAGGCGGTGTCGTCGACCGTGCACCCCCAGCCCGAATTGGATGATCCGAGAATCGAAATGCTGGCCCGAATGCTCACCGGCGTCACATCTCGCATAAGTTCGGAGAATGATCGATAACGAAGCTGCTCCCGGTTGGTTTGTCGACGCCCTCGAAACGCCTGTCGACAAGGGCACCGTCGACGTCGACGGTGTGTCCACCGCCTACCGCGCGTGGGGTGATGCCGGAAGCCCCGGTGTGGTTCTCGTGCACGGCGGAATGGCGCACTCGGGCTGGTGGGATCACATCGGACCGCAACTGGCCCTGGGCCGCCGAGTCGTCGCGCTCGATCTCAGCGGTCACGGGGACAGCATGCACCGTGAGCACTACTCTCTGGAGGCGTGGTCTGCAGAGGTGCTTGCCGCAGCAGCAGCAGGGGGGATAACCGGGCGTCCGGTGCTGATCGGGCACAGCATGGGCGGGATCGTGTCGTTCGCAACGGCACACCTGCACGGCGACCGGCTCGGCGGCGTGATGATTCTCGATTCCCCGATTCGTGACATGACTCCCGAGGAACTCGAGATGCGGGCGAAGATCGTCGCGAATGCGGTTCCGCCGAAGGTGTATCCGTCGGTAGACGCGGCAGTGGCCCGCTTCCGTCTCGTCCCGCCGCAGGACACAGCCGAGCCCTACGTCCTCGACCACATCGCGCGGGAATCCTTGAAGCAGGTCGAGGGCGGGTGGTCGTGGAAATTCGACAATCTCCGCATGGGGCGCGAAGGACGCGGCAGCCTCGAAAGTATGACAGCGCGATGCCGGTTGGCGTACTTCCGGAGCGAGCACGGAATCGTGGACGACACGCTCGCCGCGCGGATCCGCCGGCACCTCGGCCCGGACGCTCTGATGGTGGAACTGCCTGCGGCGGGACATCATCCCATGATCGATCAGCCGCTGGCCGTCGTCACCGCAGCCCGCACCGTGCTCGCAACCTGGGAAGGGTAACGCCGTGAATCCCTTCCGTCCGCTCGCGATCCGCATCGGGCGGTTGTCGTGGCTCCCGAACTACTCGCGTCCGATCATCAAAGTGGACAAGACCATTCAACGCCTCACGCGTGGGAAGTTCACACTTCTCAAGATCGGGGGGTTGCCGTCGCTCGCGCTCACGGTCCGTGGACGGAAGACCGGCGTGCCGCACACGACCCCGCTGCTGTGCGTGCCGCACGACGGCGACTGGCTCGTCGTCGGTTCGAACTGGGGTCACCCCAAGCCACCGGTCTGGGCACTGAATCTGAGCGAGGCAGACGAGGCGGAGGTGCTCCACGAGGGACACCGGACTCCGGTGTCGGTGCGGATCGCCGAAGGTGAAGAGCGCGAACGGTTGTGGCCGGTGCTGCTGAAGACGTGGCCGAACTACAAGCTGTACGCCCACCGCACCGACCGCACGCTGCCGGTGTTCGTGCTGACCCCGAAACCCCAATAGGGGACGGTCCCGGCACTCACGCCGCGGTCGCCGCAGTGCGCTTCTCCTCCTGCGGCGCGAGCACCCGGAAACAGATTCCAGCGAGAACGAAGGTGCCGAAAGTCCCCAGCAGAGCGGCGAATCCCTCGGATCCAGGCCGGTCACCCACCGTGTAGCCGGCGAGCGCGCTACCGGCCAGGCGGTGTTCTTCGACGTGGCGTGCCATGCACTCGCCCGTGGTTGCCTCCGGTCCGGCGGCGCATCCTCGCAGCGTCGCCGCTTCCAGTGCATCGGGCGCGGACGACCCGAGAGGGGAGGCGATTCCCGCGAGCAGCAATGCCGCGAATGCCAGGCCGGCGAGCAGCAGTCCCCGCGACCGTCCGGCGCTCCGGACCGGTGCGTCCGGCTTCCGTGACAGGAAGACCGACGCGGGGCGCGCCCGGACGACGGCAATCACCACGAGCGCTGTGACCACTCCGTCGACGATTCCGACCGGAATGTGCACGGCGAACAGATATCCCACAGTCGTCAGGGGGGTGACCGTGGCACCTCCGAGGGCATATTCGACGACGAATCCGGCGGTGGCCGCGAACACGGATGCGAACCCTGCGACGAGGCAGACCAGGACCCACGCGAGCGTGGGGGATGTGGAACGCCGTTCGAGCAGGGCACGCATCGCCACCGCGACGAGGAACGCGGCGGCGACGGCGGCGAGTGCCATGTTGGTGATGTTGGCGCCGAGTGCGGACAGGCCACCGTCCGCGAACACGAACGACTGCACGGTGAGCACGAGCGCCATACTCAGTGCGCCGACGAACGGGCCGAGCAGGATCGCGGCGATCGCGGCACCGACCACGTGCCCGCCGACGCCGGGCAGGATCGGCACCGCGACCGTGTGCACCGCGAAGATCAGTGCTGTAACCAGCGCCGCGAACGGCACGGTGTGCACGTGGAGATCGCTGCGTGCGCACCACGCAGCGAGGCACATGCCGATCGCCGCCACTACGTAGAACAACGTGGAGGCGCGCGGATCGATCAACCCGTCGCTCATGTGCAGCGCCACGACATCCATTCGAGACCTCCCGGGCAGCGTGTCCGGCCGAAACAGTAACCCCGGATCCTCGCCGTCCGGGTGGTTTCGGCACGGCCACGGTCCATGCGGAGCGTATACAGAAACCGGAACGTGTTCTATATTTCGGGGATGTACGAGTGGTCAGATACAGACCTCATGTTCCGCGATGCACTGCGCGGATTCATCGAGAAGGAACTCCGTCCGCATGTCGACAGACTCGAGTCGGGTGAGTTGCCGCCCTACGACATCATCCGCAAGTTGTACTCGACGTTCGGCATCGACGAGATGGCGCGCGAATCGCTCGAACGCGCCCTCGCGAAGGAAGAATCGGGCGAGAAGTCGTCCGGGGGCGGCATGGGCGGTTCGCCGGGTATGGCCGCGCTCCTCAACATCGAGATCGCGGGTGTCAGCCTCGGCCTCGTGGCGTCGCTCGGCGTGAGCCTGGGACTGACCGCCGGGACGATCCGCAGTCGCGGCACCCTCGCGCAGAAGAAGCGGTGGCTGCCCGAACTCGTGACCTTCGAAAAGGTCGGCGCGTGGGCGATCACCGAGCCCGATTCCGGGTCCGATGCCTTCGGCGGAATGAAGACGACGGTCCGCCGCGACGGTGAGGACTACATCCTCAACGGCCAGAAGACGTTCATCACCAACGGTCCCTATGCGGATGTCATCATCGTCTACGCGAAACTCGACGAGGGTGACGCCTCCGTCGACCGCCGCGACCGCAAGGTGCTGGTGTTCGTGCTCGACAAGGGGATGGAAGGGCTCACCCAGAGCCCGCCGTTCAAGAAGATGGGCATGAATTCGTCGCCCACCGGTGAATTGTTCTTCGACAACGTCCGCCTCACCCCCGACCGCCTCCTCGGCGAAACGGAGGAAAGCGGCAAGAGCGACGGTAAGGACAGCGCCAAGGAGTCGTTCGCGGCGGAGCGGATCGGCATTGCGTATCTGTCCCTCGGCATCATCGAGCAGTGCCTCGAGCTGTGCGTCGAGTACTCCCACTCCCGCAAGCTGTGGGGCAGCGAAATCGGGCGGTTCCAGCTCATCCAGCTCAAGCTCGCGGAAATGGAGATCGCGCGGGTGAACGTGCGGAACATGGTGTTCAGTGCCATCGAACGCGCGGAGGCCGGCAAGCCCGTGAGTCTGTCCGAGGCCTCGGCGATGAAGTTGTACTCGTCGCGCGCCGCGACGGACGTGGCCATGGAAGCGGTGCAGTTGTTCGGCGGAAACGGATACATGGCCGAATATCGCGTCGAACAACTCGCGAGAGACGCGAAGTCGCTGATGATCTATGCGGGGAGCAACGAGATCCAGGTGACGCACATAGCGAAGGGGTTGCTGTCCAGGTAGTTTCATCGGCTCCGAATTCGACACGCCGGACGTCCTCATTTTCGTCCGGCGTGTCGTCTATTCTCGGCGATACAACAATCCGGCCACCGACGAGGGGAGTGGCCGGTACATAGTTATCGAGCGGAAATCGGGGGAGCGATGTACGCGTACGATATTGAAACCGGAGTCCGGCCACGCGGCCATGTCGACGGGCGGTCGGCGCGTGCCGAACGCACGCGGCAGGCGGTGATCGAGGCGCATCTGGCGTTGATCCGAGGTGGCGAACTCAAACCCACGGGAGCGCAGATCGCGGCACGTGCAGGTGTGTCGTTGAGGTCGCTGTGGGGCCATTTCGGTGATCTGGAGAAGTTGTTCGAGGCCACGGGCGCCGAACTCTTACGCCGGCAGGACGACGCCTACGAGCCGATCGATCCGTCGTTGCCGCTCGCGGTGCGGATCGACGCGTACTGCCGCCAGCGTGCGGAAATGCTCGAGTACATCGCACCGTTTGCCCGTTCGTCGGAAGTCCGGGCACCGTTCTCGCGGGAACTCCAGCACAATCGGCTGCGCTACTTCGAGCGGGCGGCATTCGAAGCGAGGGTGCTGTTCGCGCGAGAATTCGACGGTGTCGGCAGCGAGTTGCGCTGCCAGATCGAAAGTTCGCTCGCGATCGCCACGACGTGGCCGATGTGGGTCTCGCTCCGCGACGTGCTGCGTCTTCCCGTGCCCGACGCCGTCGAAGTGATGAAACGGGCGGTCAAGGCGCTGATAGCGGAAGCGATGGCCGCTCGCCGTCCTGCAGCGGTGAGCTGAGCGCGCGACCCGTCACGAGGCGGTTCGGGCAGCGAGGAACGGTTCGATCACGGAGAGGACCTCGGGCGACGCCGCCACGGTCGTCGCGTGATCGAACCCGCGCAGCACGGCCAGGCGGGCGCCGGGAATCGCGCGGGACATGGCACGGGTGTCGTCCACCCGCATGTGGTCTTCCGACCCGGCGACCGCCAGCGTCGGCACCTCGAGTTTTTCGAGGGTCTCGTCGTCGATGCCGGGCTCCCGATCCGAGCGCCGGAAGTACGCGGCGAGGGCGAGGGGGTCGTTGGCGAGGAACGCCGCCCGCGTCGACGAGTCCACCGGTGCGCCCCGGTGTTGCTCCCAGTCGCGGACGAATCCCTCCATGCCGTCGCGCTCGAGCACCTCGATGCAGCCGCCGAAGAACATCGCGTCCATGGCCCCGCGTTGCGGCCTCGCGCTGCCGCCGAGCAGGACGAGGCTCGCGACACGCTCGGGGGCGGCGATGGCCAGTGCCAGTCCTGCCCTCGCTCCGAACGAATACCCGACGTAATGGGTGCGCTCGACCTCGGCGGCATCGAGAACGGCAAGCAGATCCCCGACGATGCGGTCCATCGCATAGGCGTCCGGGTCGTGCGGGGCATCGCTGCGACCGTGCCCGCGCAGGTCCGGCAGAGTCAACCGATACCGGTCGCGCAGCGCACGCACGTAGCCGAAGCCGCGCCACACGGCGGACGACAACGCGCTGCCGTGCACGAGCATCACATCGGGCGCGTCCTCTCGGTCCGGGCCGGCGATCGAATAGGAGATCCGGGTGCCGTCGGCGGTCTCGATCATGAAACTCATGTGCCCAGTGTGACCCACCGGGTGATACCGACGTCGTCGAGGAATCGCCTGTCGTGAGAGACGACAACGAGGGCCCCGGCGAACCCGCGCAATGCCTGGGTCAGATGTTCGAGGCTGGGCAGGTCGAGATTGTTGGTGGGTTCGTCGAGCAACAGCAGGCGGGGTGGCGGATCGGCGGCGAGGGCGATCGCGAGTGCCGCCCGCAGACGTTCGCCGCCGGACAGTGCTCCGACGGGCGCGTCGCCGTCGCTGCCGCGGAAGAGGAACCGCGCGAGCCGGGCCCGGATCTGCTGGGGCGGGAGGTGGGGTGCCCGCCGTTGCGCGTTCTCCACCACCGACAGTTCGTCGTCGAAGATGTCGAGTCGCTGTGGCAGGACCGCGAACGGCACGAGTGGGCCGGCGTCGACGATGCGGGAGAGCAACGTCGTCTTGCCCGATCCGTTGGGACCGCCGAGCGCGATGCGCTCCGGGCCGACGATTTCCAGTGGCCCCTCCGTGACGCGGCTACCTGAATGCACGGTGGTTTCCGGCAGGTCCACACGGATTTCCCGGTCTTCGCGCACCGCGTCCTGCGCGTGCTCGAGTTGAGCCCGCGCGGAATCGAGATTCGCCTCGTGCTCACGGCG
The DNA here is from genome assembly GCF_055664235.1 of Rhodococcus sp. NPDC019050. NCBI lineage: Bacteria > Bacillati > Actinomycetota > Actinomycetes > Mycobacteriales > Nocardiaceae > Rhodococcus > Rhodococcus sp. NPDC019050. The sequence continues at coordinate 94,027 of NZ_JBVOON010000011.1, read as the reverse complement.
GTACCGGCCCGCCGACTCCTGCGCCTGCCGTTTGCGGGCACCCATGACGATCTTCGGTTCGCGTTTCTGCTCGAACATCTTGCGGCCGTATCGCTGTCGTTGGGCGAGTGTCGATTCGGCGGCCGCGAGATCCCGGCTCTGCCTCCGGACATCGCTGCGGGCGTCGCGCAATGCGGCGCGCGCGGCCTGCTGCTCTGCCGCGATGATCTGCTCGTACTCGCTGTAACCGCCGCCGAACAACCGGAGGTGTCCGTCGCGCAGTTCGGCGATCGTCTCCATCCGGTCGAGAAGGTCGCGGTCGTGCCCCGCGACGACGACGGTGCCCGGGAAGCGGTCGAGCGCCTCCTGCAACCGTGCCCGTCCCTCCCCGTCCAGGTTGTTGGTCGGTTCGTCGAGCAACAGCACGTCCGGTTCCTCGAGCAACCGTGCGGTGAGGGCGAGCAGCATCGTCTCGCCGCCGGAGAGAGCGCCGACGGTTCGATCGAAGTCGTTGTCGTCGTGGAGGATCCGGCTCATGCCGAGCCGGTGGACGAGCGCGAGTGCTCGCTCCTCGATGTCCCACCGGTCGCCCACGACACCGAAGTCGGCGTCCTCACCCCTACCGGATTCGATGCGTCGCAGAGCATTTCGTATCCGATCGAGCCCCAGGACTGCCGCGACCGTTATCGCAGGGTCCAGCGTCACGTCCTGACGGAGGAAGGCGACGCGACCGCGGACGGTCACCGACCCGCTGTGGGGCCGCAGGTCTCCCGCGACGAGACGGAGAAGGGTGCTCTTCCCGCTTCCGTTGCGTCCCACCAAACCGGTGCGGCCGAGTGTGAACGTCGCGTCGAGTTTCTCGAAGACGCGGGTGCCGTCGGGATGGTCGTACGTGACGCCCGAAAAGGTGATGCCCGAGGGCGAAGACATGGTTGCTCCTGACAGGTGGGATCGATCGCGGTAATGCCGCGTGGTCGAAATCCACTACTGGAGCAACGCAGTTCTCCGATCGATCGGGGGCAGGGCCGAACACCACGGTAGGTGGGCCACGACAGTCGTGCAAGCGAATATCTCCACCCGCGCGACGGCCCGTCGGCGTGTGCTTTCCGGCACGCGCACGAAAGTTTGGGCATGATCGATGTCGTGCGTATTCGACGGCGGTGGGTTCCTGCAGGCGTGACCTTGGCCCTCGTGCTGGCGGCGGCCGGGTGCGGATTCGGGCCGGATCAACCGGAGACGGTAGCCGCGGAGTTCGCATCCGCACTCGACGCCGGCGATGTGCAGGCGGCGGCCGCGCTCACCACCGACCCTGGTTCCGCCGCCGCCGTGATCACCGAATTGTTCGACGGCCTCGGCACCGATCCGGCGGTGAGTGTCGCGGAGACAGGCGAGGGCGACACCTTCGACCTGGACGTGGCCTGGAACTTCGGGGAGGGCCGTGACTGGGCGTACCGCACGACAGGATCGGCCGTAGAGGAAGCCGATTCGTGGCGGGTGCGCTGGGACCCGGCGGTACTCTCCCCCGAACTCACCGACGGAGCGTCGCTGCGTGTCCTGACCACGGCCGGCACACCACCGAACATCTACGACCGGTCGGGCGGCACCTTGTTCAGCGAACAGGTCGTCACCCTGGTCAACCTCGACGCGACCGCCGATCCTGCTGCCGTAGCCCCGCTGCTCGCGCCCGTCGCTCCGACGATCACCGCCGAGTCGCTCGCTGCCGACCGCGCGAAAGCACCCGGGCCGTCACTGACCGCGATCGCGTTGCGCGAGGAAGACCTCGCGCCCATCGAGCAGCAACTCGCCGCACTGCCCGGCGTCACGCTCGTGCCGCAGAGCCGATTGCTGGTCGCCGACCGGGCGCTGGCCTCACCAGTGTGGTCCGGGCTGGTGGAGCTGTGGGACGAAGGGCAGGCCGCGTCCGCAGGATGGGTCGTGCAGAAGGTCGCATCGGACGGATCCACCCAGCAGGTGGCCGGCGAGACAGGACCCGACGCGCCCGACCTGACCACCACGATCGACCTCGACCTGCAGACCCGCGCGGAAGCCGCCCTCGCGTCCCTCGACACCCCTGCCGTGATCGTCGGTATCGAACCCTCGACGGGCGCCGTCCGGGCGGTCGCGCAGAACGCCGCCGCCGACGGCGAAGGACCGATCGCGCTGACCGGTCTGTATCCGCCGGGCTCCACCTTCAAGGTCGTCACCACCTCCGCCGCGCTCCAGGCCGGGCTCGCTACTCCGGATACGGTGCTGCCGTGTCCCGGCGTGGCGACCATCGGCGACCGCACCATCCCCAACGACGAAAGCTTCGACCTCGGCGCGGTGCCGTTGCACACTGCGTTCGCCTTCTCGTGCAACACCACGATGGGACAACTCTCGATGGACCTGTCCTCGACCGCGTTGCGAGACGCGGCCCTCCAATTCGGGCTCGGCGCCGACTACATCACGCCCGGGCTTGTGACCGTCACCGGATCGGTACCGGAAACGGACACCCCTTCGGCGCGCGTGGAATCCGCGATCGGACAGGGAGAGGTCACCGCGAGTCCGTTCGGGATGGCGCTCGTCGCGGCGGCCGTCGCGAACGGCAGCGCGCCCCTGCCGGTACTCGTGGACGGGCGCGAGACGACCGTCGACGAGCAGGTGGATCCTGCGCCTCGCACGGTCACCGATGCGTTGCGAACGATGATGCGGGAGACCGTAACCGAAGGTACAGCCAGTTTGTTGCGAGACATCCCCGATCTGACGGGAAAGACCGGGACCGCAGAGTACGGTTTAAACGACGGGGCGCACGGATGGTTCGTCGGATCACGCGATAATCTGGCCTTCGCAGTGTTCGTGGCAGGGGCGAACGGTTCGGCTCCCGCAGTCGAGGCCGCCGGCAGGTGGTTGAGGGGGTAGATCGGACGTGTGGCGTAATTGTGATTCGTTCGTAGACGAGCCGTGCTTGTTACCCCTGTGGCCGAAGTGAAGGTTGGTAGGCATGGGATTCGGTGAGTGGCGGCGCAGGGGGCGTACGCGAGTGCTCGCCCTCACGGCTGTCGTCGTTTTGGCTGTCGCGGTGGCAATCACCACCTTCGTCGTCACCGGCTCACGGACCGACGCACGCGGCCTCGTCGATGACTTCGTCGCTGCCCTCGACGACCGCGACCCCGCGGCCGCGGCCGCGCTCACGTCCTACCCGAGCGCAGCCGAAGGCGCCATCGGGCAGATGTTCGACGGCTTGTCGGACGGCACGGTGGATTACGAAGTCTCACAATTCGTCGAACTGAACAGCGAGTCCGGCTATTTCACGCTCTCGGCCGCATGGAACTTCGGCGAGGGCATGGATTGGAGCTACCAGGTCGACGGCGCGGTGAGAAAACTGGGCGTCGGGTGGCGGGTGTCCTGGGACCCGGACATCATCGTGCCCGACCTCGGCGGCGGACGAACCGTCCACCACGTCCGCACCGACGCCGCGCCTCCGAAGATCTTCGACCGCGCCGGTCGCCTCCTCATGGAGGAGCAGCCGATCAACGCCGTCGTGCTCGACCCCGCGGCGATGCCCGACCCGGGTGCCACCACGGCCCGGTTGGCCGAGGTGCTCGCGCCGGTTGCACCCGTCATCACCGCGCAACTGATGCAGGAGCGGCTCGCGAGCGACCCGGGCAACCGGATCACCGCCGTGAAACTGCGCGATCAGGACTACCAGTTCCTGGAAAGCGATCTCGCGGCCATCCCCGGTGTCGAGGTGATCCAGACCCCCACGTTGATCAGCGCCGACCGGCGGATCTCCACGCCGTTGCTCGACACGCTGCGCTCGGCGTGGCAACTCGAGCGCGACCGCACCGCGGGATGGGCGGTCACCCTCGAAGATCCCGAGGAAGGTCCGATCCAGGTTGCGGGCTTCCAGGGACCGCCGCCTCCCGATCTGAACGCCATGGTGGACTCGAAGGTGCAGCTTGCCGCGAAGGAAGCGGTGGTCACCACGGGCACGCCCACCGCGCTCGTCGCGATCCAGCCGTCCACGGGCGGAGTTCTCGCCGCCGACGTGAACAACTGGGCGATGGAACTCGGTCCGGTCGCGACACACGGGATGTATCCGGCGGGCGGCACCCTCGACCCGGTGCGCCTGGCCGCCGGACTCGACAAGGGCATCGACAGCGCGGATGTGAGCTCGGAAGATCTCGCGGAGACCGCGCGCAGGCTCGGTCTCGGACTCGACGTCAGCGTGCCCGGGTTCGATTTCGAGACCAGCGAGATCGGGAACACCCGGTCCGGGGTCGTGCAGTTCACCGGATCGGGCGGCGACGATGCGCTCATCAGCCCGCTCGGTGCGGCGGTCCTCGCTGCGTCCGTGGCCCGCGGCGAGGCGGTGGCACCGTCGATCGTGCAGGGCCAGCCCGCGACGATCAACGATCCGGTCGACGCACTTCCGCCCAACGTCATCGACGCGATGCGCGGCATGATGATCGACAACGTGCAGAAGGGCCCGGCGTCGTTCCTCCGCAGGCATGCCGGATTGTCGGGTGTCGCCGCCGCGGGTGGAGACGATCGGTGGTTCTACGGCTACAGCGGCGACCTGGCCTTCGCGGTGTTCGTCGCCGATGCCGACGGTGGAGACCGCGCGATCAAGGTCGCGGACACGTTCCTGAGCAAACTCGCCCAACCCGACGCTGCCTACTTCTGACGTTGCTGTCTTCGGACGTTGCTGTCTTCGGACGCCGCGTACCCCGGTAGCCGGTCGTCCGGCCGCGCGACCGGGCACCGCAGCCGGTAGGTTTTGCGATCGTGACCGTCCTGGACCTGCTGCTGCTCGTGGTGGCGGGGTTTTTCGCAGGGGTGATCGGCTTCGTCACCGGGCTCGCGTCGCTCGTGTCGTATCCGGCGTTGCTCGCCGTCGGTCTGCCTCCGGTTGACGCGAACGTGACGAACACGGTCGCGATGGTCGGCGTCGGGGTGGGTGCGCTCAGCAACTCCGCGCGCGAGGTCGTCGAGACCGGGCCACGCGTGTGGCGATGGACGGCATACGCGGCGGTCGGTGGCGCGCTCGGTGCGTGGGTGCTGCTCGTCGCTCCGGCCGGGTCGTTCGAGGCCGTCGTGCCGTATCTGGTGGCGCTCGCCTCGCTCGCGCTTCTGCTGCAGCCCCGCATTCGCGCTTTGGCGCACGGCCGGGACCTGCCGCGCACGTTTGCGGCGGCGTTGTTCGTGGTCGCCGTGTACGGCGGTTACTTCGGTGCGGGCGCCGGCGTCATGATCCTCGCGGTGACGTTGATCTGTACCTCCGAGAACATCTGGCGCGCGAGCATTCTCAAGAGCTATCTGCTCGGTATCGCGAACCTCGTGGCGGCGATCGGATTCGCCGTGTTCGGTCCCGTGCATTGGCCGGCGGCGCTGGCGATGGCGCTCGGGGCGTTCCTCGGTGGGTGGTGCGGACCGCCGCTGGTCGCGCGGATCCCCCCGACGGCGCTCCGCGTGGGTGTCGCGATCGCCGGATTCGGTCTCGCCGCGTGGCTGGCACTGAAGTGACGAGGGCCCACGGTGTCGCGGCGAGACCGCCCGGACGGCGTCAGTTCACGCCGTGCATCAGCTTCTTGATCCAGGGCGAACCCACTGCGAGGGCGATGCCGACCGCGATGGAGGCACCACCGATCCACAGGTAGTAGGGCACCTCGTTGTTCTGGTCGTAGAACCCGGCGAGCGTGCCGGCCATAGAACTGCCCAGCGCGACCGACAGGTAGAACAACGCGACCATCTGCGTATGGAAGCTCTTCGGTGCGAGTTTCGTGGTCAGCGACAGGCCGACCGGCGACAGGAGCAACTCCGCGAACGTGAAGAGCAGGAGGATGCCGACGAGGCCGAGCAGCGGAGCGCTGTTGGCGCCGCCGCCTGCCATCGGGATGAAGCACAGGAACGCGATGCCCATGATGATCGTGCCGGCTGCGAACTTGATCGGCGACGAGGGCTGGCGCGGTCCGAGCTTGGTCCACAGGGCAGCGAAGACGCCCGCGAACGCGATGATGAACACCGGGTTGATGGACTGGACCCACGAAGGCGGGAACTCCCAGCCGAAGAGGTCGCGGTTCAAGCGGGTATCGGCGTACACCGCGACCATCGTGAACTGTTGCTGGAACAGCGACCAGAACACGGCGCTCGCCACGAACATCGGGATGAACGACACCACCCGGCTTCGTTCGACCGTGGAGATGTTCTTGCTCGACAGGATGATGACGAAGTAGCTGATCGTCGCGATGACCGTCAGAGCGACGACGATGTCGGACAACCTGCCCGCGGAGATGATCCCGGTGGAGGCGAGGATGACGACCAGAACGATCGCGGCCACAGCGATCCCGGCGACGCGCATCCGGCTTTCGGCCGGCAGCGGGTTCGGGGCGACCTTGCCGATGTTGCCGAGGTGCTTGCGGTAGAGCGTGTACTGCAGCAGGCCGAGTGCCATGCCCACCGCGGCGAGGCCGAAGCCCCAGTGGAATCCGTAGCGGGTCTGCAGGAAGCCGGTGAGGAGCGGACCGACGAGGGCGCCGAGATTGATGCCCATGTAGAAGATGGAGAATCCGGCGTCGCGGCGCTCGTCCTTCTCGTCGTACAGGTCACCGACGATCGACGTGGCGGTGGCCTTCAGACCGCCGCTGCCCACCGCAACCAGCACGAGACCGACGCCGACTCCGACGAAGCCGGGGAGGAGCGCAAGCGCGATGTGACCGAACATGATGAGGATCGCGCTGTAGAACAGCGTTCGTTCGGAGCCGAGCAGCCTGTCGGCGATCCATCCCCCGAGGATCGTCGACAGGTACACCGTGCCGCCGTAGGCGCCGACGATGGAGGTCGCGGCGGCGTTGCTGATCCCCAGCCCACCCTCGTTGACCGAGTAGTACAGGTAGTAGATGAGGATGCCCTGCATGCCGTAGAAGGAGAATCGCTCCCACATCTCGACGCCGAACAGGTTCGCCAACGCCAAGGGCTGGCCGAAAAACCTCTTATCGGATCGCGACTCCGGCACTGAAGCGGTGTCAGTCATATATCCACTGTTTCACCGCGGTACATCCTCGAGCCAATTGATCTCGAAAAATCACAACATGGCGGTCGTCACGTTCGGGCCTCGGACCGTCGCATCACCCGGGCGACAACTCGCCAGCCGATCAGGGTTACGCCGAGGAAGGCGGTCGCGACCAGGATGAACGCGGTTGCGGTGCCCTGACCGGTTGCCGCGCGGAGCAACATGCCGCCGACCAGAGTGCTCACCCAGACGAGAAGGCCCGTGGGTGCGGGAGCGAACGCGTCGAACTTCTCGCGGTAGAGCCACACGAGCAGGAACCAGCCGACGGTCAGGCCGCCGAGGAACGGCCACGCGGTGCGTGCCAGACCGACGAGATCGAGGACTTCTTCGTGGCTGGATCGGCCGAGGGCTGCGAACACGACGATGAGGACCACGTCGACGACCAGCGCGGGAGCGTACTTCTTCACGGCTTTCAGGGTAGCGCCGGCGCGAACGGACCCCGCAGACGCCGACGGGCGTCCCTCCGTGAGGAGGAACGCCCGTCGAGACTCGGACGATCAGGCCTGCAGGCCTGCCTCGATCTCGAGGTGGATGGTGATCTTGTCGCCGACGACGGCGCCGCCGCCTTCGAGCGGCATCTCGATGGAGATGCCGAAGTCCTTGCGGTTGATGACGGTGGTGGCGTCGAATCCGGCGACCGGGCCGTTGCCCATGCCCGCGTTCACTCCGTTGAACTCGAGGCGCAGCTCGACCGGCTTGGTGACACCGCGGAGGGTGAAGTCACCGTCGACGATGTAGTCGTCGCCGTCCCGACGGATGCCGGTGGAGACGAAGGATGCGACCGGGAACTGCTCGGCGTCGAAGAAGTCGGCAGACCGGATGTGTGCGTCGCGGTCGGCGTTCTTGGTGGTGATGGACGCGACCTGGATGTCGGCGCGAACCGATGCGGTGCCGTCCTCGGCAACGGTGATCGCGCCGGAGAAGTCTTGGAAGCTGCCGCGGACCTTGCTCACCATGAGGTGGCGGACGGTGAAGCCGACGTTGGAGTGGACGGGATCGAGCGCCCAGGTTCCTGCGGTGAGGCCGGGGAAGGTGGTGGTGGCGGTAGTCATGTGCGAAACTCCTCGAATCGTTGAACCTTCAACTTGGTGAGGACGACGATGGCACGATTTGGTTGCGTGCGCAACTAATGAGTGGTCGGGATCACACGGATTCGACGTTGTCCGGACGGCGCCCGGGATCGTCAGCGGTGCCTCCGGGAGCATCCGGGCTGGTCACGCCACCCTCAGGGGCAGACGCGACAGCGTCCGGGGGAGGTGCGGCTACGTCGAGGGCAGCGGCGTCCGGACCGGCCACCGGCTTGCGACGTCGCGCGACGGCACTGCGATCCTGCTCCTCGCGTTCCGCCGCGGCGTCGATGTCCTCGTCCGCGCTGCTGCCGCGATACATCACCGCAATGGTGCCCCAGCCGGCGAGCGCCACGAACCCGAAGCTCACCGCGCGGTACACGAACACCGCGGCCAGCGACTGCGGCGCAGTGAGGCCTGCTGCCGTGAGCGTCGCGATGAGGGTCCCGTCGACGAACCCGAGGCCTCCGGGCGCGAGCGGTACGCTGCCCACCGCCTTGGCGGCGGCGAACGCGATGCACAACCCGGCGACCGACGGTGTACCTCCCACCGCCCAGCAGGCGAAACCGAGGCACGCGACGTCGAAGACGCGGTGCACGGCGGACCACGCCACCGCGGCGATCCCGTCGCGTCGTGCGAGTTCGACGGCCTCGAGCTGAGCGAGTACCCGGTCGAACACGCTGAATCCCGCGTCCTCGGGCTTCCCCGCGAACCTGTTGAAGCGGGTGAGCACGCGTGTACCCGCCGCTTCGATCGACGACGGATTGCGGGCGACGTAGCGAAGCCCGTAGAACAGCACGATCAGGCCGGCGAGCGACAGTACAAGCGTCACGGGGCTGATGCGCGTACCCACCGCGAACGCGCCCGCGACCCCCACGGACGCCAGGGTGACCGCGGCGATGACTCCCGAGATCGCGAGTTGCCACGACGCGACCACCGGGGTGGCGCCCCACTTGCGGGTCTGCTTGTAGGTGAAGGCGGTCGAGAACACCGGGCCGGCCGGCAGGGTCACCGCCATGGCGGTGCTCCCGTAGATGACCGACGCCGAGCGGAGATGACCCACTCGCACACCGCCTGCGTGCAACAGCCGTTGCTGGACGCCCGCGAAGCCGCTCAGCGAGATCATCTGCGCCGCGAGACAGGCCGCGAACCAGCCCCAATGGATTTCCGTGAGGGCCTTCCACGAGTCGCTCATCGTCGGCCACAGGTAGACGACCTCCACCGTGAGTAACGCGACGAGAGCGCCGGCCACCAGCCACTTGACCCACAGGAAACGGCCCCGGCGCGGTGCGGCGTCGGGGCCAGAGAGGTCTTGCTGCGGCTGCGCCACGCCATTCACCGTAACCGACGTGGGTATGTAGATGGCGCAATTGAGGTCCGCCGGTGACGTGCCCCCTCTCTCACTCCCCCTGTTCCGTGGCGTCGTCGCCGGGACGGCGGCCGCTCGGATACCGGACGGGTGAGGCGAGCTGGGTGACCCTGCGCCGGCCGCGAAGCTGCACCTCGTCGCCGAGTTCCCAGTGGCCGCGCTCGTCGTCGTCGGCGAAATACAGGGCACTCGACGACGCGAGGACCCGGCTCGGACGGAGCTTGGCCAGTTCGGTCAGACGCGACGCCTCGTTCACCGGATCTCCGATGACGGTGTATTCGAAGCGCTCCGCGGCGCCGATGTTGCCTGCCACCGCCAGGCCTGCGGAGACACCGATACCGACGTCGAGTCCGGTGATGTCGTCCAGCGCGAAGCGCAGTTCGCGGGCCGCCGCGAGCGCAGCGGTCGGGGCGTCGGGTCGATCGAGCGGTGCCCCGAAGATCACCAGGGCCGCGTCGCCCATGAACTTGTTGACGAAGCCGTGGTGCCGGTCCACGACCTCCACCACCACGCGGAAGAACTCGTTGAGGAGGTCGACGACCTCGTTCGGGGGCCGTTCCGCCGCCGTGGCGGTCGATCCGACCATGTCCACGAACAACACCGCCACGTAGCGGGTCTCGCCGCCGAGTTCGGTGCCGTACTGCAGCGCCCGCCGGGCAACGTCCTCGCCGACGTGCTGACCGAACAACTCGCGCAGTCGCCGTCGCTCGTCGGCCTCGGCCATCATCCGGTTGAAGCCCACCTGGAGTCGCCCGATCTCGCTGCCGTCGAAGACCTCGACCTGCACAGCCGACGCACCGCGCTGCACCCGTTCGATCGCCCAGCGCAACTGCTTGATCGGATCGGAGATCTGCGCCGACGTCAGCAACGACAGCACGAGGGCCAGCAGGATGGACGTCACGGCGAGCGCCAGCACCGCGAACGCCAGCGCGTCGGGCGTGAACGACGATTCGGTCGTGAGCTGGGTGACGCACAGTAGGACGATCCCCGCGACGGGCATCAAGGTGCCGAGCCCCCACGTCATGGCCAGGCGGGTGCCCACACCGGGAGCCATGGTGCGGTCGAAGTTTCCTTCACTGAGCGCGCGGGCGGCGACAGGACGCAGAATCCGCTCACCGAGCATATAGGTGAAACCGAACGTGCTCGTCGCGGCCATCGCCACGGTGATCGCCACCGCTACTGCCAGAGAGGGCGTCTCCCCGGCGGTGAGGAACACGAACAGCACGCCGCCGAGCAGCCACAGCCCGAGGTGCACGATCGCCTGTCGCAGCGGCGCATGGAGGGCCGCCATCTGCTCGGCCCGCGTCGGTGGACCACCGCGCAGTTGCCAGCGCACGACCGAGCGGAGCATGAGCGCGGCCGCCGTGAGGCTCACGATTCCGGCGAAGACGAGGTAGACCGCGAACACGGTGAAGTTCTGAACACGGTCGATCGTGTTGAAATCCTCGTCCGCGAACGGGACGCCGTAACGCACGAACGCGAACACGAGCATGGCGCCGAACAGGTTCGATGCGCCCATCGAGGCCATATACAGCGGCCAGCGACTACGCAATGTCGCGGCGACGGCTCGATAGGACCTCAGCACGACTTCAAATCAAACCATTGTCGGGACGGTCACAGCGCGTGGTGGTCACCTTCGGGGCGAAGAGTGACGGGATTCTCCCTGCGCGGTGGCCTCACCGGGTGGCGGCACGGCGTGATACCGGACGTTCCGGTCGGGACGAACTGTGTCGCGGATCCTATTCTGTACGCATGGACCCGAAGGATCTGCGCGTTTCCGACGCCGAACGTGAACATGTGGGTGAGCTTCTTCAGCGAGCCGTGGGACAGGGAATGCTCTCGCTCGGTGAGTTCACCGAACGGATGGACACCGTTCTGGCAGCCAAGACCCGCGGCGATCTGAACCAGGTCCTCGTCGACCTGCCCGGCATCCAGATGCGGCCCGAGTACCTCCCGCAGGCGACAGCGGCCTTCCCGGTCCAGCCTCACGCGAGCGCCGCTCCGGCGTACCCGGCCGTCGGGCCCGGTGGTCCGCTCGTGCTCAAGGGGCGCCTGTCGTCGCTCACCCGCAAGGGCCGGTGGGACGTCCCGCCGGCCATTCGCCTCGACACGTTCGCTTCCTCGGTCACTCTCGACTTCACCGAGGCGGTGATGCAGACGCAGGTGGTGCGGATCGAGATGAACGATTCGTTCAGCTCGATCTCCATCGTCCTTCCCGCGGAAGCCACAGCCGACATCAACGGCGTCGAGACCGTCGCGTCCAGCGCCACCACCAAGGTGCGCGGCGGTGCGCCGTTCGGCCCGCTGCACGTCGTGGTGGTCGGGAAGATCTTCTGCGGCAACGTGAGCGTCACGCATCCGTTCGCCACGCGGCTGCGGAAGTTCATCAACGGAGCCTGAGACCCGGCCGTCCGTACCGTCGCTGCGACCGGGGATCAGGGTCGCCGCTGGCGCGCAATCAGCTCACTGACACTGATCGGTCGTCCGGCGTCGTTGCCGTGCCGGCCGCCCTGCGGATCGTTGGGATCGACCGCCCGATCCGGCTCGGGGTCGGCCGGTGGCTCGGGGGACCGGCCGGTGGGACGGGGTTGTCCCTCCGGCCGTGCGGGCGGCTGCTGCCCATTCGGCCTCGGCTGCATATTCGGGCCGGGCTGGGGCCGCGGTTGCGGGTTCGGCGGCTGCTGAGGGTACTGCCCGGGTTGTGGGCGAGGTCCGGCCTGTGGACGGGGTCCGGCCGGGGGTCGCGGTCCGCTCTGCGGCCGCGGTCCCGTCTCCGGTGCCCGGTGCGCCGACTGTCCCGATCCGGGACCGGTGCGCCGCAGCTGCGACAGCCAGCTTTCGATCGCCTGCGGATCCCGTGCCCGGCCGGCACCGTTCGCGGCGTCACCGTCGGGCTGCGGTCCGTCGACTCCGTGTTGCGCGGGCGGGTTGCCGCGCGCACTCGGATCCGTGATGGGCGGACGCACGAAGTTCTGCGGCAACGGCGGCGGCACGTCGCCGCGCCGACGTCGGGGCAGTGGCGGCATGCCCGCGGTGGGCGGCTGGGACGCAGCCGACGGCCGACCCTGCGGTGGCAGTGCCTGAGGTACGTCCGGCGACTGGGCGTCTGCATCCCGTCGTTGCGGCATCGGCGGACGCTGGCCCGGGTTCTGGCCGTCGAACGGCGCGGGACGACGCGGCGGCAGCGGCGGAGCCTGACGATCGTCGCCCTGCGGCCGACGCTGCGGTGGTAGCTGCTGCGACGGCTCTCCGGCGCGCGGCGTCGGACGTCCGTCTGCGGCGCGGTGGCGCGGGTCGGCACCCTGCGCATCCGGACGTGGCCGCGGGGCCGCGGGCCGGGGCACCGGGCGACCAGGACCCTGACGTCGCGGCTGCGGCGTGAGGTCGCGGAACTTGCGTTGCTCTGCCGCCGGTCGCGGCGCGGCGATCTTGGGCAGCGGCTGCGTCATGTCCGACGTGCCGGCGAAGATACCGGGCGGGAAACGATGCGAACCGGTTGCCGACACGGTCGCGGGCCCGAACATGCCGACCGTGATGAGTTCGGGCACGTCCTCGGGCATCAGTTCGTCGGCGAGGATCGGCTCGGCGAGGCCGACCTTCTCCTGGATGCGTTTCATCCACGCCGGTGCCCACCAGCAGTCGTCGCCGAGCAACTTCATCACTGCCGGCACAAGGAACATGCGGATGACGGTCGCGTCGATGACGAGAGCGGCGATCATGCCGTAGGCGATGTACTTCATCATCACCAATTCGGAGAACGCGAACGCACCGGTGACGACGATGAGGATCAGCGCGGCGGCGGTGATGATCCGGCCGGTGTGCGACGTGCCCACCCTGATCGATTCGGTGGTGCTGGCGCCCTGCGCTCTCGCTTCCACCATCCGGGAGAGCAGGAACACTTCGTAGTCGGTCGACAGCCCGTACACGATCGCGATGATCAGCACGAGCACCGGAGACATGATCGGTCCCGGCGTGAAGTTGAGTAGTTCGGCGCCGTTGCCGTTGATGAAGATCCAGGTGAGGATGCCGAGCGTCGAGCCGAGGCCCAACGCGCTCATCAACACGGCCTTGATCGGCAACACCAGGGATCCGAACGCCAGGAACATCAGCACGATCGTCAGCGAGACCACGACCAGCACCATCAGCGGCAGCGTGTCGAGCAGTGCCGCGATCGAATCCTGCTCGATCGCCGGGGTGCCGCCGACAAGGACCTGGACGCCTTCGGGCCACTCCGCGGAATGCAGATAGTCGATGGTCGGGGCGGTTTCGTTGCGGTCCGTCAGACCTGCTTTCAGGACGCGCACGCCGTCCTTGGCTGGGCCTGTGATGCTGAATTTCTCGACGAGACCCGGCGCGGCGTTCGCCGTCTCCATGATCTTGTTCAGGTCGCCGCCCTCGGCACCCTGGATCACCAGGCGCACAGGTTCGGCTCGCTGACCCGGGAACAGTTCGTCGAACTGCTCCTGCGCGACGCGCGTCGGATGGTCGGGCGGAAGGTACGTCTCGTTGATGCCGCCGAATTTGATGCCCGTCAGCGGCGTGATCAGCAGCAGCAGTCCGATGACCGTCGGGATGGTCACCTTCATCGGGTTGAGCATCACCCAGCGGGTGAGTCGTCCGATGAAGCTGTTCTCGACTTGTTCGTTCGACTGGATCTGGCCGAACTTCTTCATCCCGAACTTGTCGATGCGCTTGCCGAGGATGCCGAGGATCGCGGGAAGCACCGTCACCGACAGCAACGCGGCGAGGGAGATCGCGGCGATCGCGCCGTAGGAGACGGATTTGAGGAAGCCCTGGGGAAAGAGGAGCAGGCCGCCGAGGCTGGTGACCACCATCGTTGCCGAGAAGATGACGGTACGACCGGCCGTCATGACGGTGCGTCGCACCGCTGCGGCAGTGTCGTAGCCCTCGGCGAGTTCTTCCCTGAATCGGGACACCATGAACAGGCCGTAGTCGATCGCCAGGCCCAGGCCGATGAGCGAGACGACGGGCGCGACGAACGAGTTGACCTCGGTGAAGTTCGTGATCAGGCGCACGACGCCGTTCGCCGCGACGATCGTCAGGCCACCGGTGATCAGCGGCAACGCGGCCGCGATGACGCCACCGAACACGAAGAACAGCAGGATGCCGACGGCGGGGATCGCAAGTATCTCCATCCGCTTGATGTCGTTGGCCATCGTGTCGTTGAGCGCACCGGAGATGGGCTGCAGACCGGCGAGCTGAACGTCGACGCCCTCGATGTAGAACTTGTCCTTGACGTCGCGGAAGTTCCCGGTCAGTTCGGTGTCGTTCGCGCCGGCGATCGCCACCGACGCGATGGCGTGCTGCCGGGATTCGTCGGCCAGGCTCGGGAGCGACGGCGCGGTGTCGGTGGGCCAGTACGCGCCGTTGATCTTGAGGATGTGTTCGGGGTTCTGTTCGACGAGTGCGTTGAGGCTGTCGCTGACCTTCGCCGCGAACTCGGGGTCGTCGACGGTCTTGCCCTCGGGCGCGGTGTACAGGACCAGCACGTCACCGTTGGTGTCGCGCCCGAAGGTCCCGTCGGCAAGTTTCGCCGCGGCTACGGACTGCGAGCCCGGATCGTCCCAGCCGCTCTGGCTGAGATGGTCGTTCAGGCTCAGTCCGTACCCGGCGAGCCCGAGCAGCGCCGCGACCATCACCGCAATGACGGTGAAGCGCGCGCGATAGACGAGCGTTCCCCAACGGTCGAACACTAGATCTCCTATTCGGCGACGCTCTTGCGCCCCACGAGGAGGGCGGACAGCGGTCGGAACGGCTGCAGCCAGGCTCCTTCGTCGGGCAGCGATTCCAGGCTGACGCGGGGCAGCGGTTCACGGAAGACGCCGGGGATGTCCTCGAGATCGACGAAATCGAGGATCTCGGACGTGACCGCCCAGCTGGCGTGCTCACGGAAACCCAGCACTTGCACAGCGACGCCCGCGGCTGCCAGTTCCTCGAGCGGTTCGCGGAACGCCTGCCCGTCCGCCGACGCCACCATGACACCGGCGAGGCCTTCACGGCGGCGCAACGCGATGTGCTCGAGCATATCGGAGTCGACGTCGCTGTCCTCGTCGATCTTGGGCTTGGCGAACACCGCGAAGCCCACGTTGCGCAGGGCTTCTACCCAGGGACGCACCACGTCGGCGCTGCCGGGGGCGATGTTGGTGAAGACCGTCGCTTCCGGTTCGAGCGTCGTTCCGACGCGACGTGACAGATCGGCGGTGCGGCCGAGAAGCCAACGGCCGAGTGCGTCGAACCGGGGACGATAGGCCGCAGTGGGCCGGCCGCCGAGGATGGCGCCGAGCCCCATGTCGAGGTTGGGAGCATCCCAGACGAGGAGGACGCGACCGGACTGGTCGCTGCCGCCGACAGGGCCGCTCTCGATGGCGGTGGGATCGGTCGTATCGGACAGCTCTTCGTGGACGCTCATGCTCCGATCTTCCCCCAGACCATTTCGGAGATGGTGCTGCCCACCTGGTGAGCCTTCCCCTCGAACTTCGTCACGGGCCGCTCGAGGCTGATCGGCGACTCCCCCGACAGGCGCTTCAGCAGCGGTTCGGCGTCTCCGGTTTCCCGGATCGCTTCGGCGTATTCGGCGTGGTCGGTGGCGACATGCAGCACACCGCCGGGGACGAGGCGATCGGCGATCAGGGAGAAGGTCGGTGCCTGCAGCAGCCGACGCTTGTGGTGGCGCGCCTTGGGCCACGGGTCCGGAAAGAAGACCCGCACCCCGGTCAGCGACGCGGGGGCAAGCATCTTCTCGAGCACCTCGACGGCGTCGCCCCGGAGAATGCGGAGATTCGTGACGGGGGAGTCGGTGTCCAGGGTGCGCTCGATGCGCTGCAGCGTCTGGGCGAGGCCGGGGCGATAGACCTCGACGGCGATCAGGTTCACGCTCGGTTCGGCCCTAGCCATCGAGACGGCGGCGGTTCCGGTTCCCGATCCGATCTCGAGCACCACGGGAGCCGAACGGCCGAACCACGCGTCGATGTCGAGCCGGTCGTCGCCGACATCCCGGCCGAGCTGGGGCCACAGCCGGTCCCACGTCAGCTGCTGGGGTTCGGTCAGCGCTCCCCGGCGGGACCGGAAGCTCGTGACCCTCGGGTACAGGCGATTACCGCGGGTGGGCTGCTCGTCGAGCATCTCGGTGGTGTCTTGATCGGCGTCGTTCACCCGACCATTGTCACGTATCCGGCGAGTGGGTGGCAGGAGTGACGGAAGGGACCACAGTGTTTTCTCAGGCTTCCACCGGGATTTTTAGGGTCCGGGAGCCGTTTTCCCGGGATTTCGCGCGGTTTCCGGGCCTCGTGTCGCTTTTCTTCCCCTCCGGAATCCCTCACTTTCTCAGAATTGCGTCGAGTCTTACCCCTGCACGACGTCGTGTGTTCTGACACAATCCCGCCGACGATCGGGGGATGTCGATGGTGGGGGACCTCTGGCACCGGCTCGCGGTGGAGGTGGAGAAGCTCGACAGTGCTGCCGGTCGTGCGGTGCATGCGGCAGTGCGTGAGCATGGCGGACCGCTCCGAATCCAGGTGGCCGGACGAGCGGGCACCGGCCGCAGGTCCGTACAGAACGTTGTCGCGTCGATCTCGGCCGGCGAAGCGGACGTCACGGGTGCGGTCGTCGATGCGCCGGACGCACCCGACCCCCTGTTCGACGGCGACGTCGTCGTCTACGTCCTGCCGAATCGCCTCGACCCTTCATCGGTGCATCCCGCAGACCGGTCCGCGCTGTCCCGTATCGACCCGCGACGCGTCGTGGCGGTGACGGGCGGACCGGGTGAACAGGCCGATCCCATTGCCGCGACACTCGGCATCGGAGTATTCACCGTCGAAGACCCGGCGCTCGCCGACGCGGTGACCGCACGACTGGCCAACGCGTTCTCTCACCGCGACGAGCACCTCGTGCGGACGGTCGCGGGGATCGCCGCCGGACCTGCGGCGCGCGATCTGATCGAGGCGGCGATCGACACCGCGAACCCGCCGCGCGAGGTCTCATGACGACCGGTGCCGACGACGTCGTGCGCCGGTGGAATCCGCACGGGTGGGCTCGACTCCACGAGGCCGCTTCGCGTGTCGTGCGGGTCGTCGGTGTCGCGGGGTCGGGAGTAGGCGCACTGTGCGACGAACTCGCGGAGATCGGGGGCGTGCAGGTCGTGCGGGACGGACCGGCACCGGTGGTGCTCGTCGTCTTCGACGCGTCGGCCGTGATCGGGCGCACCGAATTGGAGTTGCTCGCCGCTGCCGCGCTCGCCGCGAGCGAGGTGGTATGTGTCCTGACGGGGATCGACCGGTACCCGGCGTGGCGCTCGGTCCGCGACCGCGACGCGGCATTGCTGCACCGGCACGCGTCCTTTCTCGAGCGGGTCACCGTCCTGCCGGTGTCGGCCGAGATGTCTCGACGCGCGCGGGAGGTGGGGGGAGACGCGGGTTCGGTCCTGCTCATCGAATCAGGCATCACCGAACTGCGGGACGTGCTCGTCGCGGCCGTGGACGCCGCGGGTGACCCCCGTCGTGTGCGCCGCGCTGTCCTGGCCCGGACGCAGCGCATGATCCACGACGAGATCGAGGGGTTGAGGGCCGGCGACGACACCACCGACCTGCGCGCCGAGCGGCAACGACTCGCGTCGCAGCCCTCGCCCCTCCCCCCGACGACGGAGTTGCAGCGGGTGCGGGTGGAACTGCTGCAGGACGTCGCGCGCGAGATCCGGGGCGTGGCGTCCACGATGCGCGAGACCCTCGACGACAGCTCGTGCGCTGCCGAGGACATCGCCGGGAGCCTGGACGCTCACCTCGCCGACGTGCGTGCCCGCGTCGCCTCGAACCTCGCGTCGCGGACGGACACCGACCCGGGCAGCAGCGGCGCGGTGCCCCCGGAACCGATGCGCTCCTCGCTTCCCGGTCCGGGACGTGCACTCGAAGACCGGCTGACGGTCGTGCTCGGCGCATCGGCGGGTGCCGGTCTAGGGCGGCTCCTGGTCACGCCGTTCGGCGACATCCCCGCTCTGGTGGCGGTGGCGGTGGCACTCGCGGGCGCGGTGCCCGCCGCATGGTGGCTCGTCCGGGTGCGTCGCCGCATCGCGCACCGCGAACGCGTCCGTCGCTGGGTGGGGGAAGAACTCGCCACCGCCCGCGCCGACCTCGAGGCGTGGGTGCGGACGCGCACCTACGAACTGGAAGCGCACGCACTGTCGGCGGCCCGGAGCGCACACGACGCCCGCACGGCTCGGCGGCGGGAACGTCTGGCCGCGCTCGACGACGAGATCGCGCGACTCACCGGCGAGCGGCGTGCGCGGGTCGCGGCGTGCGAGCGAGACCTCGCAGTGCTGGGACGCCCGGGGGAATCGGGCGGGGACAGGGAACCGCGAGGGCGCCTCGTGCGTCGAACCGATCAGGAGAACGATTCGGCGGGCGGCGACCGTGCACGGGTTCGGGGGATCTGATGATGGAGACGTTTCCGGGTGACGCCGGTCCGGGCGGGCCGGTGCCCGGCGAGTTCGACCCGCTGGCGGCGTCCGCGTGGGCGGACGGAACGGCGCCGACAGCCGACCTGGACGGCGACGGGATCCTCGACACCGTCGTCGCCGGCAGTGAGGTGTTCGACGGGGGTCGTTCCGGTGGGGGAGCGCTGGTCGTCGCCACCGACACCGACCTCGACGGCCACGCCGACCGCCTCACGGCGATCGAGGACGACGGGGAATACGGCGTGTGGGAGTTGCACCGGGACCTCGACGGAACAACCCGCTGGACACGCGTCGACCGAGGTAATATGAACGCCGTAGATCACGTAGAAGCGGGCAAGTGAGCTGTGTCCGTCTGTACGAGGGGGGTAGGTGAAGGTATTCTGCGCGCTCTCTGAATCGTTCATGTGACATTTCCGACCGGCCCCGAGTGTTACCGGCAGGAGATCCACAGTTAGCCTCTACGAATAGGACTTCCGGCGCCCGCTTCGCCGTCCGGCCACGGATGAAGCTGGTGGTACCCCTGCCGAGAGGGGAAAAGCCCGGGTCTGCCACTGTCCGTGCGCCATTGGTGCAGGTCGGGGGAGGGATCCGGTTCCGGGCACACCCCAGGAGAGTTTGATGACCTCAGCGACCATTCCCGGTTTGAACGGTACCGACGACAAGCTCCCGACCCAGCACGCCGAACTGCTTGCGTGGGTCCAGGAGGTTGCGGAGCTCACCCAGCCCGATCGCGTCGTGTGGGCCGACGGATCCGACGAGGAGTGGGACCGGCTGACCGCTCAGCTGGTCGAGGCGGGAACGTTCACTCGTCTCAACGATGAGAAGAAGCCGAATTCCTTCCTCGCGAACTCCGATCCGTCGGATGTGGCGCGTGTCGAGTCCCGCACCTACATCTGCACCGAGAACGAGATCGGCGCGGGCCCCACCAACAACTGGATGGCGCCCGACAAGATGCGCGAGATCATGACGGAGCTGTACCGCGGCAGCATGCGCGGCCGCACGCTCTTCGTGGTGCCCTTCTGCATGGGTCCCCTCGGCGCCGACGACCCGAAGCTGGGTGTCGAGCTCACCGACTCCGAGTACGTCGTCGTCTCCATGCGCATCATGACCCGCATGGGCACCGCCGCGCTCGAGAAGCTGGGCACCGACCGGCCGTTCGTGAAGGCGCTGCACTCTGTCGGTGCGCCCCTCGAAGCAGGTCAGCAGGATGTCGCGTGGCCGTGCAACGACACCAAGTACATCACCCACTTCCCGGAGACCCGCGAGATCTGGAGCTACGGCTCCGGTTACGGCGGCAACGCGCTCCTCGGCAAGAAGTGCTACTCGCTGCGTATCGCCTCGGCGATGGCCCACGACGAGGGCTGGCTCGCCGAGCACATGCTCATCCTCAAGCTGATCTCGCCCGAGAACAAGCCGTACTACGTCGCCGCGGCATTCCCGTCGGCATGTGGCAAGACGAACCTCGCGATGATCCAGCCGACCATCCCGGGATGGCGCGCCGAGACCCTCGGTGACGACATCGCCTGGATGCGCTTCGGAGAGGACGGCCGTCTCTACGCCGTCAACCCGGAGTTCGGTTTCTTCGGCGTCGCGCCCGGCACGAGCGCCGATTCCAACCCGAACGCCATGGCGACGATCGAAGCCGGCAACACCATCTACACCAACGTCGCGAAGACCGACGACGGTGACGTGTGGTGGGAGGGCATCGGCGGCGAGACCCCCGCGCACCTGACCGACTGGCTGGGCAACGACTGGACCCCCGAGTCCGACACGAAGGCCGCGCACCCGAACTCGCGGTACTGCACCCCGATGTCACAGTGCCCGATTCTGGCTCCCGAGTGGGACGACCCGCAGGGCGTGCCGATCTCGGCGATCCTGTTCGGTGGTCGCCGCAAGACGACCGTTCCCCTGGTCAGCGAGTCCTTCGACTGGCAGCACGGCACGTTCCTCGGTGCCACCCTGTCGTCCGAGCAGACCGCTGCCGCCGAGGGCAAGGTCGGCAGCGTGCGCCGCGACCCGATGGCGATGCTGCCGTTCCTCGGCTACAACGCCGGCGACTACCTCAGCCACTGGATCAACCTCGGCAAGAACGCCGATGCGACCAAGCTGCCGAAGATCTTCTACGTCAACTGGTTCCGTCGTGGCGACGACGGCCGTTTCCTGTGGCCCGGGTTCGGCGAGAACTCGCGCGTCCTGAAGTGGATCGTCGACCGCATCGAGCACAAGGCCGACGCGGAGGCCACGCCGATCGGCTACGTGCCCACCGCCGCCGACCTGACCCTCGACGGACTCGATGTCGATCGCGCCGATGTCGACGAGGCGCTGAAGGTCGATGTCGAGGAGTGGAAGCAGGAACTTCCCCTCATCGAGGAGTGGTTCGAGTTCCTCGGCGAGAAGGTGCCGTCGGGTATCCGCGACGAGTTCGAGGCACTGAAGCAGCGTCTCGGCTGATCGAACGAACTACGACGAATGCCGCTGTCCATCGGACGGCGGCATTCGTCGTATGTGAGTCGAGAAGCAGAACCCCGAATTTCGGTGCTGTCGATGAGGACTGTGCCGTGCCGGGGCGTCAGCCCGCGAATCGGCGGACGAGTTCGTCCACGCGGCGCTCCTGGTTCTCCGCGGAGTAGCGGGCCGCCAGCCACAGGGTCGCCACGCCGTGCATCGCACCCCACAGCACCTCGGCCGCCGTCCCGAGGTCGGCCGGTGGATGGTCGACGCTTTCCAGGACGTCGACGATCGAGCCGAAGGCGTCCTGCAGCGCGGGAGGAGTGTCGTCGGACGCGAACGGCGTCCCGATCGGCAGACGGAACATCGCCTCGTACGTCGCGGGGTTCTGCGCGGCGAAGTCGAGGTACGTCGTGACGAGCGCGCGCACGCGCTCGGCACCGCTCACGTCCGGAGTGGACGGTGTGGCGGCGAGTGCCGCCGCGAGTTCGTCGAAGCCGGCAAGTGCCACCGCCGTGACGATCTGGGACCGGCCCTGCGGGAAGTGGCTGTAGAGCACGGGCTGGCTGTACTCGATCGCGTCTGCGAGCCGCCGCACGGTCACCGCCTCCCAGCCCTGCTCCTCGGCGAGAGCCCGCGCGGAGGTGACGATCCGCCGCTCACGCTCCGCCCGCTGTTGTGCCTTGCACGCTGCTGCCGGTGTGGTCATGACACGAATGCTAGCGCCGCTAGATTCCGTCTGCTACATTTCCTAGCATTGCTAGATTTCGAACGACCGAGGGAGTCGGACATGGACTGGTTGTCGATAGTCGCCGTGGTGGTAGTCGGACCGATGGTGGGCGTGGAGGCGTCGGTGGCGTTCGTCGTCAACCCGATCGTCGACAGGCTGCCGGGGAGCGCAGGGCTGTTGGCCCGGACCGATGGTGGACGCATGCTCGGCCGGGCGATGCCGCCCTGGTACGTCGCGTCGCTGGTGCTCACCGTCGCCACGGCCCTGTGGGTACCCGCCGCGGCCTGGGCGGCCTGGACGTCCGCCGCACTCCTGGCGCTGAGCATCGGCCTTTCGGTCGGCGTGCTCGTGCCGATCAACAACCGCACGAAGAACTGGACGCCGGAGACGGCGCCGCCGGACTGGCGCGAGCAGATCGGCCGCTGGGACCGGTACCACCTCGTCCGCATCGCCCTGCTCGTCGCCGCCTTCGCGCTGCTTGCTGCAGCGGTCGCTGCCTGACCGGCGTGAGGTCCCGTCCTCCTCCGGGAATAATGACGACTAGCGGATACGTTCGTACTTCGATGGGACCTCCGCGTCCGCATGCGGCGACGGGATGGTGCAATAGACCACAAGCTAGATCGATACGGCCGCAACAGTGGCCACGAGGAGGACTCCAACATGGGGATCTACAACAACGTCACCGAGCTCGTAGGCCGCACGCCGATCGTGCGCCTGAACCGGCTCACCGAAGACGCCGGCGCCACCGTCGCCGCGAAGCTCGAGTTCTACAACCCGGCCAACAGCGTCAAGGACCGTATCGGTGTGGCGATCATCGACGCCGCCGAGAAGTCCGGCGAGCTCAAGCCCGGCGGCACCATCGTCGAGGGCACTTCCGGCAACACCGGCATCGCGCTCGCCATGGTGGGTGCTGCGCGTGGCTACAACGTCATCCTCACGATGCCCGAGACCATGTCCACCGAGCGTCGCGTCATGCTCCGCGCCTACGGTGCGCAGATCGTTCTCACCCCCGGTTCCGAGGGCATGAAGGGCGCGGTCGCCAAGGCCGAGGAGATCGTCGCCAACACCGAGAACGCGATCCTCGCCCGCCAGTTCGGCAACCCCGCCAACCCGGCGATCCACGAGCGCACCACCGGTGAAGAGGTCTGGAACGACACCGACGGCGCCGTCGACATCTTCGTCGCGGGAATCGGTACCGGCGGCACCCTCACGGGCGTCGGCCGCACCCTCAAGGCACGCAAGCCCGGCGTGCAGATCATCGGCGTCGAGCCCGCCGACTCGCCGATCCTCACCGGTGGTGAGCCCGGTCCGCACAAGATCCAGGGCATCGGCGCGAACTTCGTGCCCGACGTTCTCGATCGCGAGATCTACGACGAGATCGTCGACGTCAAGTTCGGCGACGCGATCGAGGTCGCGCGTCGGCTGGGTACCGAGGAGGGCATCCTCGGCGGCATCTCGGCAGGCGCCAACGTCTGGGCGGCGCTCGAGATCGCGAAGCGTCCGGAGAACGCAGGCAAGCTGATCGTCGTCGTCGTGCCCGACTTCGGCGAGCGCTACATCTCCACCCCGCTGTTCGAGCACATCCGGGACTGATTCCGTGCTGGCTATCCTCCGGACAGTTCGTGAGGACCTGCAGGCTGCGCGTGGCCAGGACCCGGCCGCGCGCAGCAATGCGGAGAACGCGATCGTCTATTCCGGCCTGCACGCGATCTGGTCGCACCGGGTTGCGCACCGGATGTGGGCGGTGCCGGCCCTGCGCGGGCCCGCACGGGTGCTCGCGCAGTTCACCCGGTTCCTCACTGGTATCGAGATCCACCCGGGTGCGACCATCGGGCGGCGCTTCTTCATCGATCACGGTATGGGCGTGGTGATCGGTGAAACGGCAGAGATCGGTGACGACGTCATGCTGTACCACGGGGTGACGCTCGGCGGACGGTCGCTTCTCAAGGAGAAACGGCATCCCACGCTGGGTAACCACGTGACCGTCGGAGCCGGGGCGAAGATTCTCGGACCCGTCGTCATCGGGGACGGCAGCGCGATCGGAGCCAATGCTGTTGTCACACACGACGTGCCAGCGGATTCGATCGCGACCGGCATCCCCGCGACCGTGCGTTCACGCCGTCAGCACGAGCCGCTCGTGGATCCGACGACGTTCATAGATCCTGCGATGTATATCTGACCGCAACTCCGTGGGGCGCACTCGGGCGCCCCACGGAGTTGGTGTGTCTGTGACGAAAAACGTTCGCCTCGCGCGATATTGCCGACGCGAGTACCTTGAGTTTTCATGCTGACCCTCACCGGAGCGGTGCGTCTCCTTCTCGGTTCTGCGGGCGAGGTCACCGCAGACATCCACTGCGCGGACGGCGTCGTCGTCGCGGACGTGGCGCCGGGCGGCGAGGTGCTGGACGTGTCCGGCTGCGTCGTTACGCCAGGTCTGGTCAATGCCCATCATCACTTGTTCCAGACGGCATTTCGCACGATTCCCGGTACGCGTGGAGTACCGATGGCGCAGTGGTTGCCCACCATGGCCGCGGCATACGCGGCCGCCGGTGTCGATCCGGAATTGGGAGCCGCCGCCGCGCGGGCCGGACTCGCGGAAGCCCTGCTGTGTGGTGTGACCACTGTCGCGGATCATCATCTGACATGGCCCGCGGGCGGTACCGCAGCGTCCAGCGTGGAGTTCGCCGACGCGGTGCGCGGAGCAGCCGAAGAACTGCACGCACGGCTC
Source organism: Rhodococcus sp. NPDC019050 (assembly GCF_055664235.1). Classification (NCBI taxonomy): domain Bacteria; kingdom Bacillati; phylum Actinomycetota; class Actinomycetes; order Mycobacteriales; family Nocardiaceae; genus Rhodococcus; species Rhodococcus sp. NPDC019050. The sequence goes on along the minus strand of NZ_JBVOON010000011.1, from coordinate 69,189 downwards.
GTGTTCGTTCGTGGCAGTGCGAAGGACGACCCGGATGCTGCCGGTGAGTCGGCAGAAGCTGTTGCGGCGCACTGGTTCACCCCCGGTGATCGAGGTGTGACGGCAAACGGCATGGTGCAGTTGGCTGTCGGTCCGGCAGGCGTACACAGTGACTCCCGCGAGACGTTCGACGTTCTCGCGGCGGTAGCTGCGAAATACGGTCTGCGCCGCCGGACACAGGCCAACGAACAGGTCGACGTGGCGATCGCGCAGGAACGTTACGGACGTCGGCCCCTCGACCTGCTCGACGACTGGGGCTGGCTTGCCTCCGATGTCACGCTCGCGCACCTGTGCGAGGTGACGGACGACGAGATCGCGCGACTGGCCGCCGCCGGTGTCACGGCCACCCACGCGCCCGGCTGTGATCTTCCGATGGGGTGGGGAATCGCTCCCGTGGCTTCGTTGCTGGATGCCGGAGTCGTAGTGGGCCTGGGCACGAGCGGCGGGGGTAGCAACGACGCCGGTCATCTTCTCGCCGACGCACGACTTGCGATGCAGGTTGCGCCCCTGGTGGGCAGGCCGATCCCGGCTCGGGAACTCCTTGCTGCGGCCACATCCGGCGGAGCCGCCGGCTTGGGACGACCCGAGTTGGGCACCCTCGAGGTCGGTGCGGCCGCAGACCTGTGTGTCTGGGACGTGTCGGGGGTGGCCGACGCGGGTGTCGCCGATCCGGTTGCCGGGCTGTTGTGGGCGGCACCCGGACGCCGACCCCGGCATGTCGTGGTCGCGGGCAAGGTCGTGGTCCGTGACGGCGAGTTGGTGACTGCCGACGAGCGGGAGATCGCAGGCTCTCTGCGGAAGCTGTTGTCCGAGCGAATGTCCTGATCAGTGCTCGTCGTGGATGCGCTGCTTCACGACGAGCAGTCGGTAGCCGGGGCCGTCTGTTGCCGACGCCCACCAACGGTGCGGTGTTCCGCCACGGTAGTACAACGAATCGCCCGGGGACAGATGGTGGCAGCCCTGGTTCTGAAGCTCGACGGTGACGAAACCTGTCGCAACATAAAGGAACTCGTCTTCAGGGTGTGCGAAATATGTCCCGACTGTCGTGTCGGTGCCGACGTACTCCATGGGGTGGAACACACTGTCGTGCGGGACCAGCATGCGTGCGTGCCCGCCGGCTGCGGGGACGGCAGGACCCTCGTCGGCGCGCAGTATCCGGGGCTCGCAGCCGGGTGTGAGCACGGGGTCCGGTTCGGCGGCGGCCATCAGCGCGGGCTGGGTGCTGTCGAGCGCGCGAGCAATGCGATCGAGTGACGGCATGCTCGGCCGCGTCAGGCCGCGCTCGAGCTGACTCAGGAACGAGTGGGTGAGGTGCGTACGTTCGGCCAGTTGGACGAGGGTCAGACCCTGAGCGCGCCGGAGCAGACGGATCTGTCGGCCGAGCCGTACCGATTGCTCGTCGAGTACACGTGTCACAGAGGAACCTCCCTACGGTCCGGTCCCCGGACCGTAAGTGAGTGTTACAAGAACGTCGCACGGCTTCATCCAGGGGAAACGCCTGGCCTCTACCTTACTCGATGTAACCAGCACTTACATTCGAGGCGCTGGCACTCGTCGAACGGAGGATCCGCGTGGACGAAAACCGAGCACACGGACGCGAGGTGGCGGTTCTGCGGCGGGCAACCACCGCCGACGGTTCTCGCGTCGACGTACACATGTCCGGAGGGACCGTCACCGCAGTTGCTCCGGCAACGACCGAAGCTGTGGTGGCCGACGACCTCGATCTCGACGGCTACCTCCTCCTCCCTGCCCCCGCCGAGCCGCACGCACATCTGGACAAAGCGTTGTCCTGGAACGAGATCCGTCCACCGATGGGAGATCTCGTATCTGCCATCACGGCCTGGCGGGACTACAGCGCGCAACTCACCGTCAGCGGAATCGCAGCGCGCGCCCGACGTGCCGCCCTGTCGTTGCTGGCAAACGGGACCACTGCCGTCCGGACGCACGTGGACCTGCTGCCCGGACCGGAACCGCTGCGCGGTGTCCACGCGCTCCTGCAGGTCCGTGAAGAACTGGCGAGCGTCATGGACATCCAGTTGGTCGCGCTGGTCCCACACGACGTGGGTGATGAGGTCGTCGACCAGGCCCTCGATCTCGGCGTCGACTTCGTCGGGGGGAGTCCGCACCATGCCCCCGATCCGAGTGCAACGCTGCAGCGGCTGCTCGCAATTGCGAAAAGGCGACAAGTGGGCGTCGACATGCACACCGACGAGCAACTCGACCCGAACGTGCTCACGCTTCTCGAACTCACGGAGACGGTGCGCGGGTGGCCCGGCGACATACCGGTCACCGCGGGACACTGCGTGAGCCTCGGGACGGTAGATCCTGCCGTACGGGCACACGTGGTCGAGGCCGTCCGCGCGACCGGAATAGGGATCGTTGCGCTCCCGATCACCAATCTGTACCTCCAGGGCTGGGGACATCCGGTGGCCACTCCCCGGGGCCTCACGCCGGTGCGAGCTCTCCTCGATGCCGGCGTTCGCGTAGCGGGCGGCGCCGACAACGTCAGAGATCCCTTCAATCCGCTCGGCCGGAGCGATGCGCTCGAGACCGCCATGTTGCTGGTCACCGCAGGACATCTGACCACCACCGAGGCCTACGACGCGGTCAGTACGTCCGCGCGGGAGATCATGTCGTTGCCTGCTGCCGGTGTGGCCGTAGGCGCGCAGGCGGATTTCCTTGCGATCCGAGCAGGGGATCTCGACGAAGCGGTCGCGGAGGCACCCGGCTCCCGGTATGTCCTGCACCGCGGCCGGCTCGTCGCAACCTCTCGAGTCAGCAGTTCGGTACACGTCCCTCTCTCCGCGTCACTCGAATCGGAGGTTCGCCCATGAGTATCGCCTCAACCCTCGCTACCCGAACCCGCACGCCCTCCTCTGCGCCGGCCACAGTGAACGAAGAGAAGCCGGGAATCGAATTCGACTCTGTGACGAAGAGATTCGCGACCGGGACAGTTGCGCTCGACAACGTGAGTGTGGCGGCAACCCCCGGCGAGTTCGTCACCGTCGTCGGCCCGTCCGGATGTGGAAAGTCGACTCTGCTGCGCCTCGCCGCGGGACTCAGCGAACCGACCTCCGGCACCGTACGCATGGGCGGCGCGCGCCTCGGCTATGTGTTCCAGGAGGCGACGCTGCTGCCGTGGCGCAGTGTCCGGTCGAACGTCGAACTGACCGGCGAGCTGCGGGGCGTCCCGCGTGCAGTTCGCCGCCGGAAGGCCCAGGAGGCAATCGATCTGGTCGGTCTCACCGGGTTCGAAAAGCAACTCCCCGGTCAGCTTTCCGGTGGCATGCGGATGCGTGTATCGATCGCCCGGGCTTTCGCGGGCGACCCCGATCTGATGTTGTTCGACGAGCCCTTCGGTGCTCTCGACGAGATCACCCGGCTCACGATGCAGGTCGAACTCCAGCGCATCGTCGCGCAGTCGGGGGTGACCGGGCTTTTCATCACCCATTCGGTGTCGGAGGCGGTGTACCTGTCGACCCGCGTTGTGGTGATGTCCGCCCGTCCGGGCCGTATCGTCGCCGAGATCGATGTGCCGTTCGCGTACCCGCGTCCACCGGAACTGCGCTACGAGCAGTCGTTCACCGATATCACCGCTGCGGTTTCGGCTGCTCTGGAAGGTGGTCACCGATGAGCACGGTTCTGGAATCTCCGCACACTGCGCAACCGGCCTCGCTCGTCCCGGAAGCCGGTTCGGCCGCTGTTCGACCCCGGAAATTGTTGCGGCACAGGGTGCTTTCGGCGGTTCCGGCAATCGCGACCCTGATCCTTGCCCTGTCTGCCTGGTACGCCGTGAGCTATCTGGTGCTTTCGCCCGAACGCAGGTTCCTGCTCCCGCCGCCGCACCAGATCGTGCAGGTCTCTCTGCTCGACTTCGACCATCTCGGACCGATGCTGCGAGCACTGTGGCTCACTGCTCAGGTATCGATGGTGGGACTGCTCGTGGCGTGCGTGCTCGGCATCGGCTCGGCGATCCTGATGAGCCGCACCAAATGGCTCGAAAGTGCGCTGTACCCGTACGCGATCATCCTGCAGACCGTGCCGATTCTGGCTATCGTCCCGCTGATCGGCCTCTGGTTCGGGTACGGATTCTTCTCGCGCACAGTCGTTTGCGTCATCATCGCGCTCTTCCCGATGATCTCGAACACCCTGTTCGGACTCACCTCCACCGAGAAGAGCATGCACGACCTGTTCACGATGAACGCCGCGTCGTCGTGGCATCGCCTGGTCAAGTTGCAGTTCCCCGGTGCGCTCCCGTCGATCTTCGCCGGATTGCGCATCTCGTCCGGGCTGGCTGTCATCGGGGCAGTGGTGGGGGACATGTTCTTCACGCAGGGCCAGGCCGGAATCGGCACCCTGTTGACCACCTACCGCGCTCGTCTCCAGACCGAGGACCTCTATGCGGCGATCGGGTTGTCCTCGCTCTACGGCACCACGGTGTTCCTCGTCGTCACGGTCCTGACCAAGGCCGCGATCGGGTCCTGGCATTCATCGGTGCGTTCGAACACCGCCGACTGATCCTCTCTGCACCTTCCCCATCCATCATCGGAGGCATATCCGTGCGATCGACACGCTCGTTACCGGTCCTCGCGACCATAGTTCTGTCCACCGCAATGCTCGGTGCCTGCGGCACTTCGGAAACCGACACGGCGGAAGCCGTCTCCCTCGAACCCGCTGCGGAAGGGCAGACTCTTTCCGGGATATGTCCTGATGTGATCGGTATCCAGATGGACTGGGAACCGGAGGCGGAACACGGTCCGCTCTACAACCTGGTCGGACCCGATTACACCGTCGACACAGCCGGCAAGAGTGTGACCGGCACTCTGGTCGCCGACGGCAAGGACACCGGGGTCGAGGTGAACGTTCGAGCCGGCGGATCCGCAATCGGATTCCAATCGGTCTCGTCGCAGATGTACGTCGACGACGATTTGATGCTCGGCACGGTCACCACCGACGGTGCCATCTCGGCCTCACAGAGTCAGCCCGTGATCGCGGTGGCCGCACTGATGAAGAAGAGTCCCCAGATCCTGATGTGGGACCCGGAAACATATCCCGATTGGAAGACCCTCGGAGACATCGGTAAGTCCGACGCCACCGTGGTGGTCAACCAGGGCAACGTCTTCGGGCCGATGCTGGCGAGCAAGGGCCTGTTGAAGGCGGACCAGCTCGACAACAGCTACGACGGTGCACCCGCCCGGTTCGTCGCGGATCCCACCATCGTCCAGCAGGGGTATGCGACCGCCGAGCCGTACACCTACGAGAACGAGGTCGCGGCGTGGGGCAAACCCATCGCCTCGGCTCTCGTTGCGGACGAGGGTTATGTCGTTTATCCCCAAGCAATTTCGGTTCGTGCCGACAAGCTCTCCGAGCACGAGGCATGCCTGTCGAAACTCGTACCGATCATTCAGCAGTCGACCCTCGACTACCTCGACGACCCGTCCAGGGCCAACGACATCATCACGGACATCGTCACGCAGTACAACGACGGCTGGGTGTACTCCGAAGGTGTCGCCGAATACGGCGCAAACCAATTGAAGGAGCAGGGCTTCATGGGTGCCGAACCCGGCCTTGCCGTCGGACAATTCGACACCGCCCGGATCCGGACAACGATCGACACCTTCGTTCCCATCCTCCAGCAGTCCGGCGCGTCGCCCAGATCCGACCTCTCGCCGGACGACATCGCCACCAACCGATTCATCGATACCGCGATCGGAGCGGAAATATGACCTCGATTCTCCAGTCCCGTCTCGACGTCTTCACCGACAAGCTTCGGGACCTCGTGGGTGCCGACAGCGTGAGCACCGACCTCGCGGCCCGCCGTAAAGCTTCCGCCGACTGGGCGAAGATGTCACCGATTCTCGAGGCGCAACTTCCACTCGGCCTCGCAGACCTCGTGGTGTATCCGTCGTCGTCCGACGAGGTGGCGCCGATTGTCGCCCTCGCGGTGGAACATTCGGTGCCGGTCACACCGCGAGGGAAGGGGACCGGGAACTACGGGCAGGCGATTCCGATGCGGGGGGGCCTGGTCGTCGACCTGTCCCGCGCGAGCGCGGTGCTCGACGTCGGAGACGGGTACCTCGTCGCCGAGGCGGGGGCCAAGATGACCACGCTCGAATCCGTCGCGCGCGATCACGGTCAGCAATTGTGGATGTATCCGTCGACCGGCGGAAGTTCCCTGGGCGGGTTTCTCGCGGGGGGTTCGGGCGGAACCGGAACCATTGCGCACGGATCGAACATGGACGGTTTCGTGACCGCACTCGACGTCGCGCACGCCGACGGCACCAGCGAACTCGTATCCGTTTCGGGCGCAGATGTGGACACGTATCTGCACGCTTACGGTGTCACCGGCATCCTGGCGCGGGCGACGGTCCGGCTCGAACCACTCCAGGACTGGCGCGGGTTGTTCTGCAGCTTCGAGACTTTCGAACAAGCTCTCCCACTGATTCGCGAGATCGGCGGTCTGTCACCCCGCCCCCGCCTCGTCTCAGCCGACGTGCCGGAGGTGGTGGCGGCACTCCCACGCGACCGCGGGTACCCGCACGGCCGCGCGAGCCTGCGTTCGATCATCGATGTGGAGGCCCTCGACACGGCGATCGCGATGGTCGAGAAGGCGGGCGGCCGAGTCGAAGACATCCGGCAAGGGTCGCAGACCGGTGCCAAACTCTCCTCCTTGTCGTACAACCATCCGACGTGGCATCTGCAGAGAACGGCACCCGGGAAGTACTTCCACGTGGAGGTCGGCGGTGACGCGCTGATCGACCGCTTTGCCGAGGTGGATCGGGTCTACGACGGGTCGATGTTGCACATCGAGGCCGGCCACCGAGCGCCGATCGGCATGCTCAACGGCATCTACCACAGCCCGGAGCAGGTCTACGACGGTATCGACCGGTTGCGGGAACTGGGGGTCTCGGTTCACAGTCCTCACCAGTGGTTCGTGGACCGCAATGTCGAGGCGGTCCGGGCGCACGCCGCACGCGTCGATCCGCACGGCCTGCTCAATCCGGGCAAGCTCGTATGACACGCAATCTCGCCGAACTCTCCGGGCCTTCCGCAGGCGCAGTCCTTGCACGGGACTCGGTGGTCGTCGTTCCGACCGGCGCGATCGAGCATCACGGGCCGCATCTTCCGCTGTCGACCGATCTGATCGTTGCGGACGCGGTTGCCCGTAGTGCGGTCGAACGCGCGCATGCGCGTGGCGTCGACGTCTGGCACCTGCCGGCACTGGCGTACACGAAGTCCGACGAGCATCACTGGGCACCCGGAACGGTGTGGCTGTCGTGGGAAACGATGATGGCCACGGTTGTGGACATCGGACGCTCGGTCGCGGCGACGCCGTGCCGTCGGCTGGCGTTCTTCAACGGGCACGGTGGTAATTCGGCGCTGCTGCAGGTCGCCTGCCGGGAACTGCGTCGCCGGTTCGGACTGCAGACCTTCTTGCTGCACGCCTCGATGCCCGCCGATCAAGGCGGTGTCTCGGTGGGCGACGAACTCGGAATGGGCGTCCACGGAGGTGCGAAGGAGACATCGCTGCTGTTGCATCTGCGTCCCGATCTGGTGGACATGTCGCTGGCCGAGCGCAGTGTTCCGGAGCACCTCGCGGAATACCGCTACGTCGGATTCGGCAAGCCCGTGAGCTTCGGGTGGCTCAGCGACGACTTCGGTAGCGGCGGGGTGATCGGCGATCCCACCGCGGCCTCGGCCGAAGCGGGCGCCAAGCTGTTCGAAGGTGCCGTCGAGTCGGCGGCCGCCGCGCTGGCCGAGGTCGCGGTGTTCCGGCCGAACATCCACGACGACGTGCCTCTGTCGCTCCCGGGATAGCGAGAAGGGTGGCACCCTGTCTTTCGACCGAGTGCCACCCTTTCGCTTTGTTCAGCGCGCCGGATCAGTCCTGGTAGCCGGGCGGGTAGAGCACGGACTTGGTCTCGCAGAACGCCTCGAGGCCCTCGGGACCGTTCTCGCGTCCGATGCCCGAGTTCTTGTACCCACCGAACGGCGATCCCGGATCGAATGCGTACCAGTTGATTCCGTATGTGCCGGTGCGAACGCGGGATGCGACGTCCAGGCCCTTCTGGACGTCGGTGGTGTAGACCGATCCTGCGAGGCCGTAGTCGGAATCGTTGGCGATCTTCACGGCTTCGTCGACGCTGTCGTAGGGCAGCACGCACAGCACGGGACCGAAGATCTCCTCGCGGGCGATCGTCATCGAATTGTCGACGTCGGCGAAGACGGTGGGCTCGACGAAGTATCCGGTGTCGAGGCCGTCGGGGCGACCGCCGCCGAGCACGATGCGTGCACCTTCTTCGAGACCCTTGGCGATGTATCCCTCGACGCGTTCGCGCTGCTTGGCCGAGATCAGGGGGCCGAGTTGTGCGCTCTCGTCGGACGGCGGTCCGACGGGGAAGAAGGCTGCGGTGGCGACGATCTTCTCGACCACCTCGTCGTACCGGGACCGCGGCGCGAGGATGCGGGTCTGGCCCACGCACGCCTGGCCGGTGTTCATCAGGCCCGACATCACGAGCATCGCGATGGTGGAGTCGAGGTCGGCGTCTTCGAGGATGATGGCCGCGGACTTGCCGCCGAGTTCGAGCGAGCAGCGCTTGAGGTTGCGTGCGGCGATCTCGCCGATGTGCTTGCCGACGGCGGTGGAACCCGTGAAGGTGATCTTGTCGAGGTCGGGGTGCGAGACGAGGTATTCCCCGGTCTCGGCGCCACCGGGCACCACCGACAGCACACCTTCGGGAAGCCCGGCCTCCGTGAAGATTTCGGCGACGACGTTGACCGCGAGGGGAGATTCGGGTGCCGGCTTGAGCACCACGCTGCAGCCCGCGAGCAGGGCCGGTCCGAGCTTGTTGGCGCACAGGAACAGGGGCACGTTCCATGCGATGACTGCTCCGACGACACCGACCGGCTCGCGGGTGACGCGCGAGCGTCCGAACGAGCCGTTGCGCTCGTCTGTCCACTTGAACGAATCGGCAAGTCCGGCATAGTAGTTGAGTGTCGCCAGCGACGGCGTCATCTGCATCATCTGCACCGAGGCGGCGGGCTGGCCCATCTCGGACGAGACGAGCGACGCGAGTTCGGTGCCACGCTCTTCGATCAGTTTCGCGGCCTTGGCGATCACCTGGCCACGCTCGGAGGGCGACATGCGCGGCCACGGGCCGTCGTCGAACGCGCGACGCGCTGCGGCGACTGCGGCGTCGACGTCCTTGGGTCCGGCGACGGGAACAGATCCGACGCGTTCTTCCGTGGCAGGGGAGAACACCTCGAGCTTCTCGTCTGTCGACGGTGCCACCCACTGGCCGCCGATGAACAACTTGTCGTAGTCGGTCATGTCTGCTTCCTCACCCGTTGCTGTTCGCTCATGTAAAACGGCAGGTTCGTGGTTCGGTGCCGGCGTTCCGGCGGTCCCCACCTGTGACCCCGAACACTAGAACAGGTTACAGGTTTTTGGGAAGGTTGAGGGCGGTCGGTAGCGGGAACCCGAAGAGTTGCCCACACTGGACAGTGCCTGGGCTCACGCGACGACGGTCACGGGCCATGACGTTCGGTCACGGGCCAACGGCAGGAGACAGCAATGGCGGAGAACAACCCCTTCGGATTCGATCCGGACGATCTCGACCGAGTGGTCCGCGAGGCCGGTGAGGAACTACGTCAGCTCAAGGACCGTGTGTTGTCGTTCCTCGACGCACCTGAAGGCCCCCGCGCCCCCAAGGGCGCGCCTGCGCCCGAGACGACGGGCGAGACCGGAGCGGGCGTGTGGGTCGTCTACACCTGCGACGACGAGGGCGTCGTGCGTGTCGACGAGGTCTATCCGGCCGAACTCGATGCGCTGCGCGCGCTCAAGGGCAACACCGATCCGACGAGGTCGGTGCGGTTCCTGCCTTACGGGATGAGTGTGAGCGTCCTCGATCGGCCCAAGAAGACGGCCGCGGACGGGGACGACGATCAGAGCCGCGCGGGTACCGAGGATTCGGACGGCTAGTCGTCTCATCCTCGGTGGATGTAGGACTCGAGCTGATCGCGTTCGGCCTGGAGTTCGTCGAGGCGACTCTTGACGACGTCGCCGATACTGACGATGCCGACAAGCCGGTCGCCCTCGACGACGGGTAGGTGGCGGACCCGTCGGTCGGTCATGGTTTCGGCCAGGCTGTCCACCGTGTCGGTCGGCACGCACGTCGCCACGTCGGTGGTCATGAGGTTGCGTGCCTGGTCGGCGAGGATGGACGGTCCGCGCTGGTTGAGGCTGCGCACTACGTCCCGCTCGGTGATGATGCCGACGACCGCGTCGTTCTCGACCACGACCATCGCGCCGATGTTGTAGCGGGCGAAATCCCCGAGCAACTCGCAGATCGGCGTGTCGGGCGGGACGGTGCACACTCCCGAGCCCTTGTTCCGCAAAATCTCAGCAATCCGCATCCCGGTACCGCCGATCGATCCGCTGGACGAGTGGTACGTCAGAGGGTAGGGCAGCGCCCCGAAGTGCACCGGATTGGGTTATCTAGTCGTGACCTGCGGCGAGCAGTGACGCGCCGGCGAGAGTGCCGAGCGCGCCGAGTTCGGCGGGCACGATCTGCAACTCGCGCAGAAAGCCGAGCCGAGCGTGCCGTGACGCCGACGCCAGCATCGGCCGCCACAGGTGGGTGCCGGACTGTGCGAACCCGCCCCCGACCACCACACGTTCCACGTCCGTCAGAGCCGTTGCGGACGCGATGACCTGACCCAATGCGGTCCCCGCGCGTTCGAGCGCGGCCGCCGCCACACCGACACCGGCCTGCGCGTCGGCTGCGAGAGCCGCGCCGTCCGTACCTTCCCAGCCGTGGGTCTGCGCCCACCGCACCGCGGAGGGGCCGCTCGCGACGGTCTCGATGCAGCCGACACCGCCGCACGCGCACACTGCGGTCCCGTACGCCGACACGATGTGGCCGATGTGCCCGGCATTACCGGTGCGGCCGGCGACGATCCGGCCGCCGATCACCAGGCCGCCTCCGATCCCGGTACCGACGACCACCCCGAGCAGATCTGCCGCACCGCGTCCGGCACCGAAGCGCTGTTCTCCGAGCGTCGCGGCGGCGCCGTCAAGCGCCAGCCGTACACGGGCACCGGGGAACAGGCTGCGGACCGCGTCGACCAGCGGAAACCCGCCGGCCCATTCGGTGATGTTGATCGGCGACACGGTGCCGCGCGCGGCGTCGACCGGGCCGGCCGCGGCGATCCCGACGGCCGTCACCGGTTCGGTGCCGGCGACATCCCGCAGGAGTGCGGCGCACGAATCCCAGACACCTGTGACAGGTACGGGCACGGACTTCGGTTCGAGTGGTGTCGCGTCGTCGGCGACGATGGCGGCGGCAAGTTTCGTGCCGCCGACGTCGAGGGCCAGTGCGGTCATACCGCGACCCTAGGTGATGTTCGCCGGGTTCCCCCGTGGGTCACCGGCGCTGCATCACGAGAACCAGGTTGCTCACCAGGATTTCCCGCAGCCCCGGCACTTTCACGAGCCACCACGCCCATCGCGGGTGGTAGCGCGGAAACGCGGCGAGCAGGATGCCGTCGGTGCTCGACCGCGCCCAGCGCAGACCGTCGCTCGCGCCCACCTCGAACAGGGAGTGCCCGTACCGGTTCTTCGGCTCGCGTCCGTTCTTGCGTGCGTAGCGGCGCGCTGCGTACTCACCGCCGAACGCGTGCCACGGCCCCGTCTCGTGACCGCCGAACGGACCCCACCACAACGTGTACGACAGCACCATGAGCCCGCCCGGCCGTGTCACCCGCAGCATCTCGTCGGCCATCACCCACGGCTCCGGGACGTGCTCGGCGACATTCGACGAAAAGCACACGTCCACCGACGCGTCACGCAGCGGCAACGCCAGTCCCGACCCGCGAATCGCGCCGCCGACCCGGAGTCCGGCCGCGTGCATCTCCGACGGATCGGGCTCGATCGGCACATATTGCGATCCGACCGCGTGGAACGCGTCGGCGAAGTATCCGGGCCCGCCGCCGACGTCGACGACCGTCGTGCCCGCCAGTCCGGTGCCGGTAGCACCGGTGTACAGGTCCCCGATCAGGTCGACGGTGTCGTGGGCGAGCCCGCCGTAGAACTTCTCGGGGGCGGTCTGCTCGAACCGGAAACTGCTCAGCAGGCCCACCGATCGCCGCAGCGTTGCGCGTCGTGCGAAGAGCCGGGTCACGCGGGCGTCGGGCGCGGTCGGGGAAGGCACGTCGAACCACCTTAGTGTGGCGCCCGAGAGAGATCTCCATACCTATAGCGGTCGCGTACCCGTTAGGGTGTTCGTTGTCATAGTTAGGCCCTGCCGGGTCACCACACCGGTCCCTTCGGGACGTCTGCAACACATTGGGGGCTCCGCGTGCAGGAGGTACTGCTGCTCTGCTGGCGTGACACCGGACACCCCCAAGGGGGTGGCAGCGAGCGGTACCTGGAACAAGTGGGCGCCCAGCTCGCCGCGCGCGGTATCAAGGTCACGCTGCGTACGGCCTCCTATCCCGGAGCGCCGAGTCGCGACACCGTCGACGGCATCGACATCAGCCGCGGCGGAGGCCGGCTCACCGTGTACCCGCGCGCGCTCGCCGCGATCGCGGCAGGCCGGCTCGGCTTCGGTCCGCTCGCCGGCATCCGTCCCGATGCCGTCATCGACACCCAGAACGGCATCCCGTTCTTCGCCCGGGTGATCGCCGGTGCGCCGGTCACCCTCCTCGTGCACCACTGCCACCGGGAGCAGTGGCCCGTCGCCGGACGGGTGATGGCCAAGCTCGGCTGGTGGATCGAATCGTCGCTGTCGCCGCGCGTCCACCGCCGCAACCAGTACCTCACGGTGTCGCTCCCGTCCGCCGACGAACTGCGCGCGCTCGGCGTCGACCGCGAACGCATCGCGGTGGTCCGCAACGGCGCCGACGCGATCCCCACCGGTGTCGAACCCGGTGACGACCACACCCGCACCGAGCATCCGAGCCTGTGCGTGTTGTCGCGGCTCGTGCCGCACAAGCAGATCGAAGATGCGCTCGGTGCCGTCGCGGCACTGCGTGGACGCATCCCCGGTCTGCACCTCGACGTCATCGGCGGCGGCTGGTGGGAACAGAACCTGCGCGATGCCGCGGCGGACCTCGGTATCGCGGACGCGGTGACCTTCCACGGTCACGTCCCCGAGGACCGCAAACACGAACTGCTCTCCCGCGCATGGCTGCACGTGATGCCCTCGCGCAAGGAGGGCTGGGGTCTGGCGGTGGTCGAAGCCGCTCAGCACGGTGTGCCCACGATCGGCTACCGCAGTTCCAAGGGCCTGACCGATTCCATCATCGACGGGGTGACGGGGTTGCTGGTCGATTCTCCGGCCGAACTCACCGGCGCGGTGGCCGACCTGCTCGAGGATCGTGACCGGCTGCGTCAACTCGGTGGGAAGGCCCGCATCCGGGCCGGGGAGTTCTCGTGGGAGGCCACCGGCGACGGAGTGTTCGACGTCCTGCTGGGCACCACCCGGGGGCAGCCCGTGTCAGGGCTGTTTCCGAGAACGGGCGAACCGCTGCACCGCCACGCCCACAGCACCGCAAGCTGACATCAGCAGCCACACCACGTGCGCCGCGACGGCGGACGCGCGGTGCGGCGACGCGTCGCCGGCCACCCCGTCCACCCGGTAGAGGCTCAGATCGTCGTCGCTGTAGACCTGGTCGAGCGCATCGAGGGTGCGCTGGGAGTCGCCCCGGTCGCCGGGAGTGTCGTGTTCGACGAGCACCCAGCCCACACCCTGCGCGGCGAGTGCTGCCGGGTCGGCACCCGTCAGCAGGAGCCGTTCGACTTCCTCCGCGCGGTGGCCCTCACCGGCTACCGTGCCGCCCGCCACCACGAGCGTGCCGGTCTGCAACACATCCGCGCGCACCAGGCGGGGAGTGGGATCGAGTACGGCGACCGGACCTGAGAAATCGAAGATCCGGAACATCCCTGCGGGTAATACGGCCACCTCACCGTCGCCTGCGGTGACCGACTCGGTGACCTTCTGCCAGCCGTCGGGATAGCGAACCGGCCGGATCTGGCCGGAGACCCCCCACGCGAGATCGGGCAGCGCGAGCATGAGGCAGGCGATCAGCGCGGCCGCCCATACCGTCGCGGGGCCGGAGAAGCGCCGACGCAGCGCTCCCACACCCGCCGCCGCGGCCAGCGCGTAGCCGGGCATCGCCAGGGCCACCCACTTCTGCGTATCGCGTAGCAGGCCGACGCCGGGCACGTTCTCCATCGACCATTCACCGGCCGCGAGCCCGGCACCCGTCGCGGCAACGGCAGGTCCGAGCACCGCCACCACAGCCAGTAGTGCGGTCGTGAGCACCACCGGGTGCCGACGACGCCGCCACAGTGCCGGGACCCCGCACGCGACGACGGCGAGCAACAGCACCGTGCCGACGAGCGCCCAGGGCGTGGTTCGAGAGCCCGGCACGGCGTCGGCGTTCCAGATGCCGCCGAGCCCGGCGAGCGAACCGAGGGTGCCGAGCATCGGCTCCGCGCGCGCGGCGAATGCCCGGACACCCGCCGGGTCGGCCTCGGTCCCTCCGCCCGCCAGAAGGGTGGCCGTGAGCCACGGCAGCGACGCGCAGACGGTGAGGGCAGCCCCGCCGGCCACCCGCGCGAGCATCGAGACGCGTCCTCCGGGGACGGCGAGTACCGCGAGTGCCGCCACGGCGGCGAGGAGAACCCCGGTCGGGGTCAGACCGGCCACCGCGAGACTCAGCGCGAGCGCCGGCCACCCACCGCGCTGGCGGCGACGAATCGCCACCGCCGCGCACATCGCCCACGGCATCGCGGCGTAACCCGCGAGCAGACTCCAATGTCCCTGGAGCAAGCGTTCCGCGACGTAGGGATTCCAGATCGCGACGGTGGCCGCAACCAGCTGCGCGGGAATCCCGGCCCGTGGCAGGACGACGGTGACGAGCCGCGCCGCTCCCCACCCGGCCACCCACACCGACGCCACCAGGATGACGGTCACCGCGAGTCCTCCGTCGACCACGGTGGTCACCCAGGCGAGCAGCGCATCCTGTGGGACCGCGCGAGCTGCCGCGTCGGACAATCCGAGTGCCGAGTCGGTGAGAAACGACCGCGGCGTGCTCACCGCATCCCGAAGCAGCAGGTAACCGGGCGAGGTCACGAGCGGCCCGAGCACGACGAATGTCAGCAGCAGAGACCACAGGGCCGGCACGAACGCGCGCACCGACACCGGTGCGAGCGAACGCGAGGACACCGGCGTGAGCATGGCGGCAGAATACGGTGTCCCTGCTGATGCGAGGATGGGCGGATGCCTCGACCCGAGACGACGCGCCGGTCGGCTGCCGCCGGAATGACGATGGTGACCGTCGGGGCGATGACCGCCAACATCGCGGCATACCTGCTGCACCTCCCGGCCGGGCGCTGGCTCGGCCCCGCCGGATACGGAGAGTTCGCGAGCCTGCTGGCCGCTCAACTCGTGCTCGCCGTCCCGGCGCTCGCGTTGCAGACCGTCGTGGCGCGTGAAGCCGTGCACGGCAGCAGTGTCGCGGTGCTGCGCCGCCTCGGCTTCCGGTGTGCAGCGGCGGCGGGTGTGGTCGCGCTGGTACTGGTCCCGGTGGTCGCGTGGGCACTCGACACGAGCGTCGCGGGTGCGTTCGGGTCTCTCGTGACCGCACCGCTGCTCGTACTCCTCGCGGGCGAACAGGGACTCCTGCAGGGCAACGGCAGGTTCGGCGCGCTCAGCGTCGTGCTGGCCACCGCGGGCGTCGCGAAAGTGGTTCCGGCGGTCGTAGTGCTGATGCTGGGCGGCGGCCCGGGTGCCGCGCTGTTCGCCGGTGCCGTCGGAACCGGCATCACCGCCCTCATCGCGGCTGCGCTCGTGGGACGTGGCGACCGAGGGGAGCAGGGATCGTCTCCGGGGCCGAGCGCCGGTGCGGTACTGCGTGCCTCCCAGGTGCAACTCGCACTGATCGCGCTGACCTCACTGGACCTGCTGCTGGCACGGGTGGTGCTCGACCCCGACTCCGCAGGTCTCTACGCCCTCGGCGCGGTGGCGACGAAGGTCGCGTTCTGGCTGCCGCAGGCGGTGGGCGTGGTGCTGTATCCCCGCATGGCCGATCCGGCGGAATCCGCCGCGGCTGTGCGGTCCGCGCTGACGGTGCTCGTGGGTCTGGGCGCGGTGCTGGTCGCGGGGGCCGCGGTGTGCGCGCCGCTCGTCCCGCTTCTCGTCGGTGACGCGTACCGGCCCGTGCAATCGCTGCTGTGGATGTTCGCACTGCAGGGCGCGTGCCTGGCGGTGCTGCAGGGCGCACTGCTGTCGGCGATCGCGGGCGAACGTACGCATCTCGCGATGGTCGCGTGGGCCGGCCTGGCCGTCGAAGCGGTTCTGATGGTCACGGTCGCCTCGACGATCGAACAGTTTGTCGGCGTCGCGGTGGGAGTGGCGGCAGCGACCGCCGCGGTCGTGGCCGTGCTGGCCGTGCGTACCGCCGGGGCGTCCGTGCCGGGTCCGGACGCAGAGAACGGCACCGCCCCCCACCGTGGACGGTGAGGGGCGGCGCCGAGGTGCAGTGACCTGATGTTCTACTGCGGAGGCTTACGCAGATCGGTGCGCGGGATCTCCTGCGTCCGGTCGGTCGTCCAGTCACGCTGCTGCGTGTCCGAATTCGAGTCCGTGCGCGGGATGACCTCGGTCCGATCGTCGGTGTAGTCGCGCTGCGACGTCGTCGACTGCGACGAACCCACCGTGGTGGTCGCCGGACCGGCCGGCGACGGCTCGGTGGCAGCAGCGGCACGACGGCCACCGTTCTGCCCGCCGCGGAGAGCGAGGACGAAGCCCGCGATCAGCAGGAGGGCGCCGATGATGCCGAGGATGATCGGCACGGTGCGGCCGAACAGGGACAACTGGTCCTGCCCGTCCTTGGCCTGGCCGATCTGGTACTCGACGGTCTCCTCGTTGAACGGCAGCGTCACATCGAGAATGGTCACCTCGGGGGTGTCCGCCTCGCGTGCGTAGTACTGGTTCTGCACTTCCTGGCCCTTTACGACGACACCGGTGATCGGGTCGACCCACAGGTCACGGACGTTGTTGTACCAGCGGATCATCGTGATCGGCTCGTCACCCTCGCCGACACCCCAGGTGGACGCGGGCAAGCTCAGCTTGTACGTCGGAACCTCGGGATCGGCCTCCGACAGGTCGATCGGTCCGAGTTCCTGGCTGAAGTGGTAGACCGCCATGCCATTGACTTCTTCCTCACCCTTGAACTCGAGGGGGAAGGTCTCGCGGGCGTTGATGTCGTAGTAGGGGTACGACTCCTGCTTGACGTCGAACGGGAACTTGTACTGCAAGCCACCGCGGTCGCCGAGGTCGGTGGGCGGCGCGTCGGCAGTCGACTGCACCGTGCTCACCCGATCGGCGAATTCCTCGGTGGACACCGGCATCGACGTGTCGCGGTCGATGGTGACCCGGTCGACCGTCGCCGAGACCAGGCCGGTGTCGCCCTGCATGTCGAGACGGCGCACCGTCTGACCTGCCTGGAGCGTCATGATGTCACCGTTCGACGGATCCTCCACCGTGACGTAACGCTGTGCCACGATCGGGACGTCGGTGTCGACCTGTGCGTTGCCTGCGAGCAGCGCTCGTGAATTGAGGATGTCGCCGGTGCCCTCGGCGATGGTGGTCACCTCGAGGTCAAGGGGCGTGGTCGCCAATTTGCCGACAGTGTAGGTCGGTACGAGAATTGCGATTACCAGGAGGAACGCCCCCAGGCCTATCAGACTCAACGCAAGTATCCGGCCGGAGCTCGAACGCTCAGCCATGCTGTCTCTCCTCACTCAACGGGTTGTCATCGAGTACCCCCACCGGCAGCAGGGCTGCACGGATCGCCTTGGCATCCGACCCGCGAACGCCACGTGAGCCCAGACACTAACAGCCCGCGCTGTCGACTTGCTCGCCGCTCGTGACGAACCCGCATTTACGCGGGTACATGTGGGCGGGCACACTGGTGGCCGATGAGTAGTACCAGGCCCTCCGACCCCCGCGTGAACGGCTTTCTCCCAGCGCTCGAAGGCATGCGCGGGCTGGCTTCCGTCGCCGTGGTCGTCACGCACGTCGCGTTCCAGACCGGCGCGGTGCACGACCCGCTGATCGGCCGGGTCTGGGGGCGGCTGGATCTTGCTGTAGCCCTGTTCTTCGCCCTGTCCGGATTTCTGCTGTGGCGGCCGCATGCTGCCGAGGTGCGTGGTCTCGGTCCGCGACCGTCGACGCGGCGGTACCTGGTCTCGCGCGCGACGCGCATCCTGCCGGCCTACTGGATCGCGGTGATTCTGGTGCTGTGGCTGCTGCCCGGCGCCGGCGGCGGAGCCACGGTGTGGTGGGCGAACCTGGCGTTCACGCAGGTCTTCGTGCCGCTTACCCTCACCGAGGGGCTCACCCAGATGTGGAGCCTGTCGGTGGAGGTCGCGTTCTATGCGGCGCTGCCGTTGATGGCGCTCGCCGTCTGCCGGTTGCGGGGCCCGGCCGCACGGATCCGGATTCCGCTCCTGCTCGGAGTGAGCGTGCTCTCGCTGCTGTGGGTGTGGTTGCCGGTGCCGACTCCCGAACACATCAACCACGAGAACTGGCTGCCCGGGTACGTGCCGTGGTTCGCTGCCGGGATGGTGCTCGCCGAACTCGTGATCGGTCCCAGGACCTGGGTGCATCGGCTCGCGGAGCGCCGGTACCTGATGCTGGGGGTCGCAGCGGTCGCATTCGGTCTGGCGACGACACCGCTCGCCGGACCGAAGACGCTCACCGACCTCGAACCGTGGGAGTACAGCAACAAGATCGTGCTGGGCGCGATCATGAGTTTCGCGCTGCTCGCTCCGCTGGTCCTTGCCCCCCGCGCCCACCACGGCTTCCTCGCGAGCCCGCCGGCGCTTGCGGTGGGGCGCTGGTCCTACGGCTTGTTCCTCTGGCATCTCGCGGTGATGGCGATCATCTTCCCCGTCTTCGGGATCGCGCCGTTCCAGGGGCATTTCTGGCCGGTGCTGGCCGTGACCTTCGTGCTCAGCATTGCGATCGCGTCGGCCAGTTACGCGCTCGTGGAGGTACCCGCGCGCGATGTCTTCCGGCGTTGGGACCGGTCTCGCAAGGGCAGGGCGGCGAGGCCCACCGCGACGAGCCCCACCAGCGCCGCGAGCTGAATCAGGTACGAGTGCCCGACGTAGCCGCCGGGTGAGCGCCACGGGCCGGTGGACAACAACGCCATCGCGATCATGGTGGCGCCGCCGGCGGTACCCACCAGCAGGCGGGATGCGGCCCGCTGTCCCCGACGGCGCGCCACGGCAGCGAGCCCCGCGGCACCCAGAACGACGATCGCGGCGCCTGCACCGCCGGCGACGACAACTGCTGCGGCCAGAAGACCGGCGAATGCCACCACCGGCGACCGCCACGTGCGCGATGCGGGACCGGGATCGGATGTGCGACGCCGGGAGACCGGCCACAGGGCCAGCGCGAACAACGGCAGCAGCAGTGCGAGACCGCCGAAGATCCCCACCCGGTACCAGCGGTCGGTGGTGAACTCGAGCGTGAGCGTGCTTTCCGGTCCGGCGGGCAGGATCCAGCCCTGTTGCCAGCCGTCGACGACGATCGGGGTGGCGGCGAGGCCGTCCGCGCTGCGTGCCGTCCACCCGACGTTGGTGCTCTCGGGGATCACCACCAGGCGGTCCTCGTCGCTCGCGGGCACGGTCAACTCGCGCAGGGCGGCAGACCAGCGCCCCTTCTGCAACTCCGTCGGCGACGTGGCAGGAGGCTCGGCACCGGGCACGGTCAGCCGCAGGCGCGACACGATGAACGCGGTTCCCGGCGTGACGTCGACATCGACCCGGCCGGCGTCCATGCTCACCGCATCGGCATCGCACAGCGTCGCGGGGACTTCGGCACCGGAAGCGAGATCGGCGACGGTCGCCGTCACCGACGTGCGGTACTGCCGGCCGTCGATGGTGACCACCGGGCCGTCGTCGCAGCCGACGGTCACCTCTCGGTCGTAGATCGGATCCTGCGCACCGATCGGGCCGTCGTCGCCGCGCACGGTGATTTCGGCGATCCCGGGAGGTGCGAGTTTCGAGAAGCCCAGCACCGTCCGGTCGAGGACGTCGTCCCACCGCAGGAGCGTGAGGGTGATCCGATCGGTGACATACGGGGTGAGGTCCACCGACGAGGTGCCCTCGCTCAGTTCGCGCACCTGCGGACCGTTGCCCAGGTTCACCGCGACGGCCTGCGGCGCGACGGGCAGCGTCCCCAGCGACGTCGCGATGTCCAGGCCCGTCACGCGTTGCGGCGAGGGCAGTTCCAGCGTCAGCGTCGGGCGGGCACCACCGGGCGCGAGTGAGCCTTCGTCGGCGGCCCACGACGTGCGAGGGTCGCCATCGGTCACCGCGAATGCCGATCCTTGCAGGTCGACGACCTCGGCGTCGCCGCGCGCGACGACCCGATCTGTGCGGGTGACGACGTCGTCGAGAGCCGGTCCGGGCCGCGCCCGCACCCACAGGTCCGGTTCCACGACGGTCGCGGTGGGAACCTCGAGCGTGCGGGTGAACCTGTTGGGCTCTTCGGTCGACGTCGCGAGGCCGCGCGCGCACCGCACCCGGTCCGGGCTGTCGACGCAACTACCCCGCCCGGGGAACTCCTGTCCGAGTTCCCAGCCGCGAACCGCGACACCTTCCGAAGGTCCGGGGACGACGATGCGCCGCCGGATGTCGATGCGCTCGGGGGTGCCGTCGGTGAATTCGTCCACCGCGAGTTCGGCGATCCCGAACTGGTTGCCTGCTGTTCCGCGGTCGGTGTAGGTGGAGGTGATCCGGATCCACGACGTCGTTCCCAGCGGCAACGCGACCGTCTGGGGGCGCCCGGGTTCCTCGACACGTACGGCGGCGCTGCCACGTTCGGTGGTCACCTCGAGCCATCGCACGGGATCGCCGAGCGCGCCGGAACTGGTGGTGAGCTGCAGCATGCCGGCGTGGATCGGGGTGTCGAGGTCGAGTTGCAGCCACTGGCCGACGGCGGATTCGAGGCCGTTGCTGTGCCAGCCCGTGGTCGGGTCTCCGTCGACGACCGCCGCGGGTCCGCTGCCCACCGCGGTGCCGCCGAGCTGGGTGGCATCCGAGGCGGCGCTCGACACGGTGATCCGCGCACCCTCCCACTCGGCGCGGACGAGGTCGGCGTCCGGCACCGGGTAGTCGGGCACCGCGTTGTGGGTGCGCCGCGGGTCGTCGGCGGCGCGGATCGCCGACGAATGGTGGTCGACCTGGCCGTAGTCGGTCTCCCGGTCGGTGGGGGTGTCGGTGACGGTGACCTCGTCGACGGGGCGGCCCGCTTGCTCCGCGTCGGCAGCGAGCAGGGTCGGCCCGACCCGGTCCGGATCCACCGTATTGAGGCCGAGCAACGATTCGGGGCCGCCCTGGACCACGGGCACGTCCGCCGCGTCCACCGTGTACGGGCCGACCGGTGCGGCTTCCGGGGAGGTCACCCGGTAGATCTCCACCGCCGGATACACCGGACGCAGGTCGGCGTCGGTGACGAATCCGTCGGCGTTCGCCACCACGATGTCGTCGCCGAAGCTCGCGACCCGCTCGATTCCGGGCGACTCGTCGAGAGCGCGATGAACCAGCGCGGGCCGTGTCGCCGGGGACGTATCCGGATCGAGGTCGTTGCGCACCACGAGGAACCCGATGCCCTGACCACGCAGGGTCGCGGCGAGGCCCGGTGAGGGGCGTCCGTCCGCGATCTGGCGTTGGACCGAATCGAGAGCGCGGATCGCGCCCGGCGGGACGAGGGGGACGGCGTCGCGCGACGCCCACGGCGTGGAGGCGAGTGCCTGCAGCGGCTCGTCGCGGGTCAGTCCCCAGATCTGGCTGCCGAACGGAGCGCCGGGCACGATCAGGGCGCGTTCGCCGCGCTCGTCGGTGTGGTCGTCGAGCCACGCGGCGGTGGCGTGCCAGTAGTCGGGCACGCTTTCGTAGGCCCCGCGCGGCGCGAGCTTTCCGGTCCACGCGAGCGACGTCGCGAGCGTGAGGGAAACGAGAACGAGCGTCCCGACGGCGACCATCGGGTTGCGTTCGGGGTGGGCGAACGCCGTCCGGGTGCGTGCCCACGGCACCGAACCGGGAAGTGGGACCCGCCGCAGCAGGTGCGCGAGTCCGAGGACGAGCGGCAACCGGATCAGCGGTTCGAGTTTGTGGACGTTGCGGAGCGGCGCGCCGGTGGAGTCGAGGAACGTCCGCACCTGGTCCGCGAACGGGGAACTGAGCTCCCCGATGTACCCGGCTCCGAGACCAGCGATACCGACGAACAGGATCAGGGTTAGACGGCCTCGTGCGGGCATGGACCGCATCGCGAGCCCGGCCATCCCGGCAGCGGCGAGCGCACCGGTGACGAGCACCGCGGCGGGCTGCGTCACCAGGACCGCGCCGGCGATGCGTTCGGGGGAGACGAACGGTGTCCAACTACTCGTCCCGCGAAGCACCTCCGCGAGCGACGTCCATTCGGTGGTCACACCCGACGATTCGATGAAGTCGAGGAACGGTGGGCTGACGCGGCCGAGCAGGAGCAGCGGAACCATCCACCACGTCACCGCGACCAGGCACAACGGGATCCACCACCGCGTGAACTGCCACCACCTGCGGTCGGGCCGGTGCGCGACCCACCAAAGCGCGGCGATGAGACATGCGGCGGCGGTGGCCACGGCGTTGATCGCGCCCATGAGGGCGACCGCCACGGCCGATTGCGCCGCCAGCCTGCGCGGCGACCCCACATACCGGGTGCTCAGGTAGCGCACCAGCGGCAGGAGCACCCACGGGGCCAGCATCATCGGATGCGCCTCGGAGGAGATGGACCCGAGTGTGGTCAGGACGCGGGGAGAGAGGACGAACACGACCGCCGCGACCACTCGGGAACCGCGGTTGCCGACTCCGAGGGCCTCGGCGAGCCGCACGATTCCCCAGAACCCGACGACCAGCAGCACAGCCCACCAGGAACGCTGGGTGATCCACGGTGGGATGTGCAGCAGTTGCCCGGCGGCGAAGAAGGTGCCGTGCGGGAAGAAGTAGCCGTACGCCTGGTTCTGTACCTGCCCGAGCGGTGCGGTGCTGCTCCACTGGTGAGCGGCGCGCGCCAGAAACCCGAGCGGGTTCTGCGTCAGGTCGTACTTGGTGTCCGCGACAACCAGGCCTGGCACCTGCGCGAACGACAAAAGCACTGCCACCACGGTGGCGCCGTACAGCCACCGGCGGGACAGGGGTTCGGCGGACGGGTTGTCCGTCGCGCCTCGGTACGTGAGTGAACCTGAAGCGTTACCGGAGCCGTCAGCGGCTGCCGTACTCAACCTGGTTCAGGAGGGAGGAATCGGCGTTTGCGCTGCGGTCGATCTGGGGGCGGGTGTCCTCCTGCACAGCGGCAGTCACTCCGAACACCGCGATGAGGCCGAGAACAGCACCGATCGCCACGCTGCCCAGGGCCGGACCCAGGATCTTCGCCATACCAATCTCCCCATCGTTCGTAACGCATGTCATATTGCTCGCGCCAAACTATCACCCCGGGGAACGATCTCCGACCGCCCGCACCCGGTAAGCGATCTACACCCCGAGTGAGCCCAGCAACGTGCGCAGTTTCGCGCTCGTCTCGTCCAGTTCCGCGTGCGGATCGGAATCGGCGACGATCCCGCCGCCACCCCACGCGATCGCGCGCCGGCAGTCCGAACTCAACTCGGCGCAACGGATCGCGACGAACCAGTCGCCGTCCCCGTCCGCGTCGCACCAGCCGACTGCCCCGCCGTAGAACCGGCGATCACCCTCGACCCGCGCGATGGCGTCCATCGCCGCTTCGGTGGGGGTGCCCGCGACGGCGGGAGTGGGCTGCAATGCGGCCGCGAGGGTGAGCGCGTCGGTCTCCGGGTCGCGCAGGGTCCCGGTGATGGGGGTGGCGAGATGCCAGACGTCCGGCGTGGAGGTGAGTTCGGGCGTTTCCGGGATCACCAGGTCGTGGCACAGGCGTGCGAGGCGGGCGCGGATCCAGTCGACGACGTATCCGTGCTCGGCGAGGTTCTTCGCGGAGCCGAGCAGGTCCTTGCCCGCCCGCAGGTCCTCGTCTGGGTCGTCGCGGCGCGCGGCGGTCCCGGCCAGCGGCCGGCACGTCACGGTGTCCCCGCGGCGGCTGACCAGCAATTCGGGGCTCGCACCGACCAGGGTGTGCCCCCAGAACCGTTCGCCTGCCGCACTCAGATCGACGGCGAACGTCGCCGCATCCGGATGCCGCTCGACCATGCGGGCTGCCAGGGTGAGCGGGTCGATGGGTGTGTCCGCGGCGAGTGCGACCTTCCTGGCCGCGACCACCTTCTCGAATTCGCCGAGTTCGAGCCGCTCCACCAGCGCGCGCACCCGCGCGACGTGCACGCGGGGTAACGGAATCTCCTGCGTCCGGCGGACCTCGGGGAGGTCGGGGAGATCGTCGGGCGACTCCCACGGTCCGTCGGTGACGACGGTGTGTTCGGGCTGGGCCAGCGCGACCGGCCGTGTCGGGTCGAACGGCAGGGCACCGACGACTAGGTCGGCGTCCCCGCGGTGCAGGGCTCGCGACGCCGACGCGACGTCGTCGAAGAGACGACGCGTGCCGGTGGCGTGCACGGTGCGATCGGCGCGGGAGAGCAGAAAACCGTCCATGGTGATTCGACGATATTCCTGCGCGCGCCGCCCTCAGCGGCCAGGTGGCACGATCAGCACGGGACGGTGGCTGTGACGCAGGACGTGGTCGGCCACCGACGACTGCAGAAGGGAACGCAGTCCGGTGGTGCCGCGCGTGCCCGCGACGATGATGTCGACGTCGAGGTCGTCGGCCGCTTCGACGATGGCCGCCCACACCGCGTTGACCACCTCGACGGTGCGGCCCTCGGCGTGCAGGCCGAGCGAGTTGGCGAGTTCGAGGCCCTCGGCGTTGGTGACCTTCGCGTCGGTCAGCGCGATGTCCTCGCGGTCCTCGTCCGGCACCCACTCGGGTTGCATGACACCGGAGAGTCCGGACATCCGCGCGGCCTGCCGCACCATCGGCTCCCACGCCGTGACGACCACAGCCCGGCACGACTCGAGGAACCGCCCGGCGTACTGCACGGCCCGCTTGGAGTTCTCGGATCCGTCGTACGCGATGAGGATCAGATCTGCGCCCACCGGCACCTCCTGTGTCGAGTGTTACGGGGTCGGGTGAGTCCGGGTGCGCCCCGGGCGGGCCTCGGCGACCGCGGGATCCGGCACGAATGTTCGGGTGCACCTTAGCGTGCGGAGACCGGCTGCGGGAGGCTTCCCGACGCCGGTCCGCTACCGTCGGAACGATGCGCACCCGCCACACTCTCGCCGTCGTTCTCACCGCTGCATTCGCGGCCGCCGGGTGCGGTGCGAACGACACCTCGGATGTTGCCTCCAGCAGTGGGGCGGAGGACACCGTGACGACGGAATCGCGGGTCACGACACCCTCGGCCGAACCGCTGCCGACCACCACGCCGGTGTGCGGCGACGACCTGCTGGCGTCCCTCACCGGCAGGCAGAAGCTCGCCCAGTTGCTCAATGTGGGAGTGACGGGCGCGGACGACGCCCTCGCGGCCGTGCAGTCCGAACAGATCGGCGGCATCTTCATCGGAAGCTGGACCGATCCGGCAATGCTGTCCGAACGGCAGGTTCAAGGAGTCGCCGCGCAGAGCGCGCTGCCGTTGATGGTCACCATCGACGAAGAGGGTGGACGGGTCTCACGCGTCGGCAAGTTGCTGGGACCCGACCCGTCCGCGCGCGTCACCGCGGAGACGATGACGGTCGAGCAGACTTATCAAATGGCGCTCGAGCGTGGCACGGAACTGCGCGATCTGGGGATCACGGTCGACTTCGCGCCCGACGTCGACGTGAGCAGCCAGCCCGACGACAGTGTCATCGGCGACCGCTCGTACTCCGCCGATCCGCAGGTGGTCGCCGAATACGCGGGCGCCTACGCGCAGGGCCTCCTCGACGCGGGGATCATGCCGGTGCTCAAGCACTTCCCGGGCCACGGGTCGGCGTCGGGGGATTCGCACACCGGTGCGGTCACCGCTCCGCCGCTCGGACAACTCCAGCAGAGCGACCTGGTGCCGTACCGGGCGCTGGTCTCTCCGGACGTCGGGGTGATGCTCGGCCATCTGGATGTGCCGGGACTGACCGGCGGCCTGCCCGCGAGCATTAGCCCCGAGGCAGTGGAACTGCTGCGCTCCGGTTCGTACGGCGGACCCGAGTTCGACGGCGTGATCTTCACCGACGACCTGTCCGGGATGCGCGCGATCACCGACACCTACGACATCACCGAGGCGGTCGAGGCGGCGTTGGTGGCCGGTGTCGACCAGGCGTTGTGGCTGACCACCGCCGAGGTACCCGCGGTTCTCGACCACCTCGAGCAGTCCGTGGCGACCGGTGAACTGCCGCAGTCCCGGGTGGACGACGCCGTCCGCACGGTCGCGCGGGCGAAGGGCGCTGTCGCCTGCTGAAACCCACGTTCGCGCGCGTGCGGAAACTTCCCTACCGTAGAGTAAGAAACCTGTTCGAGGAGGTGGGGAGGGTCCATGGCCGGCGGAACCAAGCGATTGCCGCGCGCGGTGCGGGAGCAGCAGATGCTCGACGCCGCGGTGGACGTTTTCTCCGAGAACGGCTTCCACGACACCTCCATGGATGCCATCGCAGCCCGGGCGTCGATCTCGAAACCCATGCTCTACCTCTATTACGGGTCGAAGGACGAACTGTTCGCCGCGTGCATCAATCGCGAGGGGCAGCGATTCGTCGAAGCGCTCACCCCGGCCGGCGATCCGGCCCTCGCGCCACGTGAGCAACTGAGGGTCGCGCTCGAATCGTTCCTCGGGTTCGTCGACGAGCACCGCAATTCGTGGATGGTGCTCTACCGCCAGGCGCTCGCGCAGCAGGTGTTCGCGGGCCAGGTGAGGGGCAGCCGCGACCGGCTCATCGAACTCACCGCGCACCTGCTCGAGTCGAGTACCCGAGACCCGGAACCGGGGACCGACTTCACGATCATGGCTGTCGCGCTCGTCGGCGCGGGTGAAGCGGTTGCCGACCGCATCGCGGGCGGAGAAATCGATGTCGCGAAGGCGGCCGAACTCCTCGACAACCTGGCATGGCGCGGTCTCGCAGGACGGAAACGCTCGGAACCGTCCGGCTGAGCCGAGGCTCGGCACCGCAGTGCGCCGACGCAGGAGGGCGGGTGCCGGGACGCCCCCATCGCGTCCCGGCACCCGCCCTCCTGTTGTTCAGCGCAGTGTTGCGGTGAGGTGTGGGTAGAGCTTCTTCGGATGGCGAAGCGCGAGATCCCATCCGCTGGCGTCGCGCCGCGCGTAGAGATTCACGGTCGCCGGAAGAAGTACCGGCTTACCGAATTTCACCGTATAGGTCACTGCCCCCGGGACCTTGCCCTCGACGGCGCGCAGTGCCGCCGCCGCGCTCCACATTCCGTGAGCGATGGTCTTCGGGAAGCCGAAGGCCTTGGCGCCCAGGGTAGAGACGTGGATCGGATTCCGGTCTCCGGATACCGCAGCATACCGGGAGATGACCTTCTGATCTACCCTCAACGTGGAAGTCGGGACGGGCGGAATCTCCTGCTCCGGAGGGTCCTGCTTGGGCTGCCCCGACAGCGAAGTCCGTTGCTGGTGAAGGAACGTCGACGTCTGGCGCCACACCTGTTCCCTGCCCACCGAGACTTCGCTGACCACGTCGACCAGCAGGCCCTTGCGGTGCTCACGCATGTTCTCCGCGTGCACCTTCACGTCGAGCGGTTCGGTGACGGAGATCGGCCGCTTCTGTTCGATGACGTTCTCGGCGTGCACCGAACCGACGGCTGCGAAGGGAAATCCCTTGGAGACCATCAGTTTCATCACGAGAGGGAACGTGAGCATGAACGGGTAGGTGACCGGCAGCGTGTCGCCGAACGTCAGTCCGCACACCTTCGCGTACTCGGCGAGGTTGTCCGGGTCGACACGCAGGCCACGCAGCACGAGCGTGTCGTCGGGCAGCGTGCCGCCCTTGGCCCCCACGACCGGGAGTGCCGAGAGCACGGCCCGGCTGTAGATGTCGAGAACCGAAGGGCTCGCCTCGAGTTCGATGAGCCCCATCAGGCCCCCAGCATGGACTGACCGCACACCCGGACGACCTGCCCGGTCACGGCGCTCGACGCGGGGCTCGCGAACCAGGCGACCGTCTCGGCGACGTCGACGGTCTCGCCGCCCTGCTGCAGCGAACTCATGAGCCGTCCGCCCTCGCGGGTGGCGAGCGGGATGGCCGCGGTCATGGCGGTCTCGATGAAACCGGGGGCGACCGCGTTGATGGTGATGTTCTTCTCGGCGAGGACCGGAGCGGTTGCCTGCACGAGGCCGATGACGCCGGCCTTGGATGCGCCGTAGTTGGTCTGGCCCCGGTTGCCGGCGATCCCGGCGATCGAGGAGACGTCGACTACGCGGCCACCCTCCTTGAGGGCGCCCTTCT
The DNA here is from genome assembly GCF_055664235.1 of Rhodococcus sp. NPDC019050. Lineage (NCBI taxonomy): Bacteria > Bacillati > Actinomycetota > Actinomycetes > Mycobacteriales > Nocardiaceae > Rhodococcus > Rhodococcus sp. NPDC019050. The sequence continues at coordinate 40,643 of NZ_JBVOON010000011.1, read as the reverse complement.
CGACCAGGACGTCGGTGATCTTCTGCGGCGCAATCAGGTTCACGCCGATCACGGCGTTCCACCGGGAGTCGTCCATGTTCGCGAGGAGCTTGTCGCGGGTGATGCCCGCGTTGTGGACGATGATGTCCGCTCCGCCGTGACGTTCGAGAAGATGTGCCGCGAGCTTGTCGCCCGCGTCGGGGGCGGTGACGTCGAGGGCGAGCGCGGTGCCACCGACCTTGTTGGCGGTCTGCGCGAGCGCTTCGCCGGCGGCGGGGATATCGGCGGCGACAACCGTCGCGCCGTCGCGTGCGAGCACCTCGGCGATGGTGGCGCCGATGCCGCGGGCCGCGCCGGTGACGACGGCGACCTTGCCCGCGAGGGGCTTGTCCCACGACGCGGGAGCCGTGGCGTCACCCTCGCCGATACGGATGACCTGGCCGTCGACGAAGGCCGACTTCGCCGACAGCAGGAATCGCAGCGTCGACTCGGCACCCGACAATCCTGTCGACGCCTCGGGCGAGACGTAGACGAGTTGCGCGGTCGCGCCCCGGCGGAGTTCCTTCGCGAGGCTGCGGGTGAAGCCTTCGAGTGCGCGCTGGGCGATGCGCTCGTCGACCGAGGCGGTCTCCTCGGGGGTGGTGCCGAGCACCACGACGCGGCCGCTGGGCGCGACGTTGCGGATCGCGGGCTGGAAGAACGTGAAGAGCTGTTCGAGCCCCGCGGCGTCGGTGATGCCGGTGGCGTCGAAGACGAGCGCGCCGAAGGTGCTGTCGGCCGGGTCGGCGGTCGGGTAGTCGCTCAGCAGCGAGCGGAGCGGTTCGATCAGCCGGCCGTTGCCGCCGAGAAGGAGGGGCCCGGGGAGTGCGGGTTCGCCGGGCTGGTAGCGCCTGAGCTTCTCCGGCTGCGGCAGTCCGAACTGCTTGGCGAGGAAGGATCCGGGTGCGGACGAGATCATCTGGGCGTAGAGCTTGGGCGCGCCCTTGGCTTCTGCCACGGTTCCACCTTCTTCTTTCGGTCGTCGATGCAGTGGTCGACAACAAACTTACCCGTGAGTAAGAATAGTAACCAGAATTCGAGTCCATCTGAATCCGGGAGACACCAGTGACCACCAAAGCCCGTTCCACGCAACAGCGCCGTGTCGCCGTCCTCGGGGGCAACCGGATCCCGTTCGCCCGATCCGACCGCAAATACGCGCGCGCATCGAACCAGGACATGTTCACCGCGACACTCGACGGCCTCGTCGGCCGCTTCAACCTCCAGGGCGAGCGTCTCGGCGCGGTCGTCGGCGGGGCCGTCCTCAAGCACGCCCGGGACTTCAACCTCGTCCGGGAGTCGGTCCTGGGCAGTGCCCTCAGCCCGTACACGCCTGCCTGGGACCTCCAGCAAGCGTGTGGCACCGGGCTGCAGTCCATCATCTCGGTGGGCGACGCCATCGCCGCCGGCCGCATCGAGGCCGGTATCGGCGGCGGTGTCGACACCACGTCCGACGCACCCATCGCGGTGAACAACGAACTCCGCGAATTCCTGCTCTCGCTCAACCGGGCACGCAGTACCGGCGCCCGCGCCAAGCTGCTCGGCAACGTGCGTCCCTCCATGCTCGGCATCGAGATCCCGCGCAACGGCGAACCCCGCACCGGCCTGTCGATGGGCGAGCACGCCGCGATCACCGCCAAGGAATTCGGGGTCCGGCGCGAGGACCAGGACGAACTGGCCGTCGCGAGTCACCGCAACATGGCCGCCGCCTACGACCGCGGATTCTTCGACGACCTCGTCACCCCGTTCCTCGGGCTCACCCGCGACGACAATCTGCGGCCCGATTCGTCGGTCGAGAAGCTGTCGACGCTGAAGCCGGTGTTCGGCAAGAAGCTCGGCGACGCCACCATGACGGCGGGCAACTCCACGCCTCTCACCGACGGTGCCTCGGCGGCGCTGCTGTCGACGGAGGAGTGGGCGGCCGAACGCAAGCTCCCCGTCCTCGCCTACCTAGTGGATTCGGAGACGGCCGCAGTCGACTACATCCACGGTGGCGACGGCCTGCTCATGGCCCCGACCTACGCGATTCCGCGGTTGCTCCAGCGCAACGGGCTGCCCCTGCAGGATTTCGACTTCTACGAGATCCACGAGGCGTTCGCGTCCGTGGTGCTCGCGACGCTGCAGGCGTTCGAGTCGGAGGATTACTGCAAGGGCAAGCTCGGGCTCGACGCGCCGCTGGGATCGATCGACCGCAGCAAGCTCAACGTCAACGGATCCTCCCTCGCGGCCGGGCATCCGTTCGCGGCCACGGGCGGACGGATCGTGGCTTCGCTCGCCAAGATGCTGCACGAGAAGAAGCAGGAAACCGGCCGGCCGGTCCGTGGCCTCATCTCGATCTGCGCTGCCGGCGGCCAGGGTGTGACCGCGATTCTCGAGGCGTAGATCACACCTCGGAAAAAATCCGGTAGGTCTGTAACGCTCCGGCGAGCACAGCGATAGACCGGTCGACCCCGTGTTGCTGCCTGACCCCCGACCTGGTAGCAACACGGGGTTTCGGCATTCCGCCCGTAGCGGCGTTCAACCGGGGAACTACTCTGGATGTGGTAGATCGGCGCACGAGGTTCCGACCCCGCGCGCCCTGTTGTCGAAGGGATTTGGGTGAGCGGCACACACGGGACCGAGGGCTCCGAACACGAGAACGACGACGTTCGGCCCGCGGAGCCCGATTCGCGGGATTCGTCGGGAGGCGCGTCCGACGGCACCTCCGCTCCGACTGAGCAGTTCGCGGCATTCTCGCCGCCGTCGCCCGGGGAGCAGGCCGGGAACGAGCCCGCCGATCGTGCAGGTCAGCCCGCGGACGCTCCGGCTCGACCCGAGACGGACGAGAACGCCCCGTTCGATGCTCCGACCACGGTGATCCCGGTGGTGTCGAACGCCGCTCGTGGTGAAGAGCCGTCCACCACCCCTCTCCAGCGCTCGTCGGAGCCGTCTGCCCCGAAGCCTGTCGGCAGCACGCCGATTCCCGCTCCGGAGTCGCGCTCCGCCCAGCCGCAGGATTCGCGTCCCAGCCGGCCGCAGGATTCGCGTCCCGCCCAGCCTCCGGCGTCGCCGGCCACCCCGCCGCCCCCGGTGGCCCCGCCGCCCGGCGGCAACGGCTCGGGTGACGGGCCGGGTCCGTGGTGGGCCGGACTTCCGAAGCGGACGGTCGCCCTGGTGGTCGGCGGTGTCGTCGCTCTGCTCGCGGTGCTCTACGTCGCAGATCTCGCCGTCAGTTCCGGCAAGGTGCCCCGTGGGGTCACCGTCGCCGGCATCGAGATCGGCGGGGAGTCGCTCGACGAGGCGGAAACGCACCTGCGTGAGGTGCTCACCGAGCGACTCGACGAGCCGGTTCCGGTCCTCGCCGGCGAGACGACAGGCGACATCGTGCCTTCACAAGCCGGTATCGATATCGACTGGCACGCGACTCTCGACCGCGTGGGATCCCAGCCGCTGAACCCGTTCACCAGGCTCGCTTCCTTCTTCAGTACCGAGGAGATCGGCGTCGTCTCCACCCGCGACGACGCCGCCCTCGCCGTCGCCATCGACGAGTTCACCGCGGCTGCCGCTTACGCCCCCCGCGAAGGCAACATCGTGTTCGAGGGCGGGACGCCCGTTCCCGTCATCCCGCAGCCCGGACAGCGCGTCGACATCGCCGCCGCATCCGACGTGTTCGCCGAACGCTGGGCGTTCGGGGAGGTGTCGCTGCCGGTCGAGCAGGTCGATGTCACGGTGACGCGCGAAGGCCTCGACCGCGCGCTGGCCGACGTCGCGGTACCCGCGGTCTCCGCCGATCTCGTCGTGCGCGGCCGGGACGGTACTGCTGCGACCCTGGCCCGCGACCAGATCGGCGCGGTCCTCTCGTTCGCGCCCGACGGCAAGGGCGGCCTGACCCCCGAGTACCACCCGGAGGCAGCGGTCGAGATCCTCGCTCCTCAGCTGAAGCCGACCGAAACCGAGCCTCGCGACGCCCGGGTCGAGATCCAGGGCGGACGCCCCGCTGTGGTCCCCGGCGTGAAGGGTGAGCTCGTCGACTGGGCGAAGACCCTCGAAACGTTCCCGGAACTGCTCGCCGTCACCGACGATCGGGCGGTCGACGCGGTGTACCAGACGGTGGATCCCGCGCTCACCACGGAAGCTGCCGAGAAGCTCGGCATCAACGAGGTCATCGGTGAGTACACCACCGGCGGATTCGAGTACGCCTCCGGCGTCAACATCCGGCTCGCTGCCGCCGAGATCGACGGTGCGGTCGTGAAGCCGGGCGACACGTTCTCCCTCAACGGGTACACGGGACCGCGCGGCACGGCGGAAGGCTACGTCGAGTCGGGCATCATCGAGGCGGGCCGCCCCGGCAAGGCGGTCGGCGGTGGCATCAGCCAGCTCGCGACGACGCTCTACAACGCGTCCTACTTCGCGGGCATGGAAGACGTGGCCCACACCGAGCACAGCTACTACATCTCCCGGTACCCCGCGGCCCGTGAGGCCACCGTGTTCGAAGGTGCGATCGACCTGCAGTTCCGCAATCCGTTCGACACCGGCGTGCTGATCGAAACGATCACCACCAGCTCCGATGTCACGGTGCGACTGTGGGGCACCAAGACGGTGGACGTCCAGTCGATCACCGGTGAGCGTACGAACTACACGTCGCCGAACACGATCACGTTGCCGGCCGGCCCCGGCTGCATCGCCTCGGCGGGAGCCAAGGGCTTCACCGTCTCCGACACCCGTGTCGTCACCGACGCGAAGACGGGCGCACAGATCTCCACTACGACCCGCACGGTGCGCTACGACCCGGTCCCGATCGTCAAGTGCGTCGAGCCCGACGACAAGGACGACGCGGACTCCGGGCGTGATCAGGGCACAGGCGACGACGCACCCGCTCCGGCGAGCCCGGCGCCCGCCCCGGCGTCGTCGACGCCCGCGAGCGTTCCGGTGGGAGCGCCCGCGCAAGCGCCCGGTGAGGACGCTGCCTCGGACACGGCAGAACCGATCGCGCAGCCGGAAGCGGCCGCGCCGGCACGCAGACAACCCGAGTCCGTGAGCACTCCCGCGCCTGCGGGCACGTCCACGAACTGAGGTCCGGACGGCCGGTCCCGGTGAGCGAGACCCTGCGTCGGGGGTTGTGACCCCGGTCATAATCTCGGCCGCATGACCACACACACCAGCGCGGAATCTTCGGTAGACGGGATTCTCGCAGGCCAGCAGGCACAGTTCCGGACCCGGCGGACGAGTTCTGCCGAGGAGCGCCGAGCCCGGATCCAGCGCGTGATCGACATGCTCGTCGCCCGCTGCGACGAACTCGTCGCGGCGATCGACGCCGACTTCGGTGGACGTCATCCGGGCTACACGACCGTCAACGACGTGCTCGGCTCGGTGACCGCGCTGAAATACGCGCGCGATCACCTCGACGGCTGGATGCAGCCGGAGCAGCGGACAGTGTTCGCGCCCTACGACCAACTCGGTGCCACCGCCGCGATCCACTTCCAGCCCAAGGGCTCGGTCGCGATCATCGGAACGTGGAACGCTCCCGTCTACACGTTGATGGGCCCTCTCGCCGGTGTCCTGGCTGCCGGCAACCGCGCGGTGCTCAAGCCGTCCGAGGTGGTCCCGCGCACCGCGCAGGTGCTGGCCGAGGCGGCCGCCGAGTTCCTCGATCCCCTCGACGTCGCGGTGGTCACCGGTGGCCCGGACATCGCGCGGTCCCTCACATCGCTGCCCTTCGACCACATCGTGTTCACCGGTGGTGTGGCCGCCGGTCGCTCGGTGCTCGAGAACGCCGCCCGCAATCTCGTCCCGGTGACCCTGGAACTGGGCGGGAAATCGCCGGTGATCATCGGGCGCTCCGCCGATCTCGACACGGCGGCGTTCCGCATCGCGGTTGCCAAGGCCACCAACGGAGGTCAGCTCTGCGTCAACGCCGACACCGTGTACGTGCCCGCCGAATTCCTGGAGTCGTTTGTTTCGTCGGTAACCCGGTCGTACGCGGAGTTGCTGCCCACGGTGGCCGGAAATGCGGACGCGACCGCGATCGTCACCGACCGGCATGCGGCACGGATCGACGGATACATCAGCGAGGCAGCAGAATTGGGCGTTCGTATCGAGGTTGCTCCGGACGAGCCGATCAGCACCGGTGAGCGCCGTCGGCCGCTGCGCCTGGTGCTCGACCCGCCCGAGTCTGCGGCGATCTCGCGGGAAGAGATCTTCGGACCCGCCCTGGTGGTGCGGACGTACGACGATCTCGCGCACGTCCTCGACACGATCAATTCCGGACCGAAGCCCTTGGCGCTGTACTACTTCGGGAGGGACGCCGACGAGCAGCGCACCGTCGTCGACGGCACCACGTCCGGCGGCGTCACGATCAACGACGTGATGATGCACGCGGGGATGCTCGACGCACCGTTCGGCGGTGTCGGTGAATCCGGGATGGGGCACTACAACGGTCGCGAAGGATTCCTCGAATTCAGCCACGCCCGAACAATTTTCGAGTCACCGGAGCACGATCCGCGCCGCGAGTGGGGAATGTTGCCGCCGTACGGCGAGGGATACCGCGCCGCGATGGCGGCTCAGGTCACCCCTTGACGACCGGTTACCCCACGCTCGCCCCCAACCCGAGGAGAACACCTGATTAAGACCCGCGGCGCGATTATCCGCTCAGCACCCGGTACCTACGAGATCGCCGACCTCGAGTTGGACGAACCGCGCCACGGCGAACTGATGGTCCGGATGGTGGCCGCCGGGCTGTGTCATTCCGACGACCACATCGCCACCGGTGACCACGCGGTCGGCAGTTACCCCATCTGCGGTGGCCACGAGGGTGCCGGTGTCGTGGTGCAGGTCGGACCCGGAACCACGGGATGGAGCGAGGGCGACCATGTGGTGTTCTCGTTCCTGGCCGCGTGCGGACGGTGCCGGTGGTGCGCGAAAGGCCTCCAGAACCTGTGCGATCGAGGTGCGGCGATCATGACCGGCAGCCGTCCCGACGATCCGGCGAGCTTCCGGCTGAGCCTCGACGGCGTCGAGGTCGCACAGACATGCGGGCTGTCCACATTCAGCGAATACACCACCGTCAGCGTCGATTCTGCGATCAAGGTCGACAAGGATCTCCCACTCGACAAGCTGTGCCTGCTCGGCTGCGGTGTCGGCACCGGATGGGGTGCGGCGGTCAACTCCGCGGAGGTGTATCCCGGGCAGACCGTCATCGTGCAGGGAATCGGCGGAATCGGCATCAACGCCGTGCAGGGAGCCGCGCACGCCGGCGCGGCCCACATCATCGCCGTCGACCCGGTGGAGTTCAAGCGCGAGAGTGCCCTGCGCTTCGGTGCGACCCATGCCGTCGCGGGTATGGCGGAGGCCACCGAGATCGCGCGTTCGTACACCAACGGGCAGGGCGCCGATGCCGCGATCGTCACGGTGGGCGTGACCACCGGCGAGCACATCGCGGAGGCGTTCTCGTCGATCCGGAAGGCCGGTACCTGTGTGGTGACCGGTCTCGGCAAGATGACCGACTTCGGGATCCCTATCAGCGCCATGGAATTGGTGCTGTACCAGAAGCGACTCCAGGGCTCGTTGTTCGGCGCATTCGCACCGACCGCCGACATCCCCTGGATGATCGACCTCTACACCTCCGGCAAGCTCATGCTCGACGAACTGGTGACGTCCACCTACAAGCTCGACGACATCGCCCAGGGCTTCACCGACATGCACGAGGGCAGGAATCTGCGAGGAGTGGTCGTCTTCTGACCGTGCGGTAACGAGACGACAGTGGCTCCCGCCGATATCGGCGGGAGCCACTGTCATATCACGTTGTGTCCCCGGGTGTTACGCGAGGATCAGAATGCAGCTTCGTCGAGCTCCATGATGTCGAGATCGACATTGGCGATGACGTTGCGCGACGTGGTCAGCTGCGGCAGAACGTTCTTGGCGAAGAACGACGCTGCGGCAACCTTGCCCTCGTAGAAGGCCTTGTCCTTGACGTCCGCACCGGCGTCGAGCGCGTTGAGCGCGATCTCGGCGTGCTCGAGCAGCAGCCAGCCGATCATCAGGTCGCCGAACGACTCGAGGAAGCGAACCGAGCCGAGGCCGACCTTGTACAGCTCGGTCGGCTGCTCCTGCGCGCCCATGAGGAACTGGGTGAGCGTCGCGACCATGGCCTGCGTGTCGTCGAGCGCGGTGGCGAGCAGTGCGCGCTCCGCCTTGAGACGGTCGTCGCCGTTCTCACGCTCGAGGAACTTCTTGACCTGTCCGGCCACGTGAGCCAGGGCGACACCGCGGTCACGGGCGATCTTGCGGAAGAAGAAGTCCTGCGCCTGGATGGCGGTGGTGCCCTCGTACAGCGAGTCGATCTTCGCGTCGCGGATGTACTGCTCGATCGGGTAGTCCTGGAGGAAGCCCGAGCCACCGAAGGTCTGCAGCGAGTCGGTCAGGTACTCGTAGGCCCGCTCGGAACCGCAGCCCTTGACGACCGGAAGGAGCAGGTCGTTGATGCGATGGGCGAGACCGGCGTCGGCGCCCGAGACCTGCTCGGCGACAGCGTCGTCCTGGTGGGCGGCCGTGTACAGGTAGACGGCGCGCAGGCCCTCCGAGTACGCCTTCTGCATCGCGAGCGAACGACGCACGTCCGGGTGGTGCAGGATCGACACGCGCGGGGCGGTCTTGTCGGACATCTGGGTCAGGTCGGCGCCCTGGATGCGGTCCTTGGCGTAGGCCAGCGCGTTCTGGTAGCCGGTCGAGAGGGTGGCGATGGCCTTGGTGCCGACCATCATGCGAGCGTGCTCGATGACGTCGAACATCTGCGCGATGCCGTTGTGGACCTCACCGACGAGCCAGCCCTTGGCCGGGACGCCGTGGCCACCGAAGGTGAGCTCGCAGGTCGCGGAAGCCTTCAGACCCATCTTGTGCTCGACGTTGGTGACGAACACGCCGTTGCGGTCGCCCATCTCGCCCTTCTCGAAGTCGAAGTGGAACTTCGGGACGAAGAACAGCGACAGGCCCTTGGTGCCGGGGCCGGCACCCTCGGGGCGCGCGAGAACGAGGTGGAAGATGTTCTCGAACAGGTCGTCCGAGTCGGCGGACGTGATGAAGCGCTTGACACCCTCGATGTGCCACGAGCCGTCGTCCTGCTTGATCGCCTTCGTGCGGCCCGCGCCGACGTCGGATCCGGCGTCGGGCTCGGTGAGGACCATCGTGGCGCCCCAGCCGCGCTCGACGCAGGTGGCCGCCCACTTCTTCTGCTCGTCGGTGCCGTTGTCGAACAGCACCCCGGCGAAGGCGGGGCCGGCTGCGTACATGAACGCGGCGGGCTGTGCGCCGAGCATCATCTCGTTGACCGCCCACAGGAGCGCGCGCGGCGATTCGGTGCCGCCGAGTTCCTCGGGGATTCCCATGGACCAGTAGCCGGCATCCCACCACGCCCGGAACGCCTTCTTGAAGCCCTCGGGGATGGACACCGAGTGGGTCTCCGGGTCGAACACCGGAGGAGTGCGGTCGGTTTCTGCGAAGGCCTCGGCAGCGGGGCCTTCGGCAAGTGCCTTGACCTCGGAAAGGATGCCGCGCGAGGTTTCCTCGTCGAGGTCGCCGAACGCGCCGGTTTCGAGGACCTTCTGAATCTGCAGGAACTCGAAGAGATTGAACTCGAGGTCGCGGAGGTTGCTCTTGTAATGGCCCATGTCTGATGTCTCCCGGGGGTGTGGTGCGGTCCAGCTGAATCAAGTACCGCCCAAGTTATTACTCGTCGGTAACATCTCTATGTTACTCGCCGGGCAACTAACTTCCAAGACCGAGTTTGCGTGCTACTACCAACGCATCCACCGCGGTTCCCGATTCCGTTTCCCGGTGCCTGTGTTCGGCAATGTCGATAACGAGTCGCCCGTCGATATCTGAGACGATATCTGTTGGGGTGTAAAGGATTTCGGGATCTCGAGGTCCGCCGGTACCGTGCAGGAGATTTGCTCGGTCGTGCCCGAGAAATATGAGGATTCCGTCAGGTTTCAGGGAATTGATCATCTTGTCGACGAGGGCTTTGCGTTCCGCCGGAGGGAAGTGGAGGAATATCGAGAGGATCAAGTCATAATCCCCATCGAATGTGTCTGAAGTCACATCCGAAAGCCGGTATTCGAGCCGGTCGCGAGATCTCTTCGGTGCCTGCGCCGAAATCCGCCGGGCCTTGTCCAAAGCGACCTCCGAGAAATCGGTGCCCACTACCTCCCAGCCGCGCGTCGCGAGCCACAACGAGTGACGCCCCTCCCCGCAACCGAGGTCGAGAGCGCGGCCGTGTGGCAGCGATGCCGCGAACTCCACCACCACCGGATTGGGCGGGGCACCCCACACCAGTTCCGACGCCGCATACCGCTCGTCCCAGTCCTCTGCGTCCATACCGGGCACGGTAGCGGGCACCGCCTCGACCTGACCCGACGACGGGGTGACCCACGTGGTGTGGCCTGCATGGACCCCCTGCTGTGACATTTCCGTAACCCGCGCTACCGTGTCTCGATGCGGCGCACTGATGAGCAGTGCCCGAGGAGGAGGAGTTCGCCTGATGGGTGCACAGATCGCCGTCCCCGCGACGCTGAGGAACAGCGCACTTCTCGGGTTGGGTGTGCACAGGCCCGAACGGGTCGTCACCAATGCGGAGATCTGTGAGCAGATCGATTCGAGCGACGAGTGGATCCAGTCGCGTTCCGGTATCAAGGAGCGCCGCTTCGCCAAGCCCCACCCCGAAGAGACGATCGTCGACATGTCCGTCAGTGCTTCCGAGAAGGCGCTCGACGCCGCCGGACTGACCGGCGCCCAGATCGACACCGTGATCATCGCGACGTCCACCTACGGCTTTCAGACGCCGCAGGCCGCCGCGCTCGTCGCCGACCGCCTCGGCACCGGCGGTGCCTCGGCCCTCGACCTGCAGGCCGGCTGCGCAGGCTTCTGCTACGCGCTGGGCGTCGCATCCGACCTCGTCCGCGCCGGTACGGCGGAGAAGGTGCTCGTCGTCGGCGTCGAGCGCATGAGCGACGCCACCGAGCCCACCGACCGCTCCGTGCGATTCATCTTCGGTGACGGCGCCGGTGCTGTGGTCGTCGGTGCCTCCGACGAGGTCGGCGTGGGCCCGACGGTGTGGGGATCCGACGGCTCCCAGGGCAACGCCATCCGCCAGGAGCCCGACTGGGTGGACTTCGCCCAGAACCCGCAGCAGAAGCGCCCGTGGATCATCATGGAAGGCACCGCGGTCTTCCGCTGGGCGGCCTTCGAGATGAGCAAGTACGCCCGCCAGATCGCGGAGAGGTCCGGGGTCGCTCTCAGCGATCTCGACGCGTTCGTCCCGCACCAGGCGAACCTGCGCATCAACGACGTCATCGTCAAGCAGCTCGAGCTTCCCGAGAGCGTGCCGGTGGCCGACGACATCATCGAGACCGGCAACACCTCGGCCGCGTCCATCCCGCTCGCCATGGAGAAGATGCTGCGCACCGGCCAGGTTCAGCCGGGCGGCACGGCCCTTCTGCTCGCGTTCGGTGCCGGTCTGTCCTATGCCGGCCAGATTGTGAAGATGCCTCCGCTGGCGCAGTAGTACATGGCCGCTGCAGCAAAGCCGTCGATTCCTCGATGGCTGTGGATTCTGTGCTTCATCGCGGTCTCGATCGCGGTCGTCGTCCTCGAACCCGTCGTCACCGACGAGTCGGGGGCTGCGGAGCAGCCGGGGGTTGTCACGGGAGGCAACCCTTCGGCTGCCCTCGCGGCACTCTCGGCGCTGCCGGTGCGCCCGCCCGATCCCCAGGACGGTTACAGCCGTGACCTCTTCGGGCCGGCCTGGACCGACAATGTCACCGTCGGTTTCGGCCGCAACGGCTGCGACACCCGCAACGACATTCTCAAGCGCGACCTCGTCGACATCTCGCTCGAACCCGCGACGAAGGACTGCACCGTGCGGACGGGCACACTCCGGGACACGTACACCAACCTGGAGATCTTCTTCCGGCGTGGCAGCGACACGTCCACCGCGGTGCAGATCGACCACATCGTGGCGTTGTCGGATGCGTGGAAGAAAGGTGCCCGCCACCTCGACGATCAGGCGCGCCGCAACCTGGCCAACGATCCGCGCAACCTGCAGGCGGTCGACGGGCGGACCAACCAGGCCAAGGGCGACTCCGACGCCTCCGAGTGGCTGCCGCCCAACGTCGGCTATCACTGCGACTACGTGTCGCGGCAGGTCGAGGTGAAGATCGAGTACCGGCTGTGGGTCACCCCGGAAGAGCGCGACGCCATGGCCCGCGTTCTCTCGGCGTGTTGAGAAACCGTCAGGGGCCTGGAGAATTCGCCAGCAGATAACGCTCCGTCCCGGCCTGCAGGTTTACCGGGGGCCGTCGACCAGGAGTCCGGTCAACCGTGCGGGATCGGCGATGACGCTCACTCGATGGATCGCGTCGGCACGGAACTCGAACAGGTAGAGGGCGTGCACGACGCCGTCCGAGACGTAAGCGGCCCCGGGGACTCCGCCGATGTGGATCGGCGTTGCGAGTTCGGCTCGCCCGGCGAACGCTCTCGCTACGGCGTCTGCCCCCGAGATGCTGCGACCGAGGAGCGGTGCGCCGTGATCGGCGCCTTCGGCTGCCAGGTCTACTGCCGTGTCGTCGCTGCGTAGTTCGATGTCGGAGTCGAGGAGTTGCAGGAGTGCCCCGAACTCTCCGTTACGCGCCGCGTCGAGAAATGCGGCGATCGCCGATTCTCGCTTCTCCCGAACACTGTCCACGTCGACCGTGCGGACACGCGCTCGTGCACGGGACGCGAGCTGGCGGGTAGTTGCAGGGGTGCGTTCGACGATAGGTGCGATGTCGTCGTACGACAGCGCAAAGACGTCGTGCAGAACCAGGGCCAGCCGCTCGAGGGGGCCGAGTGTGTCCAGCACGACGTGTACAGCCAAGGCGAGGTCTTCGGACAACAGTACGGCGCTTGGGGGCTCGCGCTCCGCAGGGGCGCCGGTCCCTGATCCGGCTTCGCCCGAGAGGTCGTGACCCAGTTCTTCCCGCCACGTGGCGCGCCGTCGAATCATGTCGATGCACACCCGGGAGACGACCGTCGTAAGCCATGCCTCGAGGTTCCGGATACTCCCGATATCGGCTTGCTGGAGGCGTAACCACGCCTCTTGGACGGCATCGTCCGCGTTCCACGGAGAGCCGCACGTCCGCTGGGCGATCGCATGCAGCTTGGGTCGTTGTACGACGAATTGCGCTGCCAACCCGTCCAGAGTCGGTGCCGACCGATCCCGTCCCATGGGGGCTCCTCAGGGGCTGCTCGTCACGTTTCGATCGTCACGCTCGACTCGATAGTGAGGCGGACACCCCGATCCTGCCTCGAATCTACGACATCGAGCGAGGAGTCACCATGAGTATCCTGCGGGCTGCGACCGTCGGAAAGTTGAGGGCAAGTGTTCGGGGCCGGGTTCACCTTCCGGTCGATTCAGGCTTCGAACCGGCGCGACGTCCCTGGAATCTCGCCGTCGAGCAGGACGTCTGTGCGGTGGTGGAGGCGGCCGATGCCGACGACATCGTCGCACTCGTGAGATATGCGCAGTCACAGGGCTTGTCCATCGCGGTGCAACCCAGCGGTCACGGCGCGACCGGTCGGGCTCGCGGTTCCGTCCTGTTGCGCACGACTCGACTGGAATCCATCGATATCGATCCGGCGCGGAGGACGGCGAGGGTCGGAGCAGGTGTACGTGCCGGTGATCTTCAGCGCGCCGCCGCTGCGCACGGACTGACGGCGCTACCGGGAAGTTCTCCCGTCGTCACAGTGACCGGGGCGGCACTCGGGGGTGGTCTGAGCTGGTTCGGACGCTCGTTCGGATGGATGGCCGACAGCGTTCTCGCCTTCGAGATCGTCGCGGCAGACGGCACGAGACAACATGTCACTCCCGAAACCGACCCGGAACTGTTCTGGGCGTTGCGAGGAGGCGGAGGCGACCTTGTCATCGTCACCGCGATGGAATTGCAGTTGCATTCTGCGCCCCGGGTTTTCGGTGGACGGCAACTGTGGTCGGCCGCTTCGGCACGACAAGTGGCCGAGGTCTACCGATCGATGACGGAGACTGCACCGGACGCACTCACGCTCTGGTTCGAGGTGCTGAACTTTCCCGGAGCCGATCCGATGGTCGCCATCGACGTGACGTTCCTGGGGAGTGAAACCGACGCCCGCCGGCTCATGACAGAGGTCGACCGCTTACCCGCGCCGATTGTGGACACCCGTTCGCCGATGAGCGCCGGGGATCTGGGAACGATCACGGCGGAGCCGACCGCCCCGAGTCCCGGGCGGGCACGCGGTGAACTCCTCACCGCATTCGACGACGACGTGTTCGCTTCCTTGATCGACGAACCGATCTCTCCTCTCCTGACCGTGCAACTCCGACACCTCGGAGGAGCGCTGGCACGCCCCAGCGACTCCCCCCACGGGGCACTCACGGAGCCGTACGCCGCATACATGTTCGGGGTGCCGTCGACCGACGCGGTCGGAGATGCCATCGTGTCGAAGCAAGCGGCGCTGGCGCACTCACTGCCTGTCAGTGGTCGCAAACCGATCACATTCCTGAATCCGTCCGAGAAGCTCTCCGCCGCGCTGAGTTCCCCGTCCCTACAGCGGCTGCGTCGACTCAAGGCGGAACGGGATCCCGCGAATGTCATTCGCGGAAACTTCGCGACGTCGGATGGGTGATCCCGACTCGCACAGGCGGTGGCTCGATTTCCCGTCGGCCGTTACCGGGCTCGGAGGTCGATCGGTCCACCGTCGTCCGGGTACGGCAGTGACGTGAAGTTCATCGGCGCGACGTAGTCGGCCGGTACGTCCCACTCGTACCGGAGCAGCAGGTGGTGGAGCACGGTCTTGATCTCCGCGCCGGAGAAGTGCTGGCCGAGACAGCGGTGCACCCCGCCGCCGAACGGCGTCCACGCGTGTGGATGCACGCGGTCCTCCCGCCGTTCGGGGGAGAAGCGCTCGGGGTCGAAACGCTCGGGATCCGGCCACAACTCGGCCATGTGGTGGCTGTAGTGCACGCCGACGTTGACGAGCGTGCCCTTGGGGATGAAATGCCCGAGGATCTCCGTGTCGGTCCCTGCCCGGCGCACCACGCCGGGGACGGGCGTGACCAGACGCTGGCATTCCTTGATGACCAGGTCGAGTGAGGAGAGTTCGTCGAGTTGCGAGAAACCGGGCGTCGGAGTCCCGAGCGCTTCGGATTCTGCGCGGCACCGCTGCTGCCACTCGGGGAACTGCCCGAGATATTGCATCGCGGTCGACAATGTGATGGTCGAGGTGTCGTGTGCCGCCATCATCAGGAAGATCATGTGGTTGACGACATCGTCGTCCGAGAACCGTTCTCCGTCTTCGGATTCCACGTGGCAGAAGACGGAGAAGATGTCGTTGCCCTCTGTCGCGCGTCGTGCGGGCAGGTATCGGCGGAAGAACGCCTCGAGCCGCTTGCGGCCCTGGATTCCCCTGCGCCACCGCGTGCCCGGCAGGGGGTAACGGATGATTGCCGTCGCCGCCTGCACGCATCCGATGAAGGCGCGGTTGACCTCGCGCATCTCCTGGGCCGACGACCCCTCGGCGCCGCCCATGAAGATTTCGGTGGCCAGGCTCAAGGTGAGTTCCTTGATCGCGGGGTAGGCGCGGAAGCCGGCCTTCGGCACCCAGGTGTCGAGGGTCCGCTCGATCGACGGGTGCATCGCGTCGGTGTAGAGCGCGAGACGGTTGCGGGTGAATGCCTGGGCCATGATCCGGCGGTGTGCGGTGTGCTCCTCGCCGTCCATCAGCATCAGGCCGCGGTCGAAGAACGGCCCGATCAGCGCGCGCCATCCGGGGCCGCTCAGCAGGGCGCGATCACGATTCTGGAGTGCCGCGCCCACGGCGTCCGGTCCGATGAGCACCACCCAGGGCCGGCCTGCGAACCGGAACCACGACACCGGGCCGTGTTCCTGGAAGCGCTTGTCGTAGGCCTTGATCGGATCTCGCATGTAGTCCAGGGCGTATCCGATGTAGGGCAGACCGGCGTCGCCGGGGACGGGTTCCAGGCCGGGTGGCGGGGGTGCGAGCATCTTCGTCACGGGGACACATCTCCGTCCGTCGGAATCTGACTCTGTCTGTAGTCAGATTACTGTAATCCCGGTCACATCAAGCAAGGAAGGCTCGAGCGGGGTTACGCCGGAGGGTGCTCACCCGGGCTGGTCGGACGGGCGCAGAAGGATCTCGTTGATGGTGAGGTGCCGGGGCCGCGTCAGCGCGAAGAGGATGACGTCCGCGATCTCGTGCGGCTCGACCGAGGCGGTGTCGTAGCCTGCCTGCACCGCCTGGCGCGTCGCGTTGTCGGTGATGTGGCTGGGCAGTTCGGTGTCGACGGTGCCGGGCTCGATCAGTGTGACGCGCACATCGGGGTGCAGTTCCTGGCGGAGCGATTCGGACCAGCCGTTGAGTCCCCATTTCGTCGCGGCGTACACGCCGTTGTTCGGATGCGCGGTGCGTCCGGCCACCGAGGAGATGTTGACGAGGTCCCCTCCGCCGTCCCGCAGTTGATCGAGGAAGACTTCTGTGACGGTGATGGCGCCGAGCAGGTTCACCTCGATCATCGCGCGGTAGTCGGAGTGGAGCTTCGCCGAGAACGGCCCCAGCAGCATCACTCCGGCGTTGTTGACAAGCACATCGGTGCCGCCGAACTCGTCGCGCACCCGCTGTGCGGCGGCGAGGACGGAATCGCGGTCCGTCACATCCGCCCGGATCGGGATGACGCCACCGCCGAGGTCTGCCGCGAGTGCTTCGATCCGGTTGAGGCGACGTGCCAGGAGAGCGACACGAAAACCGGCGGTCGCGAGGGCACGTGCGGTCGCGGCGCCGATGCCGGACGACGCGCCGGTGACGACCGCGACGCGGTCCGAAGTCGAGGCGTCGGTCATGGATTGCTCCCTTCGTGGGGTGACGCCTCCATCAGACCACCGTCCGGGCCGCCGGGTCCGGCGAATACCCATCCCGAACTCGTCCGGAACGGAGATGTACGTGACCGGCGACACATGCGATGCTGGCGCTATGGATGTCGAAAGACCGAAGCTCGAAGGTACGGTCGCGGTCGGAAACGGCCGCCGCCTCGGTTTCGCCGAATTCGGATCGGCGCAGGGACGAGCGGTGTTCTGGCTGCACGGCACCCCGGGCGCCCGGCGCCAGATCCCCGTCGAAGCGAGAGCCTTCGCCCTACGCGAGAACATTCGGCTCATCGGGATCGACCGGCCGGGTATCGGTTCGTCGACCCCGCACGTGTACGAGAATGTCCTCGCGTTCAGCGACGATCTGGAAATCGTCGCCGACACCCTGGGCGTCGACCGGATGGCGGTCGTCGGGCTGTCCGGGGGCGGCCCGTTCACGTTGGCCGCCGCGTACGCGATGCCGGACCGCGTGGTGGCGGCTGCGGTGCTCGGCGGTGTCGCGCCCGTCGTCGGCCCCGAGGCGATCAGCAGTCCCCTGATGAAACTGGGAACGTTCGCGGCGCCGGTCCTGCAGGTGGCGGGTGTGCCGATCGGTACGGCGCTGAGTGCAGGTATCCGCGTGGTGCGGCCTTTCGCGTCGCCGATCATCGACCTCTACGGGAGGCTCTCCCCGGAGGCCGACCGGCGCCTGCTGGCTCGCCCGGAGTTCAAGGCGATGTTCCTCGACGACCTGCTCAACGGCAGTCGCCGTCGCATCGCCGCGCCGTTCGCCGACATCGTGGTCTTCACCCGCGACTGGGGTTTCCGCGTGGCCGACGTGAGGGTCCCGGTGCGATGGTGGCACGGCGACAGCGACCACATCATTCCGTTCGAGCACGGCCTGCACATGGTGCGCCTACTTCCCGACGCGGAGTTCCATCATCTGCCGGGGGAGAGCCACCTCGCCGGTCTCGGGGCCGCTGAGCAGATTCTCACGACCCAGATGAAGCTGTGGGACGACGCGGACGCCGATATGTAGGGCGCCGGACGGCGGACTACTGCGACCGTGCGAGAACGTCGAGCAGCGTTCGCAGTTCCGACGCGTCGACCTGTCCGGGCGCGGACGCCGCCCCCACCATGCCGAAGGTCGCGGCGGAACCGAAGACCTGCCCGGCGATTCGCGAGATCACACCGAGTCCGCCCATCGACATCGTGATCAGCGGCCGTTCCGCGTGGTCCTCGTGCATGATGCGTGTCGCGTCGAGCAGTGTGAGTACATCCGCGGCCGACTGCGGCATCACGGCGATCTTGCAGACGTCCGCTCCGAGGACCTGCATCGCGCGCAACCGCGCGACGATCTCTTCCTTCGGGGGCGTGGCGTCGAAATCGTGGTTGGACGCCACTACCGCGATGTTCCGGAGGTGGGCCGCCGCGATGATCCTTTCGACCGCGCTGCCGCCGCGACGGTATTCGACGTCGACCAGATCCACGGCGCCGCACTCGGCCAGGGTTACGACGAGATCGGCGTAGGCGTCGTCGTCGATCCTTGCCTGTCCGCCCTCCTCGGACGTGCGGCACGTCGCGAGCAACGGCCTGCCGCAGAGGTGGGCGGCGAGGGCGCGAGCCTGATCTGTCACCCCGGGTGTGTCGTCGAGCGCGGCCAGGAAGTCGACTCGCCACTCCACGATGTCCACCGGGCGACCCGACAGTGCGTCGACCTGCGCGCGCAGTTCGTCGGGGGTGCGGCCCGTGACGGACACGATGATCTTGGGTGCGCCTTCGCCGATCGTGACGTCTTTGACGCGGACCGGTGTGATGATCCGACCCATGTGCCGCCTCCCGTTGCCCGGCCGTCCCCTCGACGTGCCTGTCGCGTCCATTCGATCACGCGCGGTTCCCCGCGCTCCGGAGACCTCGATCCCCGCAGCGCGTGGAACCGGTGGCTACGCGTTCCGGGATCCCGGCGGTTCCGTCCGATCACCGGTTACCACGACCGTGTCGTGCCCGGCGTGGTCTTCGGTGGAGCCGTCCAGGGGTGCGACGCGCGCATCCGCATCCTTCGCGCTGATCGCCTCGCCGCGCGCGACCATGCCTGCCTCGTCGGAGAGCGGGATCTCCTTCAAGAAGCAGGCCAGGACGATGGCGACCACGAGGAACGGGATGAGGTACCAGAACACGGGTGCAAGCGAGTCGGCGTACGCGTCGACGACGCCCTGCTGGACCTCGTCGGGCAGCGTCTTCAGGATCGCGGGATCGAGGCTCGCGGTGGCCTGCCCGGCCTGCTCCGGATCGGCACCCGCGGCGGTGAACACGTCGGTGAGTTTCACGGAGAGCTGGTTGGTGAAGATCGTGCCGAAGATGGCCACGCCCAGCGCGGCACCGACCTCGCGGAAGTAGTTGTTCGAACTCGTCGCGGTGCCGATCTCGTCGACGGGCACGGCATTCTGTACGACCAGGATCACCACCTGCATGATCAAACCGAGGCCGAGACCGAAGACGAACAGCATCGAGCAGATCAGCCACAGCGGCGTGTTGCCCTGCAGGGTGGTCAGCCACAGCATCGCGAGCGCGGTGATCGTGGCACCGGCGATCGGATACATCTTGTAGCGCTGCGTCTTGGTGATCGCGAGGCCGGAGCCGATCGCGGTGATCATGAGACCGGCCATCATCGGCAGCAGCAGCAGACCCGATACCGCCGCGGAGGTGCCCGACGACATCTGCAGGAACGTCGGCATGAATGCGAGCGCCGCGAACATGCCGAGCCCGAGCACGAACCCGATCGCGGTGGCGTTGACGAAGATCGAATTGCGGAACAGCGACAGCGGGATGATCGGATCCTGCGCACGCGATTCGACGAGCACGAACAGGCATACCGCGACGAGCAATCCCACCCCGAAGGCCCAGGTCATCGGGTCGCTCCAGCCGCGGTCGGCGTCGCCACCGAAATCGGTGAAGAAGATCAGGCAGGTCGTCGCGATCGACAGGGTCACCACACCGGCCACGTCGATCCGCTTGGTGGGCTTCTTCGTGGGCAGCGTCAGCATGAACCACGAGATCACCAGGGCGATGATGCCGACGGGGATGTTGATGTAGAAGCACCATTCCCACGACAGGTGGTCGACGAAGAAGCCGCCGAGCAGCGGGCCGCCTACGGCCGACAGACCGAAGATCGCGCCGAGCGGGCCCATGTATTTGCCGCGTTCGCTGGCCGGAACGATGTCCGCGATGATCGCCTGGGACAGGATCATCAGCCCGCCGCCGCCGGCGCCCTGGAGGGCACGGAACACCACGAAGGTCCAGAAATCGTCGGTGAAGGCGCAGCCCGCCGACGCCAGCGTGAAGATGCCGATGGCGATCATGAACAGGTATCGACGGCCGAAGACGTCACCGAATTTGCCGTAGATCGGCATGACGATCGTGGTGGCGAGCAGGTACGCGGTGGTGATCCACGCCTGGTGCTCGACGCCGCCGAGTTGGCCGACGATGGTGGGCATCGCGGTGGAGACGATCGTCTGGTCCAGGCTCGCGAGCAACATGCCGGCGATCAGGGCCGAGAAGATGATCCAGATTCGGCGTTGGGAGAGAACCAAGGGTTCTGCGCTGGTGGTCACCGTGTTCCTGTCGAGTCGTGGAGGTCGGGTCGAGGTTTGAGCAACTGCCGGGCGCACGCGATGTCGCGCTCGAGCAGGTCGCCGAATGGTGGGCTGTGGACCGTGCGGAAGTACTCGTCGACGGCGTCGCGGACGAGACCGGCGACGATCCGCACGGTGACCCGGACGAAGGGATCGTCGGACGACAGCCCCTCGCGTCTGGCGATCAGTTCGGCGAAGTCCTGTTGATGGGATTCGCCGAGCGACATCAGTCGCGCGAGCAACTGGGGTTCGCTGCGAACGATCGCGCACTGGAGGCGATGTTGCTCCCGCGTGAATTCGTGGCGTTCGAACAGCGTCGCCGCGAGTCGTGCGATATCGCGCAGCAGAGTCGACGAGGGACCGGGACTCGAGGCATCGCCTCCCGCCACGAATTCGGCGCGGTCGGCGGGGGTGAGCGCTGCGGGCGGGCTGCCGAGGACCGCGTCCTCTTTCGAGGCGAAGTAGTTGAAGAAGGTCCGTCGGGACACCCCGACGTGTTCGCACAGTTCCTCGACGGTGAACCCGGCGAGCCCGTGTCGGGCCGTGAGCATGCGGGCGTGGTCGACCAGCGCGGCGCGGGTGCGCTGCATACGGCGGGTCCGGGCACCACCCTCGGAAGAAATTGCACTCTCGGCCACGGAGTGCAGTTCTACCAGCTGCGGGCGCCGGACGCACCGCGAGCGTCTATTCGAGCCAGGACCGGACCGGCGGCTTGACCCACATGATCTTCTCGTCGGAATGGGTGCGGGTCGCTGCGGGATGGTCGGGGTGCTGCTCGGCCCAGGTCGTTTTCTCGTCCAGCAACTGCGCCACGAGAGCCCACGTCTCCATCGTGCGTGGCGGGTGGTGGTCGGCGGCTCGTGCCAGCCGCCTGCGCGCGTCGTCCGACATCGCGAGCAACTCCGCTCCGGTGATGCCGCGGTTCCACGTGTACCGCGCGAGCGCGAGTGCCTTCTCTCGGCGATTCTTCTCGGCGCGGTCGGTGTGGGCGAAGTCGGCGCTGGTCATCCGCCCCTCCTGCTTCCTCTGTCGGTGGGCCCGAGGGCCTCGATGGTCCGTCCCGTCGCAATATTCTCGCGCACCGCCGACGCGCCCGCGCCCTTGACAGACCTCGCGCGCGAGGCACACGCTCGACGGGACGACACACCGAGGGGGTGACCCTGTGTCCACGCCGAGTGCGCTTCCGGAAGGGACGCCGAAATCCGTTGTGGACCAGGCCGGAGCGTCGCCGCGCGTGCCGGTATTCGATCCGACCGTCGGAATCGCCGTCGACACATCGCGCTTCCGTGGAGTTCCCCCGCACCGACTCGTTGCGCTCGGTGACTCGCTGCTCGAGGGTTTCCAGAGCGGTGCGGTCTACCGCACGGAGGTGTCGGTTCCCGCGGTGCTCGCCTACGAACTCGGCGTCCGGTCGTCCTTCCGGTACCCGCGTTTCGGCGGGCCGGGCGGGCTTCCGCTCAACATCGAGATGCTGCTGCACCGCCTCGAAGACCGATACGGGCGGCGTCTCGACCTGTGGGAACTCCCGGCAGCGTTGTTCACCGTGCGCGGGTTCATGGACGAGGTGGAGGACTACTGGGAACGCGGGCCGGGGTCCGTGGTGCCGACGGTGGCCGGCTACATCCACAACCTCTCCTGCTACGGCTGGGACCTGCGCGACGCGCTGGAGAGGACGGCGGCGCAGTGCGAGGCCGCCCTCGCGACTCCACGCGACAATCTCGTGGATCAGATCGTCGAGAACAACGGTGAGCGTGCCGCCCTCCGGGTGTATCCGCACTGGGACGAGCAGCGTCGTCACGAGACCTTGTTCGACGCCGCGCGTGCCCTCGGCACCGAGCACGACGCCGGGACCGAGGCCGGGATCGAGACTCTCGTGGTGTTTCTCGGAGCCAACAATGCTTTACGCACCGCGACCGAACTGCGGGTCGTGTGGAGCGGTGACGATTTCCGGGGACCCGGACGTACGCGCGCCTACACGATCTGGACACCCGAGCACTTCGACGCCGAGTTCGCCGAAGTCGTTGCGCGACTGCACACTGTCGAGGCGCGTCACGTGATTCTGTGTACCGTCCCGCACGTCACCATCGTCCCGATCGCCCGTGGGATCGGCACGAAATCGGGATCACCGTACTTTCCGTACTACACCCGGCCCTGGATCGACGAAGACCACTTCGACCCCGCCCGCGACGAGCACCTCACCGGTGCGCAGGCACAGGCTGTCGACACCGCGATCGACCTCTACAACATCACGATCACGCAGGCGGTCGCCGACGGTCGCCGGGACGGTCTCGACTGGTATCTGCTCGACACCGCGGGGATTCTCGACCGCCTGGCCGCCCGCCGATACGTCGACGACGAGGCCGCGCGTCCGGACTGGTGGACGCCGTACCCGTTGCCGCCGGTGCTGGCCGAATTGCGTCCGGTTCCGGACACCCGGTTTCTCGCCGCCGACGGGAAGGGCGGACGCGCCGCAGGTGGTTTGTTCTCCCTGGACGGCGTGCACCCGACGACCGTGGGATACGGCATCCTGGCGCAGGAGATCATCGACATCATGGTGCGTGCCGGTGTCGAGTTCCGGTACCCGAACGGTGCTTTGCGTGACGGTCGCGTCGAGGTGGATTTCGTTCGCCTGCTCCGGAACGACACCCTCGTGCAGGCACCTCCGCAGAATCTCGACTCGTCGCTGTCCGTGCTCGGGTGGGCGGACCAGGTTCTCGATCTGTTCGGGATCGGGTTGAACCTGCGGTTGTGACCGGTCAGGTGAGATTGACGACGTGTTCCTGTGCTTCGAACGCAGCCTGTAACTTCTTGCGCGACAGACCTTTCGGTCCGCACGCGCAGCCGGACGGGATGCCGTCGTCCTCGAATTGTGTCGCCTCGAGGGTGTCGACGAACTCGGAGTTCAGCTTGTCGCCGTGGTGACCGGTCGACTCACGATCGCGATTGCCACGCCCACCCGGACCGCTCTTGGACACGATCACCGGTCCCTCGGAAGTCTTGTACACAGCGGCGATGGTGTGGCCGGCAGGGCACCGGACCTTCAGTTCCGCCTTTTCCGTCCGATTGGGACCGAGTTCCTTCACGGCGGCCAACGCCAATTTCCGGCGTTCGGTCGGGGATGTCGTGGCGATGTCCATGGTCCTATTGCACCTCAGTTCCAGTCGTTGCACATGGCTTCGGGGTAAACGGATGGGGCCGAGCTCAGATGATCTCGTCTGTGAGGTGGTGGAGGGCACCGAACCGGTGGGCGGTGATGGAGATCGACTGTTCCAGCAGGAAGGGCAGCATTTCGACGCGTCCCGATTCGGTCGCGGGATGATCCCACACCGGCAGGTCGCAGCGGCCTCCGAGACGTTCCGCGAGGGCATGTGCGTCGCCGCCGATCATCCGGATACGCATCGCGCCGGCCGAGGAGATCCCGTCCAGCCACGACGCATCGCTTTCGATGGCGGACGTGCCGACCACTTCCTCCGTCGCCGACAGGACGGCGTGCGGAATCTCGAGAGCCGAGGACACGTCCACCTGTGCACCGGCGCGTGCCGCAGCACCGAGCACCCTGACCAGATCGACGGGACGTCCGCCCTCGCCGAGGCGGACGCAGACCCGCGTCGGCCGATAGCGGAACAGGTTCCGTTCCACGACGAGTCCGCTGACATCCTCGGCGACACCGAATTCCGTCCGCCAGGCGTGTGCGTCCGCGGCGAAGGACCGGCGCAACATCTCCGAATCGGTGCCGGTCCATTCGCGCGCCGCGGTGAGGAGACGCTCGAACATCTCGCCGGTGTCTGCATCCGGGGGACTATTGCCGACGTCGGTGCGCCGCAACGGCTCCCACGTTCCGAAGCCGAACAGGTAATTGGGGCCGCCGGCCTTGAAACCCGAACCGACCGACGACTTCTTCCACCCGCCGAACGGTTGCCTGCGCACGACAGCGCCGGTGATCCCACGATCGACGTACACGTTCCCGGCTTCGACACCGCCGAGCCAGTGGTCGATCTCGGCGGTGTCGAGGGAGTGGAGACCTGCCGTGAGTCCGTACTCGACCTCGTTCTGGATGTCGACAGCCTCGTCGAGATCGGCCGCGGTCATGATGCCCAGGACCGGACCGAAGAATTCGACCATGTGGGTGCGCGACCGGCGCTGCACCCCGACGCGCACCCCCGGAGTCCACAGGCGGCCCTCGTCGTCGAGGCACCGTGGCTCGACCAGCCAGGATTCACCCGGGTCCAGGGTGGTGAGGGCGTCGAGCAACTTCCCGTGCGCGGGTTCGATCAACGGTCCCATCCGGGTGCGCGGGTCGTGCGCCGGGCCGACCCTCAGCGAGGTGACCGCGTCGACGAGTTGGTTGCGGAAACGCCGCGACGACGCCATCGACCCGACGAGCACGACCAGCGACGCCGCCGAACACTTCTGCCCGGCGTGGCCGAACGCGGACTGCACGATGTCGCGCACCGCCGCGTCGGGATCGGCGCTCGGCATCACCACGATGGCGTTCTTCCCGCTCGTCTCCGCCATCAGCCGCAGTCCAGGACGGAACGAGCGGAACTTCTCGGCGGTTTCGTAGGAGCCGGTGAGCACCACCCGGTCGACCCGGGGATCGGAGATCAACTGCTTGCCGAGGGAACGTTCCTCGAGGTGTACGAGACGGAGCACGTCGTGCGGGACCCCGGCCTCCCACAGTGCCTCGGCCAGGACCGAACCGCATCGCGCGGTCAGCGCCGCGGGTTTGAGCACGACCGCCGAGCCCGACGCCAAGGCCGCCAGCGTCGACCCCGCCGGAATCGCCACCGGGAAATTCCACGGGGGCGTGACCACGGTGAGGGCCGACGGCACGAAGCGGGCTCCGTCCATCACCGCGAGGTCGCGCGCGCGGCCGGCGTAGTAGCGGGCGAAGTCGATCGCTTCGGATACTTCCGGATCGGATTCGTCGAGAGTCTTGCCGCCCTCGGCCGCCATGATCTCCAGGAGGTCGGCGCGGCGGGCCTCGAGGTTCGCCGCCACGCGTTCGAGCACCGCTGCTCTGTCTGCGGCACTGCGCGCGCCCCAGTCGCGTCCGGCCGCTGCCGCCGTGGCGACGATGTGATCGAGTTCGTCGGTCGATCGGACTGTGTGTGCGCGGACGATATCGGAACCCAAGGGGGAGTGGGGAACCCGCGCGAGGATCGCGCGACCCCAGCCCAGGTTCTGCGGCAACGACGGGTCGGTGTCCGCAGTGTTCGCGAAGCCGTGTCCGGACTCCGAATCCGGGACGTCGCTGCGATTCTGCCGCCGGTTCGGAGAGGGGATCTCGTCGTCGAGCGCGGCGACCGAGTCCCGGAATCGCTGGGCCTCGCGCTCGAAGAGCGACGGATCCTCGCGCAGGTCGAACGCCGCCGACATGTAGTTGTCGCGGCCGGCGCCCTCTTCGAGTCTGCGTACCAGGTAGGCGAGCGCGACGTCGAATTCTCCCGGGTGGACCACCGGTGTGTAGAGCAACAGGCTGCCGACGTGGCGGCGCACCACATCGGCCTGGTTCTGCGCCATCCCCAGCAGCATTTCGAAATCGACACCGTGGCGGACACCGCGCCGGCCCGCCAGCAGCCAGGCGTAGGCGATATCGAAGAGGTTGTGCCCGGCAACACCGATCCGGACGTTGTCGATCCGCTCGGGGGTGAACGCGTAGTGGAGCAACCGTTTGTAGTTCGTGTCGGTCTCCTGCTTGGTGCTCCACGTCGCGAGCGGCCAACCGCGCAGCGCCGCCTCGACGCGTTCCATCGGCAGGTTCGCGCCTTTGACCACGCGCACCTTGACGGGAGCGCCACCTCGGGCCCGCCGCTCGGCAGCCCACTCCTCGAGCCGGATCAGTGCCACGAGCGCATCGGGAAGATAGGCCTGCACGACGATTCCTGCCTCCAGGTGCAGGAACTCGGGGAGATCCAGCAGTCGCGTGAACGCGGCGAGGGTCGGTTCGAGGTCCTGATACTCCTCCATGTCCAGGTTGACGAACTTCGGTGTCGACGACCGCGCCGCGAGCCGATACAGCGGCATGAGCCTTTCGACGATCTCGGCGACCGCCTCGTCGAATGCCCATGCGGGGTGCGGGGCGACCGTGGCGGAGACCTTGATCGAGACGTAGTCCACGTCGTCGCGGGCGAGGAGCCTTCGCGTGCCCTCGAAGCGGCGTGCGGCTTCCTTCTCTCCCAGCACCGCTTCACCGAGCAGGTTGAGGTTCAGCTTCACGTGGCGTCGGCGGATCGCCGCGAGCGCACGTCCGAGACGCTCGTCGCTCGCGTCGACGAGGAGATGCCCCACCATCGCCCGGAGCGCGCGACGTGCGACCGGAACGACCAGATCCGGGAATTCGGGACCGAGGGCGCCGCCGGCCCGCATCGAGAGGCGCAGATGGCGCGGCAGGAAGGACGGGACGTCGCGGGCAAGTTCGGCGAGGTTGTGCGCGGCGACCGCCGGGTCCTCCGGCCTGATCACCCCGTCGACGAAGCGCACCGTGAAGTCGAGGCCGTGCGGGTCCCTCAATACTCCGGCAAGTTGGCGTCCTGCACGGTCGGGGGCCGACGTGGCGGACTCCTCCACCCACCGCCGCGCCAGAGCGACCGCATCGTCGGCGATCGTGCGAGGCGGGTGCGGTGCGTGGGCGCTACCCGTCATGGCTGTCCTCCCGTCGTCGCACCAGCCGCCACCGTGACGGGAGCAGCGAGTCCCGGGCCTAGCGCTTGCGGATCCCGTCGAGCATCAGGGTCAGCCCTCCGCCCAGCATCCAGACGTCCTTGGCGAGTGCCAAGCCGTCCTGGGTGGGGCGCGGGTCCCCTTCCTCGTGCATGCCGGGGGTGTTCCAGTACATAGCCATCATTCCGCCGCCGAACGCCGTCAGTGCTGCGCCTGCCAGGAACGATGGGACGATCGGCGCCAGCAGCGCCACCCCGATCCCGATTTCGGCGGTCGACAGCGCCGTGCCGAAGGTTGTCGGGCGCCACTGTTTGACGAACGGGAACGCTTGGGCGGCCATACCCTGCAAGGCTTCGGCATTCTCTGCGGGGAGATTCCGTTTACCCAGGCCCGAATTGAGGATGAACGCGCCGGTGGCGACTCGGAGCGGGATGTGAGCGATTCGCACGACGAACCTCCGGGGGTCGGTTTCGATGCTTCTGGCCAATCTACCGACTGCGCGCGGAATGCGTTTGATCTCCGAACCCTTCGGGCATACCGGACAGGACAACGAGCGCAGGTTGATGAGCATCGAGTGGGCGAGCTGAGCCGGCCGCGCGGTGCCTGGAGGATGGGTGGACAAGTGACGCGGCAAATTTCGACATCGAGTGGATCGTCGGTAACGGGGCAACTCTCACGAAGTAAATGGTTCGAGCGGCTCGCACGTGCGGGTTACGTCGCCAGTGGGCTGGTCCACCTGCTGGTGGGCTACCTCGCGATCCGTGTCGCCCTGGGAAGCAACGAGGAAGCATCCCAATCGGGTGCTCTGGCCGAAATCGCGGCCAAGCCCGGAGGAAAGTTCCTGCTGTCCGTCCTCTGCGTCGTGCTCTTCGTGCTGGCCTTGTGGCGTCTTGCCGAGGGAGTGCTCGGCCGGGCGGGACACTCGTCGACGGGCGGCCAGGACAAGAAGGACGAGACCCTGGATCGCGTCAAGGCCATCGGCACCTCCTTCGTGTACTTCGGTCTGGCCTACACGGCTTTCAAGTTCGCGAGCGGTAGCGGCAAGTCGGACGGCGACAAGAGCGCCGGAATCACCGCGACTCTCCTCGAATCGGGCGGCGGAAAGGTCCTGCTCGTCGTTGCGGCTCTCGTGATCATCGGTGTCGGCCTCTACCACATCTACAAGGGTGCGACGAAGAAGTTCGTCGAAGACCTGAAGGGCAACACCAGTTCGCTCGTCCGTGGACTCGGGATGGCCGGCTACATCGCCAAGGGTGTCGCTGTCACCGTGATCGGTGGCCTCGTGATCGCCGCTGTCATCCAGGCCGATCCGCAGAAGGCATCCGGTCTCGACGCCGCGCTGAAGACCCTCGGTGCACAGCCGTTCGGCGTGTTCCTGCTGATCGCGGTGGGCCTGGGGCTCATCATGTACGGCCTCTACAGCTTCGTCCGGGCACGCGACGCCAAGATGTGACACCTGCACGCGGCGACAACTCTCGCCTCGACAAAGAACGCTCGACCGGGTCTCCCCGGTCGAGCGTTCTTTTCGTGCGTGCCCGGCTCGACGGGCGGCGCGCTCAGTTATGGGCCGCGGTCAGAGGTCGAATTCTGCCGGGTTGATGCCGACCGCATGTGCGGCGCCGCGTACCGCGGCCTTCTCGTGATCGTCGAAGAATCCGTCGGCACCGCCGATGATGATTCCGATCTGGATCACCGCACGCGCCTGATCCTGCTTGGCTTTCAGCTTCGCGATCGTGGCCGTGGCCTCGACCTTTCCGAAGTCGAAGTCGGACTCGAGCTTGCTGCAGTACCAGTCGAACTTCTCCCGGAGTTCACTCGGCGGGAAGACGGACAGCACGTCGTTGCTCATGATGAGCGCGGCGGTCTTCTGCCGCTCGCTCGGGTCGATGCTTCCGTCCGCCGCCGCGATCAGTGCGCACATCGCCATGCTCGCGTTCGCGAACTCCTTGTTGCGGAACTGGTCGGACTTCGTCTTGAGCTGGCTGCTCAGTTCGGTGGTCTTGGCCTTGAGTTGATCCCAGAACGCCATTGCTGCCTTCCATCGAGTGACACCTTCGCTCTCCACTCTGCCACCCCCGCGTAAACCGTCGTCCGGGCCGAC
Source organism: Rhodococcus sp. NPDC019050 (assembly GCF_055664235.1). Taxonomy (NCBI): domain Bacteria; kingdom Bacillati; phylum Actinomycetota; class Actinomycetes; order Mycobacteriales; family Nocardiaceae; genus Rhodococcus; species Rhodococcus sp. NPDC019050. The sequence goes on along the minus strand of NZ_JBVOON010000011.1, from coordinate 11,331 downwards.
GGTTGCCTACGGTGGCAACAGGCCGGCGTACCGTCCGGCGGGTTTCACAGGAGGTATAGCAATGAAGGCATGGCAGTTCGAAGGCACCGGCATACCCATCGCATTGAACGAGGTGCCGGAACCGGCACCCGGCCCGGGAGAGGTGGTCATCGACGTCAAGGCGGCGGGTTTGTGCCACAGCGACCTCATGTACATGGAGGTCGGCGAAGGGACCATGCCCTTCCTGCCGATGACCCAGGGACACGAGAACGCCGGTGTCATCAGCGCCATCGGTGACGGCGTCGAGGGATGGAAGGTCGGTGACGTCGTGGGCGTCTGCTCTTCCGGCGTGCGCCCGCCGCTCGGCATGTTCACTCCGGGCGGTTTCGCCGACAAACTCGTCGCCGACGCGCGTGATCTCGCCCGTGTGCCCGATCGCCTCGACCTGTCACTCGCCGCACTCGCAACCGACGCGGGCATGACCTCGTACCACGCGATCATCAAGGTCGGTGGTGCGACGACCGGGATGAAGGTCGGCGTCATCGGTTACGGAGGGCTCGGCCAGATCGGCACTCGCGCAGCAGTACTCGCGGGCGCCGAAGTGCATGTGGCCGAGACCAAGGAATCCGTGTGGGATCTCGCGCGAGAAGCGGGAGTCACCGATGTCGTGGCCGACGCAGCGGAATGGGCCGGCCAGGACTTCGACCTCGTCGTCGACTACGCGGGCTTCGACACCACCCAACGGGCTGTGGACGCGGTCAAACGCGGAACCGGCACGGTCGTCCAGGTCGGTCTGGGCCTCCCGACGTTCACGATCTCGTCCCCGTCGATCCTCGGCAAGACCATCGTCGGGTCCCTGGGCGGAACCGTGCAGGACATCGAGGAAGTCTTCAAGCTGCTGCTCGACCGTGAAATCGAGCCGACTTACAGCGTCATTGCGTTCGACGAGATCGGTGAGGGACTGGAACGGTTGCGCCGCAACGAAGTTGCCGGCCGTCTCGTCGCCCGCTTCGGCGATTGACCGACCGCTGCGGGTAAGGACGTCAACTCTCGGATCGACTTCTCTCGGATCCGAATTCGACTATCTGCCTGGCGATCTCGGCAACGCGCGTGTTGGACTCCTGCGACAGGGCGACCATCATGTCGAAAGCGCGCCCGGCGTCGACGGCAAACCGCTCCATGATCATGCCTTTGGCTTGGCCGATCAAATCGCGTGAGGCAATCGCGGACTGCAGTTGCAGTTGCCTCCGCGTCGCTGTCAGAGCGATAGCAGCATGTGCCGCGAGCACTTCTCCGAGATACACCGCTTCCGAGTCGAAAACGTTCGGTTGTCCCGCAAAGAGATTCAACGCGCCGATCTGATCATCTCCGGTGCAGAGCTTGAACGACAGGACGCTGAGCACTCCGGCGGCAACTGCCTCCGGAGCAAAACTCGGCCAACGGGATTCGGTGCTCAGATCGTTGCTACGGGTGAGCGCCGAATCCTCGGCGGCGTCGATACAGGGCCCTTCCCCGAGTCGTGCCTGGAGAGTGTCCATCGTCCTCGGCATCTGCGAGGTCGCCGCGTGCGATTCGAACTTCCTGCGGCCGGTGATGGTGAGAATGTCGGCACTCTCGGCGCCCGGGATCATCTCGACCGCGGCGTTGGTGGTGTGTTGCAGGGTGGCGTCCAGGTCGGCACCCTGGGCATCGAGTGTGCGGGCAAACTCTGCCATCGCCCTGCCGAGGCTGCCGCGATCGAACTCGTTCATGTGAAAGCCCTACCACTTCGGCGGCTCGTACTGCGAGGTGCGCGTCGAGGGTCGTAGCGGCCGTGCGCTGCGCGTCGTTCCGTCCAGACTACGCGCTGATCGATTGCGGAACCCTCGTTACCGTATTCCGTTCGGCCGCAATGCCCGGTGCCTCGAGGGCTGAGTGCGGGAAGGGCAGTTCGGGCACTGCTGCACGCCACAGGATCGGCAACTCTTCGTTCCGGTCCGGCGTGAATGAGAGTAAGTGACCCCTTGCACGTACAACCGTTTGGTTGTAGGTTTGCGACTGTGAACGGAAACGACGAGGACCGGGCCGACGCCCTGTTCCAGGCCCTCGCAGACCGCACTCGACGCGACATCCTGCGCCGGGTGCTGGCAGGGGAGTATTCGGTTTCCGCACTCGCGGCGCAGTACGACATGAGCTTCGCCGCGGTCCAGAAGCACGTTGCTGTGCTGGAAAAGGCGGGTCTGCTGACCAAGCGTCGCAGCGGTCGGGAGCAACTTGCCAGTGGCGACGTGGAAGCGGTGCGGTCGGTGACCTCCATGCTCACCGAACTCGAGCAGATCTGGCGGGGCCGCATCGCGCGCATCGACGAACTGATCGCGTCCGACTCGAACAGCGAGGACTGAACCATGCCTGTGACAAACGTCCGCAAGGACATCGACAACCTGACTCTTACGATCACCGCAGAATTCGCCGCACCGACGGAACGTATCTGGCAGATCTACTCGGACCCGCGCCAGCTGGAAAAGGTTTGGGGGCCTCCGGAGTACCCGGCGACCTTCGTAGAACACGACCTGTCTCCCGGAGGCCGGACCACCTATTACATGCAGGGTCCCGAGGGTGAGAAGTATCCCGGATACTGGCAGATCTCCACAGTCGACGAACCGACGAGCTTCACCTTTTCCGACGGTTTCGCCGATCAGGATATGAATCCGGACCCCAGCCTGCCGGTCTCGACCAACGTGTACAGCTTCGACGAACACGCCGGGGGCACACGAGCCACCTACGTGAGCACCTACGAGTCCGCGGAAGCGCTGCAGAAGATTCTGGGACATGGGGTTCCTCGAAGGCACGTCGTTGGCGATCGGCCAGATCGACGATCTGATCACCGCCTGAACCGCGGAGACTGCGCACCCGCTCGAATCGGATCCGGTTCGAGCGGGTCGTCTCCGCATCGTGAGCGAGTGCGAGCGGCGTAATGCCGGATAAATCGTGTTCGTTCCCTTGACTGCTCGCTCTTCATCAGAAACCGCAGGGTGGGCGATTCAACGGGCATACGGTCGTAAGGGCGCCCGATGCCGCGGAGAATCGAGAGTGAGCCATGACGACCCTGCAAACCGCCGCAGCCTCGGCGACACCCGGCGTGCAGCGAATGGGACTCCGCTTGTACCTGCTCGCGATGATCGTGCTGGAAATCGCGGCATTCCGGTCGGGCAGGGACACAAAACTGATCGTCGCGCTCGCTGTCGCGATCGCGTTCGTCGCCCGCGGGGTGTGGTTGCGCCGTCCCGTGACCCGTATGCATGCGGTAGCAGCCCTGTTGTGTCTGCTGGTGGCAGGTTTCGCCTACGCCTGGGGACACAGCCATGTCGCGTTCGTCGCGATCGCGGTGTCGGGGCCCGTGTTGGTTCTTCCCGTCGGGAGCAGGCCGGAACCCGAGGAGGAAGAACGCATCGCCTCGCTCGTGCGGGAGTCCAGCGGTGACCCGTTGGCGCCGTTTGCGCTGAATTCGACCAAGTCGTACTTCTACAATTCCGGTCGCACCGCCGCGATCGGGTATCGCACGCGCGCCGGTATCGCGGTGGTGTCGGGCGACCCGGTGGGCCACCCGCCGGCGTTCGACAACCTGCTTTCGGACTTCACGCGCTTCGCCTCCGACCGGGGGTGGCGGGTGGCTGTCCTCGGGGCCGGTGAGAACACCGTTCGGTTGTGGCAGTCGGGCGGTCGGGGTCGCCCACGACTGAGATCGGTCTGCATCGGGTGCGACGTCATCGTCGACGTCGGGCATTTCACCCTCGTCGGCCGGCGTTTCCGTAACCTCCGCCAGGCGGTGCACCGCGCCGAGAACGCCGGAGTCACCACCGAGATCGTCGCCGAAAGGGATCTGTCCCCCGAAGTGCGGAGTCAACTGCTCGACATCGTGGCTCACACTCGCTCCGGCCATCAGCGCCGGGGCTTTTCGATGATCCTCGACCATCTGCTCGACGGGACGTACCCGGACATGATGATCGTCATCGCACGCGACCGGGACATGGTTCCCGTCGGGTTTCAGCGATACGGCCTTGCAGATCATGGCGAAGAATGGAGCCTGGACGTGCCATGGCGTAGCCCCCGGGCACCGAACGGCACCGACGAGCGGATGGCCGTCGCCGTCATCGACCACGTCCGCAGCATCGGCGGAACGTCGGTGTCGTTGGCATTTGCCCCGTTCCCGGACCTTCTCGGCCCGAACGGCACCGGCCGATGGCGTTCCGGAGTGCGCATGGTGCTCCGCCTCGGAGACTCGATCATCGCGCTCGAGTCGCTGTATCGCTATCTGGACAAGTTTCACGCGGGGACAGACCGGCGGTTCGTCCTCTTCAAATTGCGTTACCTCCTACCTGCGGCGTTCGCCATGCTGACCTTCGAATTCGTTCCGCACCGCGAATACAGCGCTCGCCGCGACGACCGGCCCTAGTCCCGGCCACAAGCCCGCAGGAATACCCGCCGTGCGGCCTCACAACGTGGCGGGCACCCGTGCGAGGAGAACGTAACGACCGCTTTTACTGCTCGGCAATGTGCCGGACACGCAACCCCGAAACACTGGCCTACCCGACCAGGAGGTTGATGTGTCCTACGTTCCCCCCGCCGAACTCGCCCGTTCGATGGTCGACGCAGGCGAGAGCAAGGTCCTCATGTCCACACGGGACACCGTCATCCGGTCCTACATGGGTGGCGCGATCCTCGCGCTCGCGGCCGCATTCGCCGTCACGGTCACCGTGCAGACCGGCAACGCACTGCTCGGCGCGGTGCTATTCCCGGTCGGCTTCTGCATGCTCTATCTGCTCGGGTTCGACTTGCTCACCGGGGTGTTCACGCTCGCCCCGGTCGCCTACGTCGACAAGCGCCCGGGGGTGACCATCGGTGCGGTACTGCGCAATTGGGGTCTGGTCTTCCTCGGCAACTTTGCGGGTGCTTTCACTGTCGCCGTCATGATCACCTTCATTCTCACCTACGGCTACTCCATCCCGCCGAACGATGTGGCCCAGCAACTGATGCACATCGGGGAAGCGCGCACCGTCGGCTACGCCGAGCACGGCGCCGCAGGCATGATGACTCTGTTCCTGCGTGGTGTGCTGTGCAACTGGATGGTGTCCACCGCTGTCGTTGCAGCGCTGATGTCCAAGAGTGTTCCCGGCAAGGTCCTGGTCATGTGGATGCCGGTCATGCTGTTCTTCTACATGGGCTTCGAGCACTCCGTGGTCAACATGTTCCTCTTCCCGTCCGGATTGTTGCTCGGCGGCGAATTCTCGTTGGGCGATTATCTCGTGTGGAACGAAATCCCCACGGTGATAGGTAATCTCGTGGGAGGAATTGTTTTCGTCGGTGCGGTGATCTATGTGACCCACATGCGCACTGCACCGAAGCGGGGAGCAAGAGCCGAGACGGAGACGACGGAATCGGAACTCACGCCGGCCTGAGCAAGCGTCCGCCCCGACAACAGCCGAACCACGTCCACCCGGCAACCACATCGAAAGGCAGTACCCATGAACCCGATTCTTCCGAAGGCCGACGCTGCGGCAATTGTGGACGCGGCGAGAATCCGCCAGGGACTCACGTGGGCGGACCTCGCCGAGCACCTCGGCGCGCCGCTGGTGTGGACGACTGCAGCACTGCTGGGCCAGCACCCCCTCAGCGCAGAGCAGGCGAGCCGCGTATGTGAGCGGCTCGGATTGGGTGAGGAAATCGCTGAAAGCCTTGCACTGCAACCTCACCGCGGTTCCTCACCCGAGGTCATGCGCGACCCGACGATCTACCGTTTCTCGGAGGCGCTCTCGGTGTACGGACCGGCGCTCAAAGCGCTCATCCACGAAGAGTTCGGTGACGGAATCATGAGCGCGATCAATTTCACCGTCGACATCACGCGGCGGCCCGATCCGGACGGTGACCGAGTGGTCGTCACCTTCGACGGAAAGTTCCTGGACTACCGCTGGTAGCTGCGAGCCGTGGCCTGCCTGCCCGTGGGTCGGTTCCTGGCGGGTGGGCCGCGACAGGTGCGTCGAGAGAGTTCTTTGACGACGCGCGCATATTGCGTGGAATGCGAAGGTGCTTGAACTATTGCCAGTTCGGTCCGGTTCGGCATCTCAAGATCGTCGCTTTCATGATTCTTGCTTTCGGACTGCGATACGCTTTGCGTGCCGCAGTAAAGCGCCGGGCGACAGTGTTGTTGACCGATACCTAGTGAATAAGGAACGGGTATGGTTGCTCCGAAGGCTCCGCCGAAGACACTGACCCTCTTCGGGTTCTTTGCGATCACTGCTTCGATGGTCATGACCGTCTACGAGTATCCGACGTTCGCGACTTCCGGTCTGAGCCTGGTCTTTTTCCTCGTTCTCGGCGGCTTCTGCTGGTTCATCCCGGTGGCTCTGTGTGCTGCCGAAATGGCAACGGTCAAGGGATGGGAAGAGGGCGGCATCTTCAAATGGGTCGGGTCGACTCTGGGCGAACGATTCGGCTTCGCGGCCATCTTCTTCCAATGGCTGCAGATAACCGTCGGATTCGTCACGATGATCTATTTCATCCTCGGTGCCCTGGGCTACGTCTTCAACTGGGACAACTCGACGAGGTTCCGTGGATGAAGTTCGCCGGGGTGCTGGTGATCTTCTGGCTACTCACGTTCAGCCAACTCGGTGGCACCAAATACACCGCCCGTATTGCGAAAACAGGTTTTGTGGGCGGCGTGATCATCCCCGGAATAGTCCTCATCGTCTTGGCGATCGCGTATCTCGCCACCGGTGGACAGTCGGATGTCGAGATCAGTGCCGCCGCGCTGGTGCCCGACTTCAGTGAACTCTCCACGTTGGTCGTGTTCGTGTCGTTCATCCTGGCGTACATGGGTGTCGAGGCCAGCGCCAGTCATGCCAACGAAATGGTGAATCCCAAACGGGATTACCCGTTGGCCATGCTGATGCTCGTGATCGCGGCAGTAGTCCTCAACACCGTGGGCGGCCTGTCGGTGGCGGCAGTCGTCCCGGAGAGTGAACTCTCGCTCAGCGCCGGCGTGGTCCAGACGTTCGCCGGGCTACTCGAGCACTTCAGTCATAGTCTTGTCTGGCTGGCGAAGGTGCTTGCGGTGATGCTCGCGGTCGGCGTCATGGCCGAAGTGAGCGCCTGGGTCGTCGGCCCGGCCCGGGGTATGTATGTGACTGCCCAGAAAGGGATCCTGCCCAGGTCCATGCGCAAAGTGAACCGTGCAGACGTCCCGGTCAATTTCATCGTCGTGCAGGGTGTGATCGTCACGGGTTGGGCCGCTCTGCTCACCTTCGGCGGCGGTGCAGGCAACGTCAGCTTCTTCACCGCCATCGCCCTGACCACGGTGATCTATCTCGTCGGCTATCTCCTGTTCTTCATCGCGTACATGGTCCTGGTGTTGAGGAAGAAGAATCTGGAACGCGCGTACGAGATTCCGGGCGGAACTGTGGTCAAACTGTTCGTCGCAGTGGTCGGGTTCATCGTGTCGGGATTTGCGCTGGCGATCAGCTTTGTGACGCCCTCGACCTTGGCGAAGAGATACGATACGGAATACACGGGAATCTTGGTCTGCGCATTCATCGTCGCGGTCCTCATTCCGTTCATCATCTACGCGCTCCACGACAAGAGGTCCCACCCGCGCCTTGTCGAACCGATTCGGCAACGGTACGGCGAGGTGAACAAGTTCGTCCCGCCGATTGCACGCGGCGAGCACGTAATGCTCACCGCAGGTGAAGATGTGGCTGATCAGACGGACTACACCAAGGAGGGCCCGGACGGTCCTCGCCCCACCGGCTCGGGGACCGGCAATGCGAGCAGATCATGACGCATACGTCGAATCCGCCGTCTACACACGACTATGGTCCGATTCGCTTTCCGAGGGAGAACAATGTCTGAACCGATCGATCCCACCGAGTTCCGTGGACGTGGTGTCGGCACCAGCGACTCGCTTTCGCTCAATCCGGTCTTCGAGCGACCGGGGGAGGCCACCGACCTCCCGAAAAACCGGATGCCGCAGTCGGAGTCGTACCCCGAGACCGCCTACCAGATTGTGCACGACGAGGCGATGCTGGACGGCAACGCGCGGCTGAATCTGGCCACATTCGTCGGCACGTGGATGGACGACTTTGCCGTTCGTCTCTATACCGAGTCCGCCGACAAGAACATGATCGACAAGGACGAGTATCCGCAGACGGCGGCTATCGAAACGCGTTGCTGGACAATACTTGCCGATTTGTGGAACGCCAACGATCCCGACAACGCCATCGGAACGTCCACGATCGGTTCCTCCGAGGCGTGCATGCTCGGCGGATTGGCACTCAAACGAAGGTGGCAGAAGCGCCGGCGCTCCGAAGGAAAGTCCACCGAGGCGCCGAACCTCGTGCTTTCGAGCGCTGTTCAGGTGTGCTGGGAGAAGTTCTGCAACTATTTCGAAGTCGAAGCACGGTATGTACCCATCACCTTGGAGCACAGAACCCTCGACGGGCACGAACTCGACAAGTATGTGGACGAGAACACCATCGGCGTCGTCGCCATCATGGGCGTGACGTATACCGGAGCGTACGAACCTGTTGCCGAGATCAGTGAGGCACTGGACCGCATCGCCGCCGACACCGGCGTCGACGTCCCGATTCACGTCGACGGCGCGTCCGGAGCGATGATCGCGCCGTTCTGTCAGCCGGACCTGGTGTGGGATTTCCGGCTCGACCGGGTGGCGTCGATCAGCACGTCGGGTCACAAGTACGGTCTCGTCTATCCCGGCGTGGGCTGGGTGGTATGGCGTGACAAGCAGGCGCTACCGGACGAACTGGTCTTCTACGTCAGTTACCTCGGCGGCAGCATGCCAACCTTTGCGCTGAACTTCTCACGGCCGGGCGCGCAGGTGCTGTTGCAGTACTACATGTTCCTGCGCTTGGGGTCCAACGGTTACAAACGAGTCCAACAGGAGTCGCTGGCAGTCGCGCAGTACCTTGCGCAGGAGATAGCCAAGCTTCCGGCATTCGAACTGTGGAACGACGGCTCCGACATTCCGGTGTTCGCGTGGATGCTCAAAAAGGGCTACACCGACAAGTGGACCCTCTACGACCTGTCGGACAGGTTGCGGATGAAGGGATGGCTCGTACCCGCGTATCCCATGCCCGACGACCTGGCCGACGTCACGGTGCAGCGGATCGTCGTGCGCAACGGTTTGAGCCACGACCTCGCCACCGCGCTTCTGGCCGAAATCAAGACGGAGGTCGACTTCCTCGATCGGCTGGAGACGCCTATTCCGCGGGAAGGTCAGCCGGTGCTGTTCCACCACTAGTCGGCCGGTTCGTCGCTGCGGAAGCGATGCACAGTTGGCGTGGAGCGGCACATCCTCGCGAAGGAAGCAGGTACCAACTGCATACCGATTCGTGACCGAGAACCCTGATATCCCGGCACCTCGTGGTCGAGGATGGGGACACGACGCCGGGAGAAGGATGGACGGTCTTCGGGTTCGGGGGCACGGGGCTCTCGGGGTCGTACGGCTCGTGGATGTGCGGGCCCGCCCACCACAGGAGATTCGCGATGAAAGCAGCAGTCGTCACCGACTTCACAGCACCCCTCGAGATCCAAGATCTGCCTGTTCCCGAGCCCGGACCGACCGACGTACTGGTGAAGATGGAAGTGACCGGGCTCTGCCACACCGATATCCACGCGGCACACGGTGATTGGCCGGTCAAGCCGTCTCCGCCGTTCATACCCGGGCACGAGGGCATCGGACGTGTCGAGGCGATCGGATCGGACGTCACCGACCGACCGGTGGGTGAGCGGGTCGCCATCGCCTGGCTGGGATATGCGTGTGGTGCGTGCCGGTATTGCATCTCCGGCTGGGAGACTCTGTGCGAGAACCAGCGCAATTCCGGTTACTCCGTCAACGGCAGCTTCGGTGAGTACGCGGTGCTCCCCTCTGCTTTCGCAACCCCTGTCCCCGACGGTGTTTCGTCCGTGGACGCGGGGCCACTGACGTGCGCCGGCGTGACGACCTACAAGGCGGTACTGGTGGCGAAGGTGCGTCCCGCGCAGACCGTCGCCGTCTTCGGTATCGGCGGACTCGGACACCTCGCAGTGCAGTATGCGCGGATCGCAGGCGGCTTCGTGGTCGCTGTCGACGTCGAAGACGAGAAGCTCGAAATGGCGCGGCGTCTCGGCGCAGACCATGTTGTCAACGCCAAGAAGGAGGACCCGGTGGAGGCGATCGCCCGCCTCGGGGGAGCGGATGTGGCTCTCGCGCTCGTGGCCTCGGCTGCGTCCTTCCAGCAGGCTTACGCCTCGCTGCGTCGCGGCGGGCGACTCGTCTGTGTAGCGCTGCCGGCCGGTGATGCGTCGTTGCCGGTGCCGATCTTCGACACGGTGCTCGGCGGCAAGTCCGTGATCGGATCGATCGTGGGGACGCGCAACGACCTGGCCGACGTCTTCGCCCTGCACGCAGCGGGACGCACCCAGGTCATCTCCGAAACCCGACCGTTGGAATCGGTGAACCAGTCGATCAGCGATGTGCTCAGCGGATCTGTTCCCGCTCGAGTGGTGTTCGAATTCTGATACATCTCTCGCGCGTTCCGAGGACGACATCGGCACCCGGAACCGCAGTACCGAGAATCGCGAAAGCCCCGGACCGGAAGATAATCCGGCCGGGGCTTTTCGTCTGAGCCGATGACGGGAATCGAACCCGCGTATTCAGCTTGGGAAGCTGAACGAATGGCATCGTCCCAGGTCAGCTGGGTAAGAACAAGACCGACTAAGGCATGATAAGAACGGCCATGACGGGCTTCCGCACGTACCTCAACTCGTACCTCTGTGTCGGGCCTAGACGAGTTGTCATTCGCTGAATAAATTATCTTTGACGCTACGCGACCGATAACTTATCCCGCTGAGCGGTCTTGGTCACCAGTCATGCTTGGACGGGGCGGTTCCCTAGCCATCGGTTGTAATGCGGTTTGCAGAGTCCCCGTGTATTGGCCTCCCTTTCGCACCCAGGCTCAGCGCAGACGGTGCCGTTGCGGAGGTGTCGCGCGTAGTGAGATCGACAGAGTCCGCGCGCTCGTACCAGTTTCGTGCACCCACCGACTGAGCAGACGAGTGGCTTCGTTGGCAACTCCGTCGAACCATGTGTCACGAATCGCCGACGATGTTTCTGGCACATTCCATGGGACTCGGCACGGCGGTCGCAGCTGTCAACTGAGCATTTGGTTCGCGTCATCGCAGTGCCGTGGGCCTCCCACTCGGCGAGCAATGGTGCTACTGCGGAGGGGTGACTGGATCCCACTGAGCAGGTCCAGTGGTTGTGCGAGTTCGAATGCACCAAAATGAGTGCAGGAGGGCGAGTACACGACATGGCACGACGAC